>NZ_SCNZ01000086.1:0-18764 GCF_005502655.1 Burkholderia sp. 4NA327C6 | reverse complement strand
AGCGAAGAGGAAGTGGTGAAGAAGGTGATGCTCGGCAATACGGTCGACGGCGTGTTCACGACCGTTCAGGACGTCGCGCAGACGGTGCTGTTCCTGTCGGCCTTCCCGAGCGCCGCGCTCACGGGCCAGTCGGTCGTCGTCAGTCACGGCTGGTTCATGCAGTGATGCGGGGGCGGGCGGTGTAGCTGCCCGCGCGCGCATGCCATAAAAAAACGCGCTCCGTGGAGCGCGTTTTTATTGCGGCAGGGCGGGGCCGATGGTGGCTGCCGCCCGTTCGCTGCATTACTTCAGGACGGCTGCGACCGCATTGGCGACCGCGTCGAGGTTGCGCGTGTTCAGTGCGGCGACGCAGATCCGGCCCGTGCCGACTGCGTAGATGCCGAACTCGTCGCGCAGGCGATCGACTTGCGCCGAGGTCAGGCCCGAATACGAGAACATCCCGCGCTGCTCGTTGATGAAGCTGAAGTCGCGATCGACGCCGCTTGCCTTCAGGCGCTCGACGAGACCATTGCGCATTGCGCGGATGCGATCGCGCATTTCACCGAGTTCCTGCACCCACGAAGCGTGCAGTTCCGGCGAAGCGAGCACTGCTGCGACCACGGCGCCGCCATGGGTCGGCGGGTTCGAGTAGTTCGTGCGGATCACGCGCTTCAGTTGCGACAGCACGCGCGTCGCTTCTTCCTTGCTCGACGTGATGATCGACAGTGCACCGACGCGCTCGCCGTACAGCGAGAACGACTTCGAGAACGACGACGACACGAATGCGTTCAGGTCGGCTGCGGCAAACAGGCGCACCGCGGCAGCATCGGCCTCGATGTTCTCGCCGAAGCCCTGGTAGGCGATGTCAAGGAACGGCACGAGGTTGCGTGCCTTCACGACGTCGACGACCTGTTGCCATTGCGCTTCGGTCAGATCCACGCCGGTCGGGTTGTGGCAGCACGCGTGCAGCACGACGATCGTGCCTGCCGCGTAGCTGTTGAGTGCCGACAGCATGCCATCGAAGTTCACGCCGTTGGTGGCGGCGTCGTAGTACGGGTATGCGACGACTTCGAAGCCGGCTGCTTCGAACAGCGCGCGGTGGTTTTCCCAGCTCGGATCGCTGATCGCGACCTTCACGTTCGGGTTCAGGGTGCGCAGGAAATCGGCGCCGATCTTCAGTGCACCCGTGCCGCCCAGTGCCTGGGCCGTGACCACGCGGCCGGCTGCGATCAGCGGCGAGTCATTGCCGAGCAGCAGCTTCTGCACGGCCGCATCGTAGGCGGCGATACCGTCGATCGGCAGGTAGCCACGCGGCAGGCCGGCCTCGACACGTGCCTTCTCCGCATCGCGAACCGCGCGCAGCAGCGGAATCTTGCCTTCTTCGTTCGTGTACACACCGACGCCGAGATTGACCTTGGTCGGACGCGCATCGGCGTTGAAGGCTTCGTTCAGGCCCAGGATCGGGTCGCGGGGAGCAAGCTGGACAGCGGAGAAGAGCGACATGATGATTCGGCAGTAGTGAAAAGAGGGTCAGGCTTTCAACGGGCGGTGCGGGCGCGGTGGATGGACCGCGCGCGGGCAGGCACGACGCCGGAAAGCGCAGCAGCCTGACATTGTAGCGAATTCGCGCAGGCGGGGGCGGCGTTTCGGCGGCGAAATTCGGCCGGGAACCGTGATTTCGGGTGGCGGTCGCGCGTCAGGAGCCGGCAGCAGTTCGCGAGGCCGCGAAGCGCTAGAATGCTTTCTTTGCCCTCGCTCCGGCCGCATTCCATGTCCGAACATAAAGCCGAAACCGGCGACGCGCTCGACGAATCGAAATTCGTGACCTTCGAAGGGTCGCCGTTCCAGCTGTATCAGCCGTATCCGCCCGCAGGCGACCAGCCGACCGCGATCCAGACGCTCGTCGAAGGGGTCGAGGACGGTCTCTCGTTCCAGACGCTGCTCGGCGTGACGGGCTCGGGCAAGACCTTCACGATGGCGAACACGATCGCGCGGCTCGGCCGCCCGGCGATCGTGTTCGCGCCGAACAAGACGCTCGCCGCTCAGCTCTACTCGGAATTTCGCGAGTTCTTCCCGCGCAATGCAGTCGAGTACTTCGTCTCGTACTACGACTACTACCAGCCCGAGGCCTATGTGCCGCAGCGCGACCTGTTCATCGAGAAGGACTCGTCGATCAACGAGCACATCGAGCAGATGCGGCTGTCGGCGACGAAGAGCCTGATGGAGCGCCGCGACGTGGTGATCGTCGCGACGGTGTCGGCGATCTACGGTATCGGCAACCCGTCCGAATACCACCAGATGATCCTGACGCTGCGCGCCGGCGACAAGCTCGGCCAGCGCGACGTGATCGCGCGGCTGATCGCGATGCAGTACACGCGCAACGAGCAGGATTTCCAGCGCGGCACGTTCCGCGTGCGCGGCGACACGATCGACATCTTCCCGGCCGAACACGCGGAGCTGGCCGTGCGCGTCGAACTGTTCGACGACGAGGTCGAGACGCTGCAGCTGTTCGACCCGCTGACGGGCCGCGTGCGGCAGAAGATCCCGCGCTTTACCGTGTATCCGTCGTCGCACTACGTGACGCCGCGCGACACCGTGATGCGCGCGGTCGAGACGATCAAGGACGAACTGCGCGAGCGGCTCGAGTTCTTTCACAGAGACGGCAAGCTCGTCGAGGCCCAGCGCCTCGAGCAGCGCACGCGCTTCGATCTCGAGATGCTTCAGGAGCTCGGCTTCTGCAAGGGCATCGAGAACTACTCGCGGCATTTCTCGGGCGCGGCGCCCGGCGACCCGCCGCCGACCCTCGTCGACTACCTGCCGCCCGATGCGCTGATGCTGCTCGACGAATCGCACGTGCTGATCGGCCAGCTGAACGGCATGTACAACGGCGACCGCGCGCGCAAGGAAAACCTCGTCAACTACGGGTTTCGGCTGCCGTCGGCGCTGGACAACCGGCCGCTCAAGTTCCCCGAGTTCGAACGCAAGATGCGCCAGGTCGTATTCGTGTCGGCCACGCCGGCCGACTACGAGAAGAGCGTGACCGGGCAGATCGCCGAACAGGTCGTGCGGCCGACGGGCCTTGTCGATCCGGAAATCGAAGTACGGCCGGCGAGCTCGCAGGTAGACGACGTGCTGGCCGAGATCAACGCGCGCGTGAAGGCCGAGGAGCGCGTGCTGATCACCGTGCTGACGAAGCGCATGGCCGAGCAGCTCACCGAGTTTCTCGCCGATCACGGGGTCAAGGTGCGTTACCTGCACAGCGACATCGACACGGTCGAGCGCGTCGAGATCATCCGCGACCTGCGGCTCGGCACGTTCGACGTGCTGGTCGGGATCAACCTGTTGCGGGAAGGGCTCGACATTCCCGAGGTGTCGCTCGTCGCGATCCTCGACGCGGACAAGGAGGGCTTCCTGCGCGCCGAGCGCTCGCTGATCCAGACGATCGGCCGCGCGGCGCGGAACGTGAACGGTAAGGCGATCCTCTACGCGGACAACATGACCGAGTCGATGAAGCGCGCGATCGGCGAGACCGAGCGGCGCCGTGCGAAGCAGATCGCGCACAACGAAAAGATGGGCATCACGCCGCGCGGGGTCGTGAAGCGCATCAAGGACATCATCGACGGCGTCTACAACGCGGACGAGGCACGCGCCGAGCTGAAGGAAGCGCAGCAGCGCGCGAAATTCGAGGACATGTCGGAAAAGCAGCTTGCCAAGGAAATCAAGCGCCTCGAGAAGCAGATGGCCGACTACGCTAAGAACCTCGAGTTCGAGAAGGCCGCCGCGACCCGCGACCAACTTGCGCTGCTGCGTGAGCGCGTGTTCGGCGCGAACGTCGGCGATCACGTCAACGGCGGCCGGTAAACCTTTCCAAGCGTCACCGAAATCATTCGGTAAAGAGCCTGTAAGCCTTGTCGGATCAGGGGTTTACACGGCTCCCCGTTTGTTCCGAAACAGGTTCGGTGCTAAACTTCGTAATTATTGAGAATTGTTCGCATTAACGTTATTCGTTGCGTTAGTGTTTTCAGTGGGGCGGCCTGGCGGCCGGTCCACATGGTTCCAGATCAAATAACAAGGAGTGTCCATGTTGGGTTCTTCGTTCATCCGCACGACGGTTGCGGTAGCGGCGGCGCTTGCCGCGATGTCGGCCTCGGCTGCCGAATATCCGATCGGCAAGCAGCAGATCCAGGGCGGCATGGAAATCGGCGCCGTGTACCTGCAGCCGATCACGATGGACCCGGAAGGAATGATGCGCAAGGCGTCGGATTCCGACATCCACCTCGAGGCAGACATCCACGCGGTCAAGAACAACCCGACGGGTTTCGCGGAAGGCGACTGGATGCCGTACCTGCAGGTCACGTACAAGCTGACGAAGCAGGGCGACGCGAAGTGGAAGGCTGAAGGCGACCTGATGGGCATGGTCGCGAGCGACGGCCCGCACTACGGCGACAACGTGAAGCTGAACGGCCCGGGCAAGTACCACCTGACGATGGTCGTCAAGCCGCCGATGCAGACGGGCCACATGGCGTTCGGCCGTCACATCGACAAGGAAACGGGCGTGGGCGCGTGGTTCAAGCCCATTACCCTCGAATACGACTTCCCGTTCGCCGGTATCGGCAAGAAGGGCGGTTACTGATCGGTGGCATGACGGGCGGCGCGCTTCGGCGCGCCGTCGGCGTAGAGAATCCAGAATGAAAATTCCCCAGAAAGTCTTGGCCGCAGCCGCTGCGTTGTGGCTTGCCGGCGCGGCGTATGCCGCCGATCTGCCGACGTTCAAGCTTGAGATGACGGACGGCAAGCTGAATCCCGCCCGCATCGAAGTGCCGGCCGGCCAGCGTTTCAAGATCGAGATCAAGAACACCGGCAAGGGCGCCGCTGAATTCGAGAGCGTGCAACTGCGCAAGGAGAAGGTGCTCGCGCCGGGCGCCGATTCGTTCGTGGTCGTCGCACCGTTGTCGCCGGGTGAATACAAGTTTTTCGACGATTTCCACCAGCAGGCGCAGGGCGTGATCGTCGCGAAGTAATGCGTTTTATCTGCGCGCGGGCGCACCTGCCCGGTGTACCGCGCGTCAGGAGGTATCGATGGGTCAGATCTTGTTCATCGTCTGGCGGGAGAGCGTCGAAGCGCTGCTCGTCGTCGGCATTCTCTATGCATGGCTGAAAAACGGCGACGACGATGCGCGCCGCGGCCTGCCTTTTCTCTGGGCCGGCGTCGGTGTCGGCTTGCTGATGGCTGTCGGCCTCGGTGCCGCACTGGTGGGTTTCACCGAAGTGCTGTCCGGCGACGCGCAGGACTACTTCCAGACCGCCATGGTGCTGATCGCATGCGTGCTGATCGTGCAGATGGTGCTGTGGATGCGCCGGCACGGCCGCACGCTGAAGCGCGACATGGAGCAATCGCTACAGCAGAGCACGCGCGATTCGAACTGGTGGGGCGTCGCGGTGCTGGTCGCGCTCGCGATCGCGCGCGAAGGCAGCGAGACGGTGATCTTCCTGTACGGTCTCGGTTTCGGCCAGTCGGGTCACGTCGACGGCAGCCAGATGCTCGCGGTCGTGATCGGTCTCGGCCTCGCGTTCCTCACGTTCTATCTGCTTCAGCTCGGCGGCAAGTACTTCTCGTGGCGGCATTTCTTCCGCGTCACCGAAGTGATGCTGCTGTTCCTCGGCGCAGGCCTGTTCCAGACCGGCGTCGACAAGCTGATCGACAAGGAAATCCTGCCGCTCGGCATTTCGCAGGTGTGGGACACGTCCGCGATCCTCGATGATTCGGGCACGTTCGGCTCGCTCGTCGCCACGCTTACCGGCTATCGTGCCCACCCGGCGTTGACCAACCTGGTTGCGTATGCGGTGTACTGGGCGGTGGTCTGGCTGCTGATGAAGCGCGCGAGCCGTCGTCCGGCGGTCGCGGCAGGTCGCGCGGCATGAGCGTTGTCGCCGCAGCCAAGCAGGGCTGGCTCGCGCAGGCCGGTCAATGGATGCAGCGCCACGGTGCGTTGATCCGCGGCATCCAGTGGGCCGTCGTCGCCGTCTATGCGTTCCTGATCATCGTGCCGGCGGTGTTGCCGCTGCCGGACGACTCCGCGCACCTGTGGAACAACCTCACGCTGATCGCGCAATTCACGTTCTGGGGCATCTGGTGGCCGTTCGTGCTGCTGTCGATGGTGATGCTCGGCCGTGTCTGGTGCGGCGTGCTGTGCCCGGAAGGTGCGCTCACCGAATTCGCGAGCAAGTTCGGCCGCGGCGGCCCGATTCCGCGCTGGATGCGGTGGGGCGGCTGGCCGTTCGTCGCGTTCGGGCTCACGACGATCTACGGGCAGATGGTGAGCGTGTACCAGTACCCGCTCGCGGTGCTGTTCGTGCTCGGCGGCTCGACCGTCGGTGCGATCGTGATCGGCTTGCTGTATGGCCGCGAGAAGCGCGTGTGGTGCAAGTACCTGTGCCCGGTCAACGGTGTGTTCGGGCTGCTCGCGCGGCTCGCGCCAATGCGCTACAAGGTCGACGAGGATGCATGGCGCCGGTCGTACAAGAACGGCGAGCATGGCCATCGCGTGATTCCGATCAACTGCGCGCCGCTCGTGCCGTTGCGCAACATGAAGGGCGCGGCGGACTGCCACATGTGCGGCCGCTGCAGCGGGCACCGGGATGCGATCTCGCTGTCGTTGCGCTCGCCGTCCGACGAAGTCGTGAACCTCGGCGCGCAGCAGGCGAACCCGTGGAACACCGCGCTGATCCTGTACGGCCTGCTCGGCGTCGCGATCGGTGCGTTCCACTGGACCGTCAGCCCGTGGTTCGTGGAGATCAAGCAATGGCTCGCGGGCTGGCTGATCGACCATGACATCACGTGGCCGCTCGAGACGAATGCGCCGTGGTTCCTGCTCACGCACTATCCGGATCGCAACGACGTGTTCTCGTGGCTCGACGGCGGGCTGGTCATCAGCTACATCGTCGGCACGGGGCTCGTGTACGGCACGGCGCTGCTGGTGCTGCTGGCCGGCGCGACGCTGATGCTCGGCCGCTTCGATCGCGTGCGGCTGCATCATCTTGCGCAGGCGTTGATTCCGATTGCAGGCGCGGGTGTGTTCCTTGGCCTGTCGGCCACGACACTGTCGCTGCTGCGTGCCGAGCATGTGCCGCTCGGCTGGGCGACCGATGTGCGCATCGCGATCCTCGTCGGCGCCAACGCATGGAGTGCGTGGCTCGCGTGGAAAGTGACGGGGCGCTATGCGGGCTGGCCGCGCCGGCTTGCGGCATTCGCGTGGTTCGCCGCCGGGCTTGCCGTCATCGACAGCGCATGGTGGTTGATGTTCTGGGGGTTCTGAAGCGGATCGCGTGCCGCTTCGGCGGTCACGCATCGACGCGGTAGCGAACCTGGGCGGCGTGCTTCGCGCATGGGCCGCCCAAACGGAAAAGCGACACGTCCTTCGACGTGTCGCTTTTTTTCTTCCTTGTGCGAGAACCAAAAAAGTGGCTTGGCTTGCTGCAACGGCTGCTTGAGTGTGTTTGCACGAAGGGGTCTAGATCTCGCGTGCAAG
Organism: Burkholderia sp. 4NA327C6; assembly: GCF_005502655.1. NCBI lineage: Bacteria > Pseudomonadati > Pseudomonadota > Betaproteobacteria > Burkholderiales > Burkholderiaceae > Burkholderia > Burkholderia sp. 4NA327C6. Next base: position 11,256 of record NZ_SCNZ01000086.1, on the reverse strand, counting down.
CCGTTACGCTGGCTACTGCCCAACACCTCTCAGGGAGGTGGTCCCCACAATACTCTGTGTTACTTCGTCAGGATCAGTTTGCCGAGCCGTGTGGCGCGCAACTGATAGGTCTCTCCGTTATGCGCGATGCTGACGTGGCTTTGGCCTTGCAGCAGCGCATCGCTGCTGACGACCCGCGTGCCTGCTTCGCGGTTGCCGGCAGGCTTCGCCGGCGTGGTGACCGCTGCCGTCTTCTGACGGCTGCTGCCCGCGGTGCCGGTCGTGCGGCGCAAGGTCAGCGTGGTCGGGGTCGGGCGCATGGTGTCGGTCATTCGGTTGATCGGTGACTGTCGATACGATGGAATGAATTCTAAATGATAACTATTCCCATTTACAAAAACTCTTTATCGATCGAAATGGCAAACCCGATAGCTTGATTCAAAGGGGCGGCCCCGCAGGCCGCCACCGGGTTCAGTGCAGCGGATCGGGGTCCTTGCGGCCCTGCGCGTACTCGCGGATCAGGCGGACCGTGTCGATATCCGACGTGCGGTACGCTTCCTTGACGATCCCGTGTGTCTGCCGCGCGTCTTCGCTGTCGTCGGTGACGACCAGCGTCGTGCGGTATTCGAAACGCAGGAACAGTTCGTGGTCGTCGCGTTCCTCGATCGTCATCGTCAGCGAGCCGCCGATCTCGCCATCGGCGGCGAGGATGTCGTAGCGAACCTGCTGGTTCGGCGTGAACGTGACGTGGTCGCGCACGGTCGCGTGACCGTAGTGCAGCTCACGTTCTAGCGTCGTGTCCGTCCGTTCGTGGACGACACAGCTGTCGAGACCGAGCACGAACAGTTGCGGCTGCTCAGCGCGCAACACGAGACCTTCCCAGAGCTGGTCGCGGGTGAGGATCGGCACGGCCGGATCGTCGGAATTGATCTGGATCAGATGTTCGAAGTTCAAGGGGACGGGTTCCTTCTGGTGGCGGGCGGCCACGTGGTTCAAGAAGTCATTGTGACGCAAAACGGGCGGTTTCGCGGCACGTGCGCGCCCGTCCGTGCGTCATGCTTCGATGCGCCCCATGCGACCGGACTGATAGTCGACGACCGCCTGCCGGATCTCTTCCTCGGTGTTCATCACGAACGGGCCGTAGCGGACGATCGGCTCGTTGAGCGGCACGCCGCCGATCAGCAGCAGGTCGAGCGACGTGTCGCCGGCAGCGAACGAGACCGTGTCGCCGTCATCGCAGTACACGACCATGTGTCGTGCGTCGACCGCCTGCCTGGCGAGCCCGTAGAGGCCCGTTCCGTCGATCGGATAGGCGAACACGCGATAGCCTGCCGGAACGGTCTGCGTGACCGTGGCGCCCGGCTGCAGCGTGAAATGCTGATAGAGGATCGGTGTACGTGTCTCGATCGCGGCGCGGACGCCGAACGCTTCGCCTGCGATCACGCGCACCCGCGCGCGGCCGTCAGGCGAGGTGGCGGTCGGGATGCGGTCGGCGGGGATCTCCTGGTAGCGCGGCGCGATCAGCTTGTCGCGGCGCGGCAGGTTGACCCACAGCTGGAAACCGTGGGAGCGACCGCCCGCCTGCGCGAATTCCGGATCCGGCATCTCGCTGTGCACGACGCCGGCGCCCGCCGTCATCCATTGCACGTCGCCCGGGCCGAGCGTGCCGGTATGGCCGGACGAGTCGCGATGGCGGAAGCGCCCGTCGAGCGCGTAGGTCACGGTCTCGAAGCCGCGATGCGGATGGTCGGGGGCGCCCTTGGCTTCGCCGGGCGCGTAGTCGACGGGGCCCATTTCGTCGAGCAGCAGGAACGGATCGAAATCCATCAGCAGCCGGGTCGGGAACGGACGATGAACCACAAAGCCGCCGCCTTCGGTCGTGCGAAGCGCGGGGTAGGTGCGGTCAAGCGAGCGAGCGGTCGTCATGCGGATACCCTCGAAATGATCGGAATAGCGTTATTTTTGAAACATAGCGCTATTATATTGGGCGTTTTACCGTTCGATTCGCGACGGTTCGCAATGGATTGTTCTGAAAATGGAACGATGAGATGAATATCGATGCACATAACCTGAACGACCTCATGTACTTTTCGCAGGTCGTCGAACATGGCGGTTTCTCGGCCGCGGAGCGCGTGCTGGGCATCTCGAAATCGCGCCTGTCGCGGCGCCTGACCGAACTCGAGGCGGCGCTCGGCGTGCGCCTGCTGCAGCGCTCCACACGCAAGCTCGCGCTGACCGAGGCGGGGGAGCTGTTCTACCAGCATTGCCAGGCGATGCTGGCGGAAGCGCAGGCGGCGATGAACGCGGTGCAGCAGTTGCGCTCATCGCCACGCGGCTCGGTGCGCGTCAGCGTGCCCGTGACGCTGTCGCAGACGATGCTGTCGCGCATCCTGCCCGAATTCCTGCGTCGCTATCCCGAGGTGAAGGTGCACGTGCGCGTGACGAATCGCGTGATCGACCTCTTCGAGGATTCGATCGACGTCGCGCTGCGCGTGCGCTCGGAGCCGCCGCAGAACGCGAACATCGTCGTGCGGCCGCTGTGGCGCACCGAGCAGATGCTGGTCGGCGCGCCGAGCCTGCTGAGCCAGAATGCGCCGCCGCTGGTACCGGACGACCTGAGCGGCTTCGAGACGCTCGATACGCCGAGCGTCGATGGGCGGCACGTGTTCAACCTGATCGCGCCGGACGGAACGCGTCACATACACGAACACGACCCGCGGCTCGTGACGGCCGACCTGATGACGATCCGTGAAGCCGTGCTCGATGGCCTCGGCATCGCGGCACTGCCGGAGATGATGTACGGCAACGCGCTGCGCGCGGGGCAACTGTCGCCGGTGATGCCGGGCTGGACGTTGCCGGTGCCGCAACTGTATGCGGTGTTCGTGTCGCGGCAGGGGATGCCGCCCGCGGTGCGTGCGTTCGTCGACTACCTGGTCGAGAAGCTCGATCACGGTGCCTACAAGGATCCGGGGTGCCCGGAACGCGCGAAGAAGGAAGCGGCGGCCGATGTTTCGGCGACCTGAACACGACGCGCACGGCGACGCAAATTTGTTTTGTCATTGAAGCGTCGCCTGCAATCGCAAGTTTCAATCGCCGGAACCTTGAATGCGCGTGCGCGCAGGCCTATATTGAAATCCCATTTCGTGAAGGAAGTTCTGAGCGAAGTCAGGTGGCCGCATATATTGTGAGCCAGATAGGGCAGAACGCGCAGTCCGTGCAGACCACGGCAGAGTCGCATTTGCGTTGCTCGAGGCGCAACCGATACCGCCAAAGAGCCCGCCGCCCGAAGGCGCCCGCGTGCGCATGAAAAAAGGCCTTCATCTGGCGATGAAGGCCTTTTACTTTGGGTGCGGCCGGCGAGGTGCGGCCGGCGAGGTGCGGCCGGCGAGGTGCGGCCGGCCAGGCACTGGTGGCGATGCGTTACCGCAAGACGTGCGCGCGTTACTTCGCTTTCGCGCCCGGCTCCGTGACGAAGCCGAGCTTCGTCAGGCCGCCTGCCTGCGCATCCGACATCACTTCCGCGACGTGTTCGTACGCGACCTTGCGGTCGGCACGCAGGTGCAACTCGGGTTGCGGCGTGCGTTTTGCCGCTTCCGCGATGCGTTCCTGCAATTGTGCGCGCGTGACCGTGTGGTCGTCCCACAGGATCGTGCCGTCACCCTGGATCGCGACGTCGACCGTCTGCGGCTTTTCGTCGACGGGCTGGCTGCTGGCGTGCGGCAGGTCGATCTTCACCGCATGCTGCATCGCCGGGATCGTCACGAGGAAAATGATCAGGAGTACGAGCATGACGTCGACGAGCGGCGTCATGTTGATCTCGCTCATCACTGCATCGTCGTCATCGTCGCTGAAGCCGGTGTTCATTGCCATGGTTCACCCCGCCTCAGCTGGCGCGCGTCGCGAGACGCAGGCCGTCGCGCGTCGACGACGAGGCAAGGCTCGCGCCCGTCACGAAGTACGCATGCAGACCGTGCGCGAAGCGGCGCAGCTTGCTGACGACACCCTTGTTCGCGCGGGTGAGTGCGTTGTAGCCGAGCACGGCCGGAATCGCGACGAACAGGCCGAAGGCGGTCATGATCAGCGATTCGCCGACCGGGCCCGCGACCTGGTCGATCGACGTCTGGCCGGATGCGCCGATCGCGAGCAGTGCGTGGTAGATGCCCCAGACCGTGCCGAACAGGCCGACGAACGGTGCCGTGCTGCCGACCGACGCGAGGATCGCGAGACCGCTCTGCATGCGCGAGATGCCTTCGTCCATCGTGTCCTTCAGGCAGCGCGTGACCCAGTCCGACACGTCCATGCGGTCGTGCAGGTGCGGTTGCGTCTGGTGGTGGTGATCGGCCGCTTCCTTGCCCGACAGCGCGAGCGCGAGGAACGGGTTGTCGTTCGGCGTCGATGCGGCAAGACCGAGCTTCTTGATGCCGTCGTCGAAGTTGTCCGAATGCCAGAAGGCCTGTTCTGCGTTCTTCGTCAGGCGGTTCAGGCGGATCACGTTCCAGCCCTTGATGACGATCACGATCCACGACAGGACCGACATCACGAGCAGCGTGATCGCGATGGCGCGCGTGACGAAATCACCTTGCGCCCAGACGTGCGCGATACCGTAGCTTTGCATTTTCTTGTTTCCTTTGAATCTACCGAATATGACGGGTTAATCGTCAAGCGTGAAGTTGAAGGGCAGCGTATGGGCGGCACGGATCGCCTGGCCGTTCTCGATATACGGCGGACAGGTGCTGGCGCGCGTCGCCTCGAGCGCGGCTTCGTCGAGACGCGGGTAGCCGCTGCTCTTCTGCAACTGGACGCTTTCGATCTTGCCGGTCACGCCGATGATGAAGTGAACATAGGCCGTGCCCGTTTCGCCGCGGCGGCGCGACATCGACGGATAAGTCGGCTTGACGAAATTGCAGCTGAGCGCCGACACGTTCTTCGGCGCGCTGACCTGCATCGTCTCGCGCGCCGGGCCGGGTGCCGCAGCCGGTGCAGCTGGCGCCGGCGCGGCGGGAGCCGGTGTCGGATCGGCCGCTGCCGGCGCGGGCGTCGGCGACGGTGCCTGCGAGACGGGCTGAGGCGCCGGGACCGCTTTCTGCACCGGCTTCGGCTCGACCTTCGGCTTCACGCGCGGCGTGGGCTTGGGCGGTGCAGGCTGCTGCGCGGCCGACTGGACCGCGACCGGCTGGGCGGGAGGTGCAGGCGCAATGAGCTGCGCGGTGATCGACTGAACCTCGATCTCCTTCGGCGGCGGCGGCGCGTTGCGATGGAGCCAGGCGGCCGTCAGCATGATCGCATGTGCGGCAAGCACACCGACCGCGACGACGATCACTCGGGGATTCATACGTGATGCAGCCGGCACGGCGCCGGCAGGAGCGAGATGCGAAGCCTGCATGTTAGCTTGAAAGAACGATGTCGCACCCGGGGCGCGGCGGGTGAATCGGCATCACTTGCGGAAGATCAGCAGCGAGATGCAAACGGTGGTCACAAATCCGATCAGCAATTCCATGACAGGCTCCTTGGCAGGTAAGCCGCTGGCTCGCGCAGACGGTGGCTTGCTGACGGTCAAAACAAAAAATGCGGCCGGGGCCGCATGCGCACACTCGGCGCCGGTCAGGCGGCCTTGCGTTCGTAGAACGTGACCGGGATCGGGTGAGCATGATGCTCGACACCGCACCGGCTCGCGCAGACGCCCTGTTCGGCCATGAGGTCGCGTACGGACTCCTCGCACTTGCCGCAGCACGTGGCCACGCCAAGCTCGAACTGGAGTTCATCGAAAGAGTTCACGCCCTCTGCGAGGGACGCGCGAATCTTGCGATCGGAAACAGACTTGCACACGCAGACGATCATGGTGAGTTGCGATAGCTAACGTTAATGCGAATTATTATCATTAAATTTGCGGGTGTTGACAAGCCTGGGTCGGGCTTTTTTTAAGGTCATCGGACCCTTGAAACGGCGGGGGAGGTGCGGCGGCACGCAGAACAGGGCGTGCCGGCCGGTGTCAGGCGGTCGCGCAGGCGTGCGCGTTGGGCGAGGAAATGGTGACGGATTCGACCGGTGCGGCGAGGCCGAGCAGCGTCGATGCGAGTACCTGCAGCTGGCGGCCGTCGCTGGTCGAGCAGAAGCGGGGCGGTGCCGCGCGCGTGCCGGCCGGTGCGCGCAGGTTGCGTTCGTCGAGCACCCGCACGAGCTGGCGCGCGATCGCGTCGCTGGTGTCGACGAGCGTCATGCGGTCGCCCACAAGGTCACGAATCGTTTCCGCGAAGAACGGGTAATGCGTGCAGCCGAGTACCAGCGTATCGGCGCCGTCGTCGAGCATCGGTTGCAGGTAGCTGTCGAGCAACGCGCGCAACGCGGGCGAATTCGTATCACCGCGCTCGATGGCTTCGACGAGCCCGTGGCCGGGCTGGCAGATGAAGCGGCGGCCGGCGCCGTAGCGGTCGAGCAGCGCCTGGAAGCGCGGGCTGTTCAGCGTCGACTGCGTGGCGAGGACGCCGGCGACGCCGCTCGCGGACAGGGCGGCGGCCGGCTTGATGCCCGGCTCGACGCCGACGAGCGGTATCGACAGGTGCTCGCGGACCGTGGCGATCGCGCGCGCGGTCGCGGTGTTGCAGGCGATGACGAGCGCTTTCGCCCCTTCGCGGGCCAGCCACTCGCCGATTGCCAGCGTGCGTTCCGTGATGAACGCCTCATCGCGCGGGCCGTACGGCGCATGGTGCGAATCGGCGACGTAGATGAACGATTCGTCGGGCAACTGCGCGCGCACGGCGCGCAGCACCGACAGTCCGCCCAGCCCCGAATCGAAGATGCCGATGGGCGCGACGGCCGTGGGCGTCGCAGGAATGACGGAAGGTGTCGACATGAACGGGCTGGAGGCGGTAGCGGGAAGCGTGGAGCGAGTTTACTCCGGCGTGCCCATCATCGTTTGCTGGTAGTTCTGCAGGCCGACCTTGCCGATCAGGTCGATCTGCGTTTCCAGCCAGTCGATGTGCTCTTCGGTGTCGTCGAGGATCTTTTCGAAGATCTCGCGCGACACGTAGTCGCGAACCGATTCGCAGTAGGCGATCGCTTCCTTGCAGGTGGACTGCGAGATCTGTTCGAGCTTCAGGTCGCACTTCAGGATCTCTTCGGTTTCCTCGCCGACGAGCAGCTTGTGCAGATCCTGCAGGTTCGGCAGGCCGTCGAGCATGAAGACGCGCTCGATCAGCCAGTCGGCATGCTTCATTTCGCCGATCGACTCGTCGTACTCGTGCTTGCCGAGCTTCTCGAGGCCCCAGTGCTTGTACATGCGCGCATGCAGGAAGTACTGGTTGATCGCCGTGAGTTCATTCTTCAACTGGGCGTTCAGGTATTCGATGACTTTCTTGTCGCCTTGCATGGCTTGTTCCTTGTTCAGTGGGGCTTCAGAAACCGAACGATAATCGCTCGAACGAGAAAAGCCAAGCCTCAAAGCCTTGCCGGGCCTGGCTTTTGCGTGTAATGAGAATCAGCCTCGAACAATCGGCCGCACGCAATAATGAGAATGAGAAGTAAAAAGGCCGGACTCGCGTCCGGCCTTTCGTTCGATCGCGCTTAAGCGGTTGCGACCGGGATCTTGCCGATCTTCGCCTGCCACTCCTTCGGACCGGTCTGGTGCACCGACGTGCCCGACGAATCGACGGCGACCGTCACCGGCATGTCCTGTACGTCGAACTCGTAGATCGCTTCCATGCCGAGGTCTTCGAACGCGAGCACCTTCGCGCCGCGGATCGCCTTCGACACGAGGTAAGCCGCACCGCCGACGGCCATCAGGTAGGCCGCCTTGTGCTTCTTGATCGCGTCGATCGCGACCGGGCCGCGCTCGGCCTTGCCGACCATCGAGATCAGGCCGGTTTGCGCGAGCATCGTCTCGGTGAACTTGTCCATGCGCGTGGCCGTCGTCGGGCCTGCCGGGCCGACCACTTCGTCGCGGACCGGATCGACCGGGCCGACGTAGTAGATCACGCGGTTCGTGAAGTCGACCGGCAGCTTCTCGCCCTTCGCGAGCATGTCGGCGATGCGCTTGTGCGCGGCGTCGCGGCCCGTGAGCATCTTGCCCGACAGCAGCAGCGTCTGGCCCGGCGTCCAGCTCGCGACTTCTTCCGGCGTCAGCGTGTTCAGGTCGACGCGCTTGCTGGTTTCCGTGTTCGGTTCCCAGTTGACCTTCGGCCACGCATCGAGCGAAGGCGCTTCAAGCTTGGCCGGGCCCGAGCCGTCGAGCACGAAGTGCGCGTGGCGCGTCGCCGCGCAGTTCGGGATCAGCGCGACCGGCTTCGATGCCGCGTGCGTCGGTGCCGCCATGATCTTCACGTCGAGCACCGTTGCGAGGCCGCCGAGGCCCTGGGCGCCGATACCGAGCGCGTTGACCTTCTCGTGCAGTTCGACGCGCAGTTCCTCGACCCAGTCCTTCGGGCCGCGCGCGATGATTTCCTGGATGTCGATCGGCTCCATCAGCGATTCCTTCGCCATCAGCATCGCCTTTTCGGCGGTGCCGCCGATACCGATCCCCAGCATGCCGGGCGGGCACCAGCCCGCGCCCATCGTCGGGACCGTCTTCAGCACCCAGTCGACGATCGAGTCGGACGGGTTCAGCATCACGAACTTCGACTTGTTCTCCGAGCCGCCGCCCTTCGCCGCGACCTGCACGTCGACCTTGTCGCCCGGCACGATCTCGTAGTGGATCACGGCCGGCGTGTTGTCCTTCGTGTTCTTGCGGGCGCCTTCCGGAGGATTGACGATCGATGCGCGCAGCACGTTGTCCGGGTGCGTGTAACCACGGCGCACGCCTTCGTTGATCATGTCGGTCAAGCCCATCGTCGCGCCGTCCCAGCGCACGTCCATGCCGACCTTCACGAAGATCGTGACGATGCCGGTGTCCTGGCAGATCGGGCGGCGGCCTTCCGCGCACATGCGGCTGTTCGTGAGGATCTGCGCGATCGCATCCTTCGCGGCCGGGCTTTCTTCCAGCTCGTACGCGCGGCCGAGGGCCTGGATGTAGTCGAGCGGATGGTAGTAGCTGATGTACTGCAGCGAATCCGCGATGCTCTGGATCAGGTCTTCCTGTTTGATGACGGTCATGGCTGAGACTCTGTGAGGACAGTGGGGAATGCGTTATGCATTGACGGCTGCGTCGGCCGGCTTGCGGGGCTCGTTAGCCGCGGGCGCGTGCGCGCCGTGGGCGTGCGGCTCGTGGAAATGGGCCGGGTGCGTATGCGTCGTCAGGCGGTCGACCCACGCCATCACGAGCGCCGACACCAGGAACGACACGTGGATGATCACCTGCCACATGATCGCGTGCGTCGTGTGCTGGTCGGGGTTGATGAAGGTCTTCAGCAGGTGGATCGACGAAATGCTGATCAGCGCCATCGACAGCTTGACCTTCAGCACGCCAGCGTTCACGTGGTCGAGCCACTCGGGCTCGTCGGGGTGGCCCTCGATGCCGAGGCGCGACACGAACGTTTCGTAACCGCCGACGATCACCATGATCAGCAGGTTCGAGATCATCACCACGTCGATCAGGCCGAGCACCGCGAGCATCACGCTGATTTCGTCGAGGCTCGTTGCATGCGACAGCAGGTGCCAGACTTCCTTCAGGAACAGGAACACATAGACGGCCTGCGCAACGATCAGGCCGAGGTAGAGCGGAACCTGGAGCCAGCGGCTCATGAAAATCAGCGCAGGAAGCGGGCGAAGCGGGCGACGCGCGGGGCGGCCGGGCGAATGCGGGGCAGGCATGGTGGACAGTCGGGCGCGATGCGCTGGTATCGGGGGTAATCTTGAAAAGGCGCGCTATTGTAACGCGTCGGCCGGCGCGACTGCAGCGACGCGCCGACACTGCCGGGGACGGATCAGGAGGCGGCGGCCGGCACGCGTTTCACGCGCAGGCTGGCCAGCACGATGCCGGTGACCACGCACGCGAGCGCAATGCCGTGCGCGAGCGTGGGGCGCTCGCCGAGGAACGCGATGCCATACGCGGCGGCGGCGACCGGCAGCACCGCGCTGAACACGCCGGCGAGGCTGCCCGGCACGTGCCGGATGCCTTTCATCCACAGCCAGAACGAGAAGATGCTGGCCGACAGGCCATACCAGACGACGAGCGCCCAGGTGCCGGCCGGCACGCTCGCGTAATCGAAATGCCACATGGCGGTCGCGCCAAGCGGCAGCATCAGGCACAGGCCGAACAGGTGCGTGTACGCGCAGATGTCGATCGGCGCGAGCGTCTGCGTGAGGCGGCGCGACAGGATCACGTAGATCGATTCGCAGCACACGGCGCCGAGGATCAGCAGGTTGCCGGTCAGCGACGACGCGCCGTGCCCGGCCGCGCTGCCGTTCGCGAGGTTGATCGTCACGACGCCGGCGATCGCGAGTGCGATCGACACGAGCGCACGGCCGTTCGGTTTTTCACGCAGGATCAGCCACGCGAACAGCGCGACGATCGCAGGGATCGTGCTGGTGATCACACCGGCCGCGACCGCGCTCGTGCGCTGCACACCGTTCAGCATCAGCAGCGTGAACATGAAGGTGCCGAAGAACGCCTGCAGGAACAGGTTCAGCCATTCGCCGCGCTTGACCTTGCGCATTTTCACCGGGCTGAACAGCGGCCACAGCACGGCGATCGCGATCACGAAGCGCAGCGTGGCAAGGATGGCGACGGGAACGAAGACGACGATCGATTTACCGATACCGACATTGCTGCCGACGAACAGCATCGACAGCACGAGAAAGAAAGCGTAGCGATTCAAGCTGGAATCCGGAAGGCGAGTTCAGTTAGGATTGTAGGGTCGCGCTCGTTACAGCGTAAAGCTGCAAGCGGGCGCCGCCCGGCGGGCGAAACGGCCGTGCCGCGTAAGTGACGGGTAAGTTCGAGCGCTTATTGTGGAAACTGTCGGGTCGCCCGGTCGCCATCGTGTGACGTGGTGCGGCGCAGCATCGCGCAGCGGCCTTTGGGCCGTGCGCGGGTGGTGGGTAGGAGACAGCGGCGCGCTTGCGCCGGCCAAGACGCGCGGCGCGCACGATCGCGCCGCCATGCAGAGGATTCATGTTCACCAAGGGGTAGTCGATGTCTGCGATTGAATCGGTTCTTCACGAAACCCGTCAGTTTGCGCCGCCCGCGGCGCTCGAACAGGCGGCGACCATTTCCGGCATGCCGGCCTATCGCGCGCTCGCCGCCGAAGCCGAAAACGATTACGAAGGATTCTGGGCGCGTCTCGCGCGCGAGGGTCTGGCGTGGCACAAGCCGTTCACGACAGTGCTCGACGAGTCCAACCCGCC
>NZ_SCNZ01000085.1:0-18999 GCF_005502655.1 Burkholderia sp. 4NA327C6 | reverse complement strand
TCGTTAGATCGCCCCCCCCCTAAACCTGTAAGGTTTAGCCTTTAAAAAATCCTATAAATCTTTCTGGTAATTGGAGGCCCAAATCAGTGGAAAAGTCCAGCAACTACTCAGACTGATCCGCTGTAGCGCCCTACAGGCGCGCCTACCCTCCGCGCTTCGCGCTTCGCCCCGTCGCCTTCGGCGCCGGCCTGCGTCTCCGACGGGGCACCCCTACGGGGTTCCCCCGGCTTCGCCGGCTCCCCCTCCCGCAATCGTGCCCGGCCCCCTGGCCAGGAAAATACCTAACCAGCTTCGCGCCCATACGGGCTTGACCAAGGGGCGCTGCCCCTTGGAACCCCGCCCTCACCGCCGGGAGGCTCGGGGAGCAGGGAAAGCGGGCAAAGCCCTTGTCCCTGCTCCCTCTCGCAGAGGCTGCGTCGTTTCACGGCCGTCAATGGTTCGCTCCGCCGGGTGCTCACCCGTTCGGTGCTCGCCGTTCCGGCTGCGCTCCGCGTGCGGCTTCCGCGCCCGCCATTGACAACCGTTCCACTCCAAAACCGCTTGCCTTCGCGATGACAGGATGCATTCCGTTTTTCCTTGTTGTTGGCAACATCGAATGTGTCGGGGTATTTCCCTGACCAAAAGTGTAAAGCGTCCATCGGTTTTCTTTGCGTCGTGCAGCAGACCACGCGTTACTGCGTGCCTTTGTGACTATTCATCGAATTCCGCCGCGAGCCATGTAGCACTTCCTTTTGTCGTTCTGCCGACCGTCACCGGGGGTGTAACAAGCTGAGCGCGAATTTCTATCATAAGCCTTGCGGTCATAAGGCGCATCGTTTTCATAAATGAGATGCGCAGTTCCCGGGCGGCATTCAGTCGCATCAACTTGCAAATGACGGCGTCGGATAGCGGTTCTGTGGGCCGTCGTCGCAGCGCCCAGGCTGTTCAGGCATCCAGAAACGGCTCCGACTGTGATCTTCCCGAATAATTCGGTAAATCTATATAACTTTGGCGCTTATGATAGAAATTCGCGCTCAGCTTGCTTCACCCCCGGTTACTTCCCGATGCTCGTGGAGGTACCGCCCGCCATTGTCGATCACATCCGGACGTCGATGCGGGCCCGCGCCCTGTCCCGGACGGCGATCGCACGGTATGACGTGTCGGGCACCCGGATCCGTCACCAGAAACTGCTGCGCGGCTGGCTTGACATCCGGGCGTTCGATGCGAGTGAGGCGGCGTCGCTTGCTGAACTGGCGTCGGCGGAAGCCCGGACAAAGATCGAACTGCCCGATATTACGAACGTGCTGATCGAGGAACTGGTCCGGCGCCGGTACGAGTTGCCGCCGCTGGCGACGCTGCAGCGCATCGCCACGCAGGCGCGCAACGATCACAACGAGGCGATCTATGGGGCCATCACCGGCGCACTCGATGCAGCACTCGTCGAACGCATCGACGCGCTTCTCGTCGTCAAGGCCGGCAAGTCCGGTTGGGATGATCTGAAACAGGAGCCGAAGCGACCCGCCGCGCGGGCGATCGCCAGCTTCCTCAAACATATTAACGGGATCAGGAAACTGGCGGAAGGCTTGCCGGCGCCACCCTCTATCCTGTCTGTTAGCAAGCGGGCCCAACTGGTCACCGAAGCGCGGGCGCTCGACGTCGCGGAACTGCGGTCGCTCAAGACCGCGAAGCGTCATGCGCTTGCGGTGCTGTTCATCCAGGCGCAGTTGCAGAAGGCGCTTGATGATGTCGCCGAGATCTTCATCAAGGTGGTGCGCAAGTTGGAGTCCTACGCAAAGGTCCGGCTGCAAAAATACCAGCTTGAACACGCCGGCATGCTGGAGGGACTGGTCGGGCAGTTCCGGGACGTCCTGCAGATTCTCCAGGATGAGGGCGTACCGGAGCCTAAGCGGTTACCGAAAATCCGCGAGGCGCTCGGCGACCCGGCCGAAGCGCTCGCGCAATGCAACGAGCACATCGCTTATGCCGGGCAGTTCGATCTGCCGTTTATGCTCGTGCCGTACCGCACCCAGCGCTCGCTGCTGTTCCAGTGCCTGGACGTGCTGCCGCTGCAATCGAGCTCGCAGGACCGCGCAGTGCTGGTCGCGCTCGCGTGGCTGCAAGGTTTCCGCAACGCGCACCGCGAATACCTGCTGCTGACCGACAACGACTTCGCGAACCTGCCGCTGGACTGGTTGCCGGAGAAGTGGGAGCGCGCGGTGTTCCCGCACGGACGGGACAGCCGGATGCTGCACCGCCGGTTCTTCGAACTGGGTGTCTTCAGCCAGATCATGCGGGAACTCAATTCCGGCGACCTCTATGTGGAGGGCAGCGACCGCTTCGACGATTATCGGGTGCATCAGGTCACCGACGAGGAATTCCGGCGTGAACTGCCGCGCTACTGCGAGATCGTGGGCTTGCCCACGGACGGCAAGAGCTTCGCGAAGGATCTGCGAGACAGGCTGAACGCGGCGCTCGACGAGGCCGATGCGAACTTCCCGGCAAACGACAGCATCGAGTTCGCCAATGAGGAACTCGTCATCCACAAGCCGGGCAAGGAGCCCGAGCCGCCGAACCGCACGCTGATCGATCAGGCCATCACGGCATCGATGCCGCAGCTCAGCATCCTGGATCTCCTCACCGAAACCGAGCAGTGGCTCGACCTGCATAAACTGTTTGGACCGCTATCCGGGTTTGACGCGAAGATCGACGATCCGCGCAAGCGCTTCATCACGACGCTGTTCTGCTACGGTTGCAACCTAGGGCCGAGCCAGACGGCGCGCTCGGTGAAAGGGCTCACTCGCAAACAGGTCGCCTGGCTGAACCTGAAACACGTCACGGAGGAGCGGCTCGACAAGGCGAACGTGAAGGTGATCAACGCGTACAACCAGTTCGCGTTGCCGAAATACTGGGGCAGCGGCAAGCGCGCGTCGGCCGACGGCACCAAGTGGAGCCTGTACGAGCAGAACCTGCTGTCCGAGTATCACGTTCGCTATGGGGGATACGGCGGGATCGGCTACTATCACGTATCCGACATGTACATCGCGCTGTTCAGTCACTTCATCCCGTGCGGTGTCCACGAAGCCGTCTATATCCTCGATGGGCTGATCCTGAACGGCGCAGACGTCAAGCCCGATACGATCCATGGCGATACGCAGGCGCAAAGCGGTCCGGTCTTCGGTCTGTCGTACGTGGTGGGCATCAACCTGATGCCGCGCATGCGCAACATCAAGGATCTCGTGCTGTACAAGGCTGACCGGCGGCGCAAATACAAGCATATCGACAGCTTGTGCCGTCAGGCGATTGACTGGGCGCTGATCGAACGTCACTATGCCGACATGATGCGCGTTGCGGTGTCGATCAAGGCGGGCAGGATGACGCCGTCGACAATCCTGCGCCGCCTCGGCTCGGAGAGCACGAAAAACAAGCTCTACTTCGCGTTTCGGGAGCTGGGCCGCGTGATCCGTACGCTGTTCCTGCTGAAATATCTCAATGAGCCGGAGCTGCGTCGCACGATTCACGCGGCAACCAACAAGAGCGAGCAGTTCAACGACTTCGCGCAGTGGCTGATGTTTGGTGGCGAAGGCGTGATTGCCGAAAACGTCCGGCACGAGCAGCGCAAGGTGATCAAGTACAACCACCTCGTCGCAAACATGGTGATCCTGTACAACGTCCAGTGGATGTCGCGCAAACTGAAGGAACTGCAGGCGAAAGGGCATCCGGTCGACGCCGAAGTACTCAAGGTGCTGTCGCCGTACCGACGGGAACACATCAACCGGTTTGGGGACTATCTGCTGGATCTCCTACGCCCCGTTCCGCCGCTCGATCCGACCATCGATTTTGCATTCAAATCAGCTGCTTAGACTGAGATGTGGCGGATTTTTTACGAATCCCGGTCAAGCCTCTATCCAGGCACGCGTTCAACTCAAACCCGTGATCGAACGCGAGCGCTTCGCCCTGTTCATCCAGCACGCATTGAAGAGCGCCGGCTGCAGTCACACGTTGCTGGCCGAATCTGGCCTGGAGTTACTTCGCCAGGCCTCTCGCGGCTTGCCCCGGCAAGCGGGGCGGATTCTGCGCACCGCTATGCAGATGGCCGTGCCCAAAGGACTGAACCATCTACCCGACGAACTGCTACAACAGGCAATCGAGGAGTTGAAATGACGCCCGAGTTTGACACGCTATTCCCCGACGGTATCCCTGATTCTTGTGCTCGTGCTCTGACCGACTTCCTCTACCGCCTCGCCCTTGTATGCGAACAACGATACGAGCACGAACTGCGTCGCGACTCCGACAAACGCTATCGCGAGACAATGGATCCCGATCAACCCTGGCGCCGTAAAACCGACCCTCCAATCTAGCGCCGCCGTCGCGTACTAAACGAGGCCCATTCCATTCCTCATTTAGTGCGCGACGCCCCTCGCAATCTCACGCCACATAGCTCGCGACGACAACCCTAATTTAGGCCGGGACGTAACAGAGGATCAACAACACATTAAACCCAACTGCAAATCTGTCCGTCCAACCGGGTCAACCTAATACATTCTGGCCGTCAGTTGGGGCTGGTCACGTGTGACTTTGAAGAAGAACTTCATTGGGCTGACCGATCTCGTACGGCGCGTGGATGCCAAACTGCGACTGTGCTGGCGATATCGGAAGCTCGCAGCGCGCGGAAACGGTGTGAACACTCGTGTGACTGCTGTTGCTCGAGAGCTCGCGGAATTCATTTTTACATCAGCAGATTGCCCGTGTCCCTCACCATACGAAGCAAAGCCAGACGCTGATGCCTCATCAACTTAATGATGACACGAAGAGTTTCCTGAAAGCGGCGCAGCCCGATACCCCAGTTACCCGCGATTGGACTATGCAACACGCCTCATGCGACTTGCGACTTTGAGTAGCGGCAAGCTCATGAGGCGGACCACGGTAATGCGGTAACCAACCTGCGGATATCAATGCGACTCACCGTCGAGTCATACTGCTACGTCGCCCTCAGGAAATCCAGATACACCATGACTGAAAGCCGATCGATCGACAGGCGAAGTCATATCAGTCCCATCGGCTGAAACGGGTACCCGAATATCTTTTACCACTCCGTCGTGTAGACGTATCGCAGGTCAGACCGTGACCTTGGGGAAGTCAATGACGGTCTCTGCAAGGTTATTGATGTAGTTAGTTAGCACGTTGAGCGCAACGCCGGCAACAACTTCGACTATCTGCGCATCGCTCAGGCCAGCTGCGCGGGCAGCGGTCAGATCTGCGTCGCTCACATTGCCGCGCGTTTGAGCTACTTGCACCGCCAGCTCGGCGACAGCGCTACCACTACCGCGACGCGCGGCTGCGATGTCATCCGGAGACAAGCCTGCGCCCTTGCCGATCAGAGTATGAGCCGAAAGACAGTACCCACATTCGTTGAACTGCCCGATAGCCAGAGAAATGATTTCACGCTGAGGCGCGCTTAACGCGCCAGACTTCAGGTTCTCGTCAAGTTGGAGATACCCTGCGAGTGCGGCGGGAGCATGCGCAAGCGTACTGAAAAGATTCGGCACCATGCCAATTTTGGCCTTTGCATTTTGCAGCAATTGAGTTGCTTCCGGGGAGGCTTGCTCGAAGGTCAGGGCAGTAATTCGCGGCATGATAATTCCTTTTGAGTGGGTCCAGTGCGGGAGTGCACAGAAAGAAGTTTGCGCCTATCATCGAACGTCATGGGCTCAGACAGTCTCAGAACCAATACCAATCGTCTCACATGAAACCTGACCAACTTTCCGCATTGATAGAACGTTTCAGCCTCCAGGCCGGAGTTTTTTATAACGGCGCGCTATGCGGCATTGCTCGCTTTGGGGAAGAGCAGCAGGGGTACATCCACCTGCTGCGCCGCGGGCGGATGCGGGTTCGGCTATCAGATGGGAACACCTTGCTCGTGTCGGGGCCGTGTTTAATGTACTGTCCGCGCGCATTGGCACATAGGTTTGAGGTCGATGAGGATGAGGAAGTGGAGTTGACGTGTGCCTCGGTGAGAATTCAAAACGGGTTTAACAACCCAATCACCCGAGCAATCCCCGACATCGTCATCCTCCAGTGCACCGAATTGCCCCATGCGAAGCTGCTACTGGATTTTCTGGTTGCCGAGGCGGCCACTTATCAGGATGGACGGGTGGCTGCGCTTAATCGTCTCTTCGAGCTAGTTATAATCCAGGTACTGCGCTTTTTGATATCGCAAGGCCGAGCTGACGGCGGTTTGCTAGCGGGCCTTGCCGACCCGCGCATAGCCCTTGCGCTCGAAGCTGTACATGACCATCCCGAGTCGATGTGGACCTTAGAACTGATGGCTAGCACTGCTGGAATGTCGCGCGCTCGGTTCGCTGATCATTTCCGTAAGGTGGTTCAGCTTACTCCTTTGAACTATGTGACCGACTGGCGACTAACTTTGGCCCAACAAATGCTGCTTGCGGGCCGATCGATGAAATTGATCGCCAGCGAGGTTGGCTACGAAAGTTCTTCCGCTCTCTCGCGGGCTTTCCGTCGGAGGTTGGGATGCTCGCCAGTTGCGTGGTTAGACTCGCAGCGCAAGCTTCCGACGGCGTGATTGAATCTTTAGTGCAGCTATTATTGGAACGCGTTCTATAGGAGGAGACTCCCGTTCTCTTTCCGGGGGTGTAACAAGCTGAGCGCGAATTTCTATCATAAGCCTTGCGGTCATAAGGCGCATCGTTTTCATAAATGAGATGCGCAGTTCCCGGGCGGCATTCAGTCGCATCAACTTGCAAATGACGGCGTCGGATAGCGGTTCTGTGGGCCGTCGTCGCAGCGCCCAGGCTGTTCAGGCATCCAGAAACGGCTCCGACTGTGATCTTCCCGAATAATTCGGTAAATCTATATAACTTTGGCGCTTATGATAGAAATTCGCGCTCAGCTTGCTTCACCCCCTCACCTGAAACGTCTGCCCGTCTAACCCTGGGCGTGAAAAATCAATGCCTCCATCCTTCGGCGTGTAGCATCGCCCGGCGGGCTGGTTCGGACGGAATGCCGAGAGTCGATAGCGGCGACCATCAATGAGCGATGTGAAGTAACACACAAGGTGGCCGGCGGCCGTCTTGTTTGACCACACTTTAAAGTCGAGGCGAGCTGCCCACGTGCCTTCCGGAATATCGGCCCAAGCATACGACTGGAGTTCCAATCCGGCTTCTACTGCGGCGGTGTAGCTCCAGGCGCGCCGCGTATCTTCTGCCTCTTCCACAGCCTTCCCTCCGGGGTTTCAGTGCATCGTCAACTGATCGCGTACCGCGACGGTGTAGTGGTCGATGATCGCCTTCATCGCGGCATGATCCTGTCGATGCCATCGCAACAACCGACGATCGTCATCGCACTGTCTCAAAGCTCTCCGTAGCTCTTTAAAGGATGCTGCATTCGGCTCGCGCTCCGCGCGTCCTTTCCAGATACGACTCCACACGATGCTGTACATCGTGTCGATGAGATCCTCGGCGAGTTGCAGATCGCTTAGTTGATCGTCCGTCAAAGCTCCGAACGGAACGCTTCCAGCCCGATCCATCGTGTTCATTCGCGTGTTCCTGCAAGGTGCCTGCGAAGTGTTGGTGTTGCTTCATCGAGGCGTTCACCGCGCAGCACATCGGCTATCTGTTGGATCGACATTCCACGCGCCTTCAAGGTATCCACCTCAGCACGCAGAAGTGCCACATCCTCCCGCTTTTTTCTGTCCGCAGCGCTGCGTTTTTTGCTGACCTTGTTGGCTTCGATTTCCTCACGCGTGAGCGGCGGAAATTCGGCATCGAGATCGACAAGCATCGCTTTGACATGGCCGACTGTGAGTCGTTTTTCGTTCGTCATTGATGTTGGCCTCGTAGATGCCGCGAAAAGTGTCGGCGAAGTACGAATTCGTCTTACGTTTCAAGTTTCCTGAATGGTATCGCTTAAAGCAGCGACGTGCTATACCATTTGCACTGCGGTTGAGTGTAACAGGATGGCCCTTGTCTGACACATGGAACTTCGTTCCTGTGCAGCCAAGGGACGCCAGCCCGTTCGGCGCTTTGCTTCTCACAGGCCGGCTCATCCTGCCAGGGCGCTGCCCTGGACCCGTTGACCGGCGCGCAGCGCCAAGTGGAGGACCGGCTATGCCGTTCGCAGTGAAAGGCGCTGAGGCGCTGACCGAGAAAATCGCCGTGCGTCTGACGCCGGACGAGAAGACGCGTTTGCGTGACGACGCCGAGCTTGCCGGCTTGAGTGTTTCCGAGCTGGTGCGCCGCCGTTACTTCGGGCGACCGATCGTCGCCAACGCCGACATGGTGATGGTGCGCGAGCTACGCCGCATTGGCGGCTTGCTAAAGCACATCCACAACAAGACGGACGGCGTCTACAGCCGCGAGACCGCGCAAGCGCTCGTAGAGATCACCGGGCAGATCAAGAAATTGAGTCAACCATGATCTTCAAGAAGGTACCGGCAGATCGCGTGAAGTCGAAGGCAAAGCACGTGCGCGACCTGACCGACTACATCCGCGATCCGGCCAAGACCAACCCGCACGAAAAGGTCGCGTACACCGGCGCACGCGGTTTCCTTTGCGACGACCACACTGGCCAGCAGGGCGAGATGATCGCGCTGGCGATGGATGCCCCGCGCAGCACGAACCCAATCAACCACTATATTCTGAGCTGGCGTGAAGGCGAATATCCGACGCCGGCACAGGTGGAACAGGCGGTCGAGATCCTGCTCGCCGAGTTTGGTCTTGCCGAGCACCAGGCGCTGTATGCATTGCACCAGGACACCGACAACATGCACCTGCACATCGCAGTGAACCGGGTGCATCCCGATACGCTCAAGGTCATCAAACCGAACAAGGGGTTCGACAAGGAGGCAGGCCACCGCGCGATCGCCAAAATCGAAGCCATCCAAGGGTGGTCCAGCGAGCAGAACGCCCGCTACCAGGTCAACGCGAACGGTGAGGCTATCCGGGGAACGTCCGACGGTCGCAAAACACCATCTCAGAAGCGCCGCGACATGGAAGTGCGGACGGGCGAGCAGTCCGCCGAGCGCATCGCGATCGAGGCCGCGGCGCCGATCATTCGCGCGGCCGCGAGCTGGGTCGAGCTGCACGCTGGCCTGCAGGCGCAGGGCTTTCGCTACGAGCGCAAAGGCAGTGGCGCGGTCATCTGGATTGGCGACGTGCCCGTGAAGGCATCGAGCGCCGATCGCGGCGCGACGCTGGCTGCTCTGCAAAAGCGCCTAGGTGAGTTCCAGCCGGCTGCGTCGGCGGACGCCTTGCCCACCTTCCCGGCCAAGCCGATTAAGGCCACCGCACCACGTTGGGCCGAGTACATTGCGGCCCGCCGCGCACACTACCAGGCCAAGAACACCGCGCAGATCCGCTTACGCGAGAAACACGAGCTCGAGCGGCAGGGGGTGGCCGAACGACAGCATGTCGAGCGGGCTGACGTTACGGCCGGGAAGTGGCGTGGCAAGGGCGACCGATTGAACGTCCTGCGCAGCGTCCTAGCGGCCGATCAGGCCGCTATGCGGCTTCGAATGCAGGAGCGGCAGAGCGGCGAGCGCAGACGCTTCCAGGAGCGTTTCCGGCCGTTTCCGAGCTACGAGGACTGGCTTAGGAGCGAGCTTTCGCCCGAAGCGGCCGACCAGTGGCGCTACCGCGACCACGGGCCGGACGAGATCCCGGCTCGGATTGTCGGCGATATACGAGTCGATCCGGTCGAGACTCGACGCCAGAAGGATCTGCGCGACTTCATGGCCGAGATTCAAGGCGATCGCGTGGCCTACCACCTGGCCGGCCAGATTTCGCCGGCGTTCGTCGATCGGGGCGACCGCATCGACGTGCATGACGTGACCGACGAGGCTGCCATTCTGGCCGCCCTGCAGCTCAGTGCGGAGAAGTGGGGTGCTTTCCAGGTGACCGGCAGTGAGGCTTACAAGGCCCGCTGCGCTCGTCTGGCGGCCCGCTACGGCTTCACAATTACCAACCCGGAACTGCAGACCGTCATACGCGAGGAATCCGCCCGTCTGGCCGCCCAGCGCGGTCAAGTCGTCGGCCAGATCGGGCGTCCAGTGGACGGTACGCCGAAGCGGTCGCCTCGCCGGCCGTCGTGATGGCTCTCGTGGACAGCGAGGGGGAGCAGGGCTATAGTATCGCTAGGTATCACTCATTGATAATGGAGGGCTGACGTATGGCAACGTCACTCAAAATCGACGACGAGCTGAAGGGGCGCGTGCAGCACCTGGCCAGCCTGCGCGATCGGTCGCCACACTGGATCATGCGTGAGGCGATCAAGCAGTACGTGGAGCGGGAAGAAGCCCGCGAAAGCTTCAAGCAAGAGGCACAGGCGTCTTGGACTGCCTATCAGGAAACCGGCCGGCATTTGACCGGGCAAGAAGTGCGCGCGTGGTTGAACACTTGGGGCACGGACAACGAAACGGGATTGCCTGAGTGCCACACGTAATCATCACGGAAGGCGCAGGCCAAGGATTGGAGCGCTGCCGACGCTTTCTGGCCACCAAGAGCCCGGAAGCAGCTAGGCGGGCCGCGAAGGCCATCGAGCGGCAATTCCTGCTGCTGGAAACGACGCCCGCCATCGGTCGTCCTTTTCCGGCGCAGCCTGAGTGGCGCGAGCTGGTCATCGAATTCGGCGATTCCGGCTATGTAGCCTTGTATCGCCACGAAGCAGCAGATGATGCCATCTACGTGTTGGCTTTCAGGCATCAGAAGGAAGCGGGGTACTGATCGTGACCGATGACGAAATCAAAGCCCGGATTGATGGACTCCACGACGACGCGGCCGCCATTCTTGCCGAGCAAGGACTGTCGCCCCTGCAGGCTTACTGTCTGATCTTGGAGCAGGTCACGGTTCGACACGAGCCCACGCTGCGGTTGCTCGCCGATGCGGCAGCGCATGACCAATGGTTCCGGGAACAGGTTCGTGAGGGGCTGGAGGAGGCGGACGATCCGAACACGAAATGGGTATCTGACGATGAAGCGCAGGAAAGCTATGCCAAGAAGCGAGCCGAACTGCTCGCCCGGATCGGAAAAGGCAATGCGTGACGATTACACCCGCTGCGGCACGCCGCTGGTCTACGCTGGCCAGCTTGAGCTGCAGCCCGATATTCTCGCCGAGCTCGGCGAGCAGCAGCCGGACCAGCGGCTTCGCCGTCTACCTGATCCACATTAGGCGCCCCACCCGTGTGCGGGAACACACGGGCGGGACTTCCACAACACCACCTGGACTAGAGGTGATGACATGGCAACTGAATATGCTATCAGCCCGGATGCAATCCGGCTCGAAATCGCACGCCTTCAATGGGCGAACGCACTCATGCGTGCGGCCAATAAAGCGCTGGCGAAGGGCGATAACGCAGCCTTGATCGATATGGGGTTTTCGCACGAACATGTCGACGAGCTGCGGAAGAACAGTGGCTTTCCATCGACGTCGATCGGCAACAACACGCGGATGATCACCTATCTGCGATCGATTGGAGAGCCCCATGCACGCTGAACCCACCCGGCCGCTGTTGATCGCGGCCGCCGTGCTGACGCCGGCCACGCTGGCGAGTGTTTGTCGATCGCCATCGTTTCATCGCCGCGGCTGGCAGATCCTCGATCGCTGGGCCTTCGAGAGCCCGACGCAGCTCCGGGCCCTAGAAGGCGCAGGCGAGGTGATTCTGCTGGGCAGGTTGCTCGAGCAGCAGCAGATCGAGCACCAGGCGCTGCGATCGGCGGCCGCGCTCGAGCAGCTCCGGCGAGGTATGGCCGAGCACGAGATCCTCGCGCTGCAAGAGATCCGTATAACCCTTGCATAGCAAAACCGGGCCATCAGGCCCGGTCTTGTTTTGCTAGAACCCCAACGCCATTCGCAACCGCGATGCCGTGTCATCGACACTTCGACGTGGTACAAGTACCCGTGTCGATGGTAACGCATGATCATTGAACCACAGCACGAGGTACGTGCTGCCCCGTTCGGCATCTTCGAACTCCCACCGCGACACCTTGTCGATCGGCATCTGCTTGGCGATGCGCTTCTTCTTGTCAACGACTACGACGCTCCCTATCTCCGTAGAGATTCCGACGTACTGACCTTCGGTCGGGGCGCTGGCCTCGACGGCTGGATGAAAACCGGGAGGAGCGACGCGTTGTACCTGTCGCTGCAACTTCGCGGTCAGATGGCTTGCGAACATCCGGATCCAGACAATGGCGACGACCAGTCCGACAACGGACGTTACGATCCATGGCATTCCGTCGCGCACGCCCACACCCACGAACAGTCCAAATCCACTGAAGACGAGGCCGGCGATCGACGCGAGGGCCAGTACGGCCGGAACCAACACGATTGATAAATTAAGCATAACTTATTTCCTCACGAACGCATTCCATCGGTTTGACTTGGACGGCTCCCGCCCTTATCGGGGGTACGCTTGGGGGTGCCCGGCATGATTCGCTCAAGCTTGCTGGAAAACACCGCGAGCGCGCCTCGCACTTCGCCAGTCGTTTCGCGGCCGAGCGTTGCAGCCGCCGAACCGCCCACCCAGTTGATCACTTGGTCGGGCACAACGAAGATCAGGCTAAAGCTCGTGTGAATCAGATTCGCGCCGAGCATGAAGTAAATCGCGAGGTACCCGATGACGCTGACGATGCCCGTCATCGAATCGAATTGGGCGTTCGCGACTGCGATTCCAAAAAATTTTGTGAGAACCGTTCCGCCTTCAATCAGGACGGCTCCGCCGAAGAAGAAGCCAACCACCATCAGGATCGGGCGCACCGTCACGTTCAACAGGAAGATATACCCGTGCGTCGTGCGTTGACCCATGCCATCGCCCTCACCGCCCAAGTGCGTCATCGCCCAAAGAGGAGCGGCCACGATGGCTTCGCCCACGATCACGAGCCAATTAATGATTGCCCCAAACCAGGTGATGAACGGGATCATGGGCAGGTACAGAGACAAGCCGGCACCAATGAACAGGAGCGGAATGAGCAGCGTGAATAACATCGGCTCCGTCGCGTGCAGTGCTGCCCCGGCGGCGGCACCGAGTCCGGATGCAATGTTCGCAACTTTCCCCCAGATGCTGGCATCTGCGCCGGCAACCACAGCGTTCAGGCCGACCCATACACCGAATGCGCCTTCGACGCCTCCCAAGGTGTAGTCACCGAGATTTTTCATCTTGATGAGCGGGTTCACGGTGCCGCGTTCTGCGTCTCCGCTGCTGGTCATCGCAGCAACGATCTTCTGCCCAAAGCCCGAGAAGATCTGGCTGAGGGCTTTGCCGCCATCCTTTTCACTGGCATTTCCTGCGTTGCCCAACGGCTGTGTCGTCGTCGAGCCAGCTTCTTGAAGCTGAAATGCGCTGTCGACTCGGGAGCGCAGCTGGGAAACGCCATCGTTCCCACCCACCTGCTCTTTGTACACATGTGCGACGGCCGATACTGCGCCGGAGAGCTTGCTGTTGGCCTGAGCAAACGTTTGATACCACGCGCCAAGCGACCACCATCCAGCCTCCTTGATCGAACTGCTGAGCTGGCTGGCCAGGCTGCTGATGTTGCCGGTGGTTGTCGCTGCCTGACTCTGTATCGTGGCCTCGTACTGTTGCGCGGCCGACTGGATTGCTACCTCTGCATCTGGGATAACGGCACTGGCATTCGTTTGCTGATCGATAACGGCCTGCACGAATGCGACCGCCGCCGGCGACAGCGTGTTTTCCATGGTTTTGAGGGCCTGCAGGTGCGCTTGGAACAGCGCCGTCGTATCAATGGTGCCGCCGAACCAGTTGGTAGATTGGTCTTGTGGGGTGAGCTTCGACGCATCGATGTCGGCACCGCCACAGTATTTCGTGCCGATCGGGTTGCGCAATACGAGGCCTTGGGTGCCTGATGTGATCTGCACGTATTCCTTCTGGTCCGGCGGAATACCCCCGTTCGCTCCGACCATGGTGAGGCTCGCGTTGTAAGCGTGCATACACAGGTTCGCCTGATACAGGTCTCGCGCGAGCTGTATCGTGCTGGGCATTGCCGGTTGCAGCACCATGCCCTTCCCGTCCGAGAAGGCCTGAATTGCTGCGTCGGTCCCCATGTTGGCGATACCGACACCCATAATCGAAGCAGCCCACAACATCAGCAGTTGCGAGAGTGCCCAGCCGTTTGCCGTCGGCACTAGCGATGCCAATCCCCACACGAGGCGGATCGGCCCCCACATGGTACCTTTGTTTTCTCCGTAGACAGCCCCGCTATGCGCCGCTTGAGAGAGCCTTTTGAACCACGTGTAGCAGGCGAAGAAGGCTCCGACGACGAGCAGTCCGCCGTTCGTTACCTGGAACAGGCTTGCGAGAATCGTATCGCCGCCTCCGGCCCCGCCTGTTGCGAGCGGGTTATTCACTACGTTACCGAAGACGCCGACCAGGGCTTGCCGGCTGAGATCGCCCGAGCGGCTCGCCGCTTGGGTTATTTCACCGAGAGTCGTGCCGTCGGCGAATGCGGGCAACGCGACCAAACTGTTCAAGATCGCCGCAAGGAAAAGTGCTGCTCTGCGCTTCATGCCCGTCCCCCTTTCTGCCGTTTCCAAAACTCCGGATTGATGACGCTGACAAACCAACCGGGCTCTCGCATGAAGTCATTCAGGCCGCCATGCTCAGCTCGCGATAGCCGCTGGTTTTGCAGTTGCCACAGGCGGAATTGCGCGGTCAGGCTGGCCATGAACATCACTGGCAGACCGGCCACAAGCGTGAAAATGCCGAACACATTGCCGCGTGAAAGGGCGTAGACGGCCATCAGGAGGAAAGCCGTGCCGGTCCCAATGGCGAGACGTTTCTGGAAACGAAACCGTCGCTGCAGATCTGCAATGCTTGGCGCGCCGGCCGATCGATTGCGCATCATCTCCTCGAACCCCTGCTCGCTCGCAGCACCGCCCGCGCCTTGCTGTTCGACGCGAGCCTTTTGTTTCGCGCGCGCATACAGCTCCTTGATGTAGACGATGTTTTCGTCGTGCTGCTGTTTTGCCACCTTGAACGATTGCACGTTCTTTCGAAACGCATAGAACGGAAGGAAGAGGCGCTTTGCGATCTCAACCCCGGCGGATTTTGCGGTTTGCTTCACGTCCATTACTTGCCCTCCCGGCTGTTGGAAGTTCGCTTGTTGAGCCATGCAGTGAGGGGATCCTCCAAATCGAACACGTCTCGCCATCTACACGCCTTGCCTCTAATCGCGGCAAGGCGCTCATGCGCGCGTAGGGCGATGATTAGGCACACGACTGCACATGCCGGCCAGATCCAGTTGAAAGGGTGAAAGAGAGCTGCGGGCATCAGGCACGCTGCAAATCCGAGCATCCAACGCCGCTTCATCCACAGCAGGGCGGACGCCGACAGGTTTTCAAAATCAGTCTGCATTTTTTGTATTCCAGATCTAATACGAAACAGGTTCGTTGCCTGTCTGATTTTAGGCTCTACGTATCGGTAATAACAAGTGATACTTGTTTGTAAGTCGATGATTTTAAAGATTTATTCCGTATAATTCGAATCTGCAAAATGAAAATGACGTGAAGTCTTTGTTTTTATTTGGAATTGTGTTGATGCGTTGCCGGATTGCTGGTTCATGCTGGATGCGTCTACGGAAACTCCGACGCCGCTCGATCTGTTGTTTTTCGGTCGTGATAAGCGGTCGACCAGTCGTGACGGCACGCTGTAGCTTTCAACGAGCGAGGCTCAGATGACTCAGCAATACCCCTTCCACTGTCCGGCAGTAGCTATCCGCGTGACGCTCTATCGGCAGACCTTCATCGTTTCAGGCATCAGCAGCTCGGCCGCCGACGTGCAGCGCGATCACGATTGCTCACGCGCTGAAACCTGCCCGCACCGCTACACCGAGGCATGCCGCGTCTATCAGCTCAACCGATAACGTCGCCAGGTGAATGAGCTGAGATGGATCACTGGTGAGCTAAGCGGGTACGTTGAATGATCCCAATTGGGATCAAGCGCGCTGTCCGCCAAACGGTGGTCTGACGGGCGCACATGAAACTGTCCGCAAATTTCTCTTGTAAACGAGAAGACGGACAAGGCACTATTGCGGACAGAAAGCGGACAGTCTGTCCACTACCACCATCCCCCGGATTCACGATGAGCACGACCAAGTCAAAACACACCCGAAACCTCGCTGGCCACATCATCGGCTACGCCCGTGTATCGACCGCTGACCAAGACGCCACGATGCAGCGCGAGGCGCTGAACGCCGCCGGTGCGGCGAGGGTGTTTGAGGACGTGGCCAGCGGCGCGAAGGCTGACAGGCCGGGTCTGACGGCCGCGCTCACCTACCTGCGCGAAGGTGACACCTTGGCCGTGTGGAAGCTCGATCGGCTTGGCCGATCCTTGCCGCACCTGGTCCAGACCGTGGCTGAGTTGGAACAGCGCGGCGTTGGGTTCCGGTCGCTGACGGAGAACATCGACACCACCACGCCGAATGGCCGACTGGTGTTCCACTTGTTCGCCGCGCTGGCCGACTTTGAGCGAGATCTGATCCGTGAGCGCACACGCGCAGGTCTCGCCGTGGCGAAAGCTCGAGGCAGCACTGCCGGCCGGCGGCCGGTTGTGACGGCTGAGAAACTAGCTCGCGCTCGCGCACTGATTGACGCTAAGGGGCTGACCGTTCGGGAAGCGGCTGCCCGCGTGAAGGTCGGGAAAACGGCGCTGTATAAGGCGCTTGCTTCCAATGTGTTTTAATATTAAAAAAATATCCTAAAGACAGCCTGACCTATTGACTTCACTTTGTTGTCGGTGCGATGATTTCAAAGGTAATTTAATATCCATTTAAGGTGCTAACGTGATTGTTACGATAGGCAACACCAAGGGCGGCGTCGGCAAGACCACACTTGCGGTTCAGCTCGCTATCGCTCGTGCGCTAGCTGGCCGCGATGTTTGGCTGATTGACGGCGACCGCCAAGGGACGGCGGCCGCCGCCATTGCTGCGCGGGCAGAGAGCAGCCGACGGCCAGGAATCGCCTGCGCGCAGTACGCTGACGGTCCGGCGTTGCGCGGCCAGGTGCAGCAGCAGCGCGACAAGTGGCAAGACATCATCATCGATGCCGGCGGCCGAGACTCGACGGCGTTACGGGCGGCGCTGATCCTGTCGGATGTGCTACTGGTGCCATTCGCTCCGCGTTCCTATGACGTGTGGGCACTCGATGACATGGCAGCACTGGTCGATGAGGCGCGGAGCGTGCGCGACGGTCTGCGTTGCTATGCCGTGATGAATCAGGCTGACCCCGGCGAACATTCGGCCGATAACGCTGATGCGGCGGCCGCCGTGGCCGATGTTCCCCAGTTCGAGTACCTGGCGACTCCGATTCGGCGGCGCAAGGCGTTCAGCAACGCCGGCGGAGCCGGTCTAGCGGTGTCCGAGCTGACGCCGCGTGATCCGAAGGCGATCACGGAAATTAAAAATCTAGTTTCATCTGTTTTTAATATCCAAGTAATCGCCTAAAAGGAGTGATAGAAATGTCTATCCAACGTAAGCCAAAATCAACGAATGCAGCCGCAGATGCTTTCATCCAAGGGGCTCCTGACGCCGGTTCGGCTGCGGCTACGCCGACGGTCTATGAGAAGGGCATCCCGAAAGGTCATAAGCGGCAGATCACCTTGACCATTGCCCCCGAGCTGTTGCGGAAGGTGGACGACGTGGCCAAGCGGACCGGCCAGGCCCGTGCGGCGGTCATCAACATGGCAATTTTCCGTGCCCTAGAGGGTGATATTTTTCAGAGCTAAAGGATATTAAAATAATATCCTTTTAATATCCATAGGGGCTTATTTAGCTGCTAAAGGGGCATGTATGGCAGAGAGAAAAGGCGGTCTGATCCGGATCGGCGACGTCCTTGACGATGGTTTCATGGCTCGCCTCGATCCCGAAGGGCCGGTGAAGCACGTAGCCAAGAAATCGGCCGCAAAGGCCCTCGGCAAGAAATCAGCCGCCAGAGCCACGCTCACGCAGCAGGAAGGGAAGTTGATTGAGGTTGGCGCAGAAATCGCGACGACCCCGCCGAGCGGCGAAGACATGGCCTTTACTCATGCCGTCTTGTGCCAGGTCGGCTTGCCGCGCGCTAAGGTCGACGGCCGCGAATTTATGCGTCAGTCCGGCGCGGCATGGATGAACGTGCAGGCCGGTTACCTGGACGAGGGGAGGGGACCTGTATTGCAGCCAATCCCTTACGGCGTTATGCCACGGCTTGCACTGGCCTGGGTGTCCACCTTCGCCGTGCGGAACAAGGTGCAGGAAATCCCCATCGGTGACAGTGCAGCCGAGTTCTTGCGACTGATGGACATGGACGACCAAGGCGGACGCTACACGACGCTACGGCGGCAGATGCATGCCCTAGCTGCGTGCCGACTGCAACTCGGGCTCAAGGGGCGAACCTACAATGGGCAGCCGGTCAAGCAATTCGACGCTTGGTTATCGAACAAGGAGACGCAGCAGCGTGCGCTATGGCCGGGCGTCATGGTGCTATCAGAGGAATATTTCTCGTCGCTGATGGATAGTGCAGTACCGCTCGACAACCGTGCTCTTTTGGCCCTGAAAGGCTCCTCGCTGGCCTTGGACGTCTACGCCTGGCTGGCCCATCGCCTGCATCGCATCGAGGGCAGGGGCGTTCCCTTGCGCTGGACGGTGCTGCGCGAGCAGTTCGCACAGGAGTACACCGGCAAAGACCCGGACAAGGATTTCAAGAAGGAGTTTTTGCCGGCGCTCAAAAAAGTTCTGGCCGTGTATCCACAGGCCCGTGTGAGGCGCCTTGAGAAGAAGGACGGCACCAATGGGCCAGGGCTGCTGCTGCTGCCGTCTCCGCCGCCCATCCCTTACAAGGGTGGGCCGACTCGATGACTTCCCGTTAGATCGCCCCCCCTTTGAGTCGTTGCTCAGAAGCTATGGGGCTTTCCGTAAAATGTTGATCTACGGAATTTTGTGGCCGGCGATCGACTGGAAAGGGCCGGTGCACAACCCTGTGAACTGGCGAAGTTATCCACGATAGATCGCCCCCCCCATTC
>NZ_SCNZ01000084.1:0-19028 GCF_005502655.1 Burkholderia sp. 4NA327C6 | reverse complement strand
GCTACGCAGGTCTCGTTTTTCACTCATACACTCTGATACCAGCTGTCCACGTGGACACGTAGCATCAGAGTGAAGCGATTTCTAGACAAGGACGTCGTTAACGGATCGCATACCTTTGAGCTCCGCCCATTGCATCGTCGCATGGGCGACCCGCAATCGACCGCAAAGCCCCACGGTGACTTGGAGTGCCGTTATCCATTGCTCGTTACGAAAGCGCGATATCCCTTTGCCCGAAGGTCACACGCTGGGCATTGACCGCATCCGTAACCCCAATCATGATTTTGTGTCCGGTCGCCTAGGTAACATGTGTGGGTTTCGTCCCGAATAAGGTCAACCAGCGAGGACCCGCCTAGATCTGCAGCCATTTGCCAAGTGTCATGCTTACCGATCCACATCAACGGCGTTTCGATAATGACCGGCTGATCCATGCCAAGGGCAATGGCGACCTGCAGCGCTTTGAGAGTATTGTCCCGGCAGTCTGGATAGCCGGAGAAATCCGTCTCGCACATTCCTCCAACTAATACCTCAAGACCACGACGATATGCCACAGCAGCTGCAAGCGTGAAGAACAATAGATTTCGTCCCGGCACAAACGTGTTGGGCAGTCCATTCTCTTCCATCTCAATGGCCTTACCCTGTGTGAGTGCCGTGTCACTGATCTGGCCAAGAATCGAAAGATCTAGCATGTGGTCGTCGTGGAGTTTGCCACCCCAACGTGGAAATCGCTCACGTAGGCTGGACAGCACCTTCTTTCTGCACTCAAGTTCCACGACGTGGCGCTGCCCGTAATCAAAACCAATAGTCTCGACGTGCTCGTAGCGATCTAGCGCCCACGCCAAGCAAGTTGTCGAATCCTGACCGCCAGAGAACAAAACCAATGCGTGAGATTTCATGATGTACCTCGTGCAACTCAAGAGTTGGCAACTTGACGTGGCTTACGGACAGCGCGCTTCATAGATCGAACCAAGTAGTTAGTGAGCAGATCAATATCGCTCGGCGTATTTTGAATTCCATTCCACGGGCGCTCGTCATATGGAGCAAGCCGCCACTGACCGCTAGTCCATGCCGTATATTCCTTCAACAGTTTAAGGTGACTTTCAAATTCCGCCTGAGTAGTTACACCTTCACTTGAGTAAAGAAATTCCATGACAAATCCCATTGCCACAATCCCCGCTCCATGACGCAAGCGCGATGTTTTTGGAGTCATCCCAACCCACTCACTCCCAAAGACCGATTTCACCGCCCCAAAAAATGAATTAATTATATCGTAAGCCCGATCTTCGTAATCATCATGCTTAATAAACTCACGAATTGCACCATCCGATACAGAATTCATGACCAGCTTTTGCATCGCGGTATCACTAAGAACACCTTTTGGATTGGTGTGCTGTCGGATCTCACCATAAAGCGAAGATCGCCGCGTGTAATTCAAACGATCAACAATACGCGCCGAGAATTTTCGGGTAGTAAAACGCTCAGGAAGCCCCTCGACCGTCGGAAGCAGTTCGTAAATTAATGTCTTCGGAAGTGGGCGCGTATTATTGATTAATACAAACTGCTGACGCAGTTCGTTGTAATCCTTGCAGATAAGCGCGGACACAAATACTTGAAAACCAGATTTTGCGAGGCCCGACAGAGCACTAAGTCGCTGTTGACCGTCCACAACAAAACCGGGTTTTTCGTTCCCAACTTTAATTTCGATATCGACGACCCCGTCACCCTTATCTTTAATTTTGACGCCACCGATGAAAGCGACGATCAATGCATTCGGAAGAAGGGCATCGTCTCGCCGCAGGTAGTCTCGGATTTCCTTTATGTGAGACGCGATCTGATGACGCTGAAAGCCACGCAATTGCCCATTTTCCTCACGACCAACTCGCTCAATTTCCGCGAAATTCCAGATCTGTTCCGGAGTCGCCGCAAATGTGAACACATCATGCTCAGGAGCCTGTGACGCCCGAATAGCCTTAAATCGATAGACGCTCACTTATGATTCTCCAAAATATGTTGTACATGTTTGTGATACACGCCCAAGTTGTGAAACCCACGGCGCTTATTTCTATTGCTGGATCGAAAGATGATCACTTCGACACCAGCCTGGCTACAGATTGGACAGCGACAACGCTTCCACGGAGCATCTTCCAATGTGCGCTCTACGAGTGATCGCATCTTTTTGAGTTCCTTTTCGTGGTACTCAATTGAACGCCCGTCACCTAGAGTTAGGAATCGCTGATAATCCATTACTGCCTCAAGGGCATCTTTTTTCTTTCCATTTCCGCCATCGAATTTTCTCAGCGCGGCCAATGCCTTCTCTTCACGGCGCTGCAAGTCTTCCGCATCAAAAATACCTCGCTTGATCCCTTGCATTAGGCGGGGATTTTCCATTGCCTGCGGAATACGTATGGCAGCATAATAGTCCAAACCGCCACCAGGGGATGCCATGTAATAGTTCGCCTTTGCATCTTTAAACGCACGAATAAGCGGCGAGGTAGAATCAAAACTTGTAATACCGAAGTTTGTGAACTGATGAATACTGTCAGCCTTCGCGAAACCGAGAAGATGAATCTTCGTTTCTGGCTTTATGGCACTCCGCAGTGCACTGAGAACTTGCTTGATAACATCAACCTTCAGCGGAACCAAACCTCCGATCGCCAAATAGCGATACCCCATTTTTTCTAGCTGAACTGCGGCGTCGGCCATACTCCGAGGCGACCACCCTTGAACGGCGCCGAGAGGTTCGAATGGGTGACCCTCAGCCTTAGTGAGTCGTAGAAATTCTTGGGCATTTGCGAGGGTGATATCGAATCGCTCGAGAATACCCGACCCCACTTCGCTTGCAGGAGGGTTTTCAGTTAAGCAATCAAAAATGATATGGTCAGGTGACACCCCGTGGGTAAAACCTGCGTCTAGATAGAACTCCACCACTTCTTGCGGGGGATATGCGGGAGTTTTACTGTCCGCGTATGCAAAAGCCCCGCAGTCACCCATGATCATTGCATTTTTAAACTTCGGGCCACCATACCGTAAAAATTTGCGGACACCATCACGCAATAGTCGCTGCTCTTCAGCAGTCGAATATCGCACCTTGGAATTAGCAATTCCCACCGCTTGTCGAACCGCGCTCATCGATACGAGTAATCCGTCGTACGGCGCCGGATTCATAAGTTCATGCGCATATGCATCGTCCCAGTAGCGACGGCGGCCCGGAGCATTACGATCATTAATAAAATCGTATTCGGGATCGACATAATCCTGAGTGTCGGAATAGAGAAATTTCATTGTTTCATCGTGCTGGTATAGGCTCGAACCAAAGCGTCCTGAAGTTTCCTGATATCGCGTGGTGTGCTTTGGATCTCATTCCAAGCTACGCCCAATGTTTCCCATGTACCCTTAGTCCAACGACAGGCAGGTGCAACTTTTTCCAATTCTTTGCGAACCGTTTTGTAGTCTTCGCCGTGTCCAGAGAGGCGGGCGTAAATCCTGTCCATCAACACGCCCATTGCTTCGATGCCCGCCGAATGCATTAAGCGACTACGTTTCGGGTCTGTACCCCATGCTTCTGGGAATACGTCCCGAACAGCCGACCAGTAAGTTCGCAACACCTGATACATCCCTTCGACATCAACGCCTTCGCGACCAGAAGATTTGTAGGGTGCAAGCGCGCCTAACGGATTGTTCATGCTGTTGCGTATCATCGCGATCACCGCAGTATCAGTAATAACGCTGGTGCTACTGTCCTTCTCGGAGATGCGCTTTATTAACTTGTGAAAGGGCGACTCGGGATCGCGATTAAGCAAATTGCATATCTCTGATGGGACCTTGCGCGCACTTAATTCGCGAGGCAGTAAGATACTGCGCGTCTCCGGCAGAAGCTCATTAATTAATCTCGTCGGAAGTGGTCGAGCCTTATTCACGAGAATAAACTGCTCGCGCTGAATCTCCAGGCTATCGGACACAAAGGCGACTACTGGTACCGGAATACTCTTGACACCTATTTGCCCCAAAGCCAACGAGCGTTGTTGGCCGTCGACGATCCAGGCGACCCGCTGTCCTTCTGCATAGATGGGAATTGTCAGTGTGCCTGCCTGCGCGATACCCTGATCCCCAGTCGGCTTCGTTCCGCGAGCCGCTGAGAAATGAACTGCGGGCGACATGGCCAGAATGATCGCGTTAGGAAACAATACATTGCCTTGGTTCAAATAATCGACAATTCCCTTAACGTGCGTTCGGATCTCCGGGCGCTGGAATCCCTTGAGCGCATCCGATTCGTTACGCTCTACCCTGGATATATCGGCAACTTTCACGATATCGGAACCCTGAATGAAGAAGGCATATACATCCAGCCCTTCACCCTGGGTCGTGCGTAGTGCGCGCACCACAATCTCTTTCATTGCCATATCTGATTTACCCCTTTAGTGCGAACTCTTGCCGAAGATCGCTCCAAAGGGCACGGAATCGCCCTTGCTCACATGCAACCATTGCTTCATCACGAAGGTAACGCAGCAAGTGGGTAGATGCTCCGCCAAACCGGCCCCAGTTCGTACGCAGAAGCTCAAGAATTTCGGCATCGGTTTTCTTGTCGCGCACCGGAGCAATTGGCCTCTTTAATGTACACATCGCACCCGCTACAGCCGATCTTGCTTCTTCAACTGAGAGTTGGTGCCCGTTCAATACTTCAACGAAATGACGTAGCGCCCGTTGTGGGAAATCAGCCCGGGTGCCCGCATATGAAGACCCTTCCAATCGATCGTCATAAGGCAGAACAATGTGGCGAGCGTTGTCAGGTACGTACACCTGACCGTGACTCGATGTAATGATGCGAATCCGATTGATTTGGGATTTCGTTAGCGAAGCCAGATCTTGAGCAATCAGGGCGACGTAGCTTCCCGGCAATGCAAAAAGCACCATAGCTCCTGGATGCCTATCCAGCATTGCATGAACGGAACGTTGCGCTCCCAGTTCAGCGGTTAATGCTGCCCACCAGTCACTCGGTTCGTTCCCGAGTTGAGCGAGCAGAGGTGCCAATGAGTTGGCGCCGCTGGAGACGGTCAGGTCGTACAACGGGATCGGTTCAGCAGCGCTCACGACACCGAGTCCAGCCGAAATGATATGCAGCGTACTGTCCAATGCCACCGCTACACGCCGCGCCTCGGCAAAGCCCCGACCCATATAGACATCCTGAGCCAGCCCCGACGGACGAGTTTTGCGAACGGCTCTTGCCCAACATGCGGCAACGGACGTGAGCGGACCACTCACTTCGACCGTTGAGAAAACCACGCTGGCGCCACCTGCACGCTTTCTGTTGGTGCAGTTGGTCACAACTATCGTCTTTCGTGCCATAACTGCACCAAGTATAGAAAACTTCTGTCGGAAAACTGCAGACATCATTGTCGCACAATGCTGCGGTTTCTGGGGAAAACTCCATGTTTACAGCGAGATACGCGACCTGATTCGACGAAGTGTAGCTCCGACGCAACGATGCTGACGAAGATCGGCTGGAACGGCCCCGGGGACAGGGTTCCAAATCCTTAACGAAGATACGGCAAAGGCACTGAAATGCGCCGCATACGGATTTGACGGTCCTGCGATGGCTTTCGCCAAGCATGTGATGCGACGCGCGATCGAGGACTGCTCTTCGGGCACGATCGCACGGTGCTTGCTCATCAATTCGGCAAAATGACGCAGTAGAAAGGCAATGCCCGCTCCGCGTTTTTTTCTAGATCGGACACACTCGCATATCAGCGCCGGACTGCGATTCGCCTTTCTCTACCTCTCTTAACGTGTTGCTCCGCGGTGAGGGTCGAACTGGTAGGCGAGAAAATTGTCGAACTACAATCGGAAAACTAGCGCAATATTTTTTGCAATTAGACGCCTTTCTGACGACGATATTTCGCATCAAAGTGCAAGATGCATTATAAAAACTACACGACACGAGTTCAGCAATGGCTTACTACTACGTTATATCCGGTCTTTCATCGACCGCACACACTACCAGTTGTCGACAGCCGACATCGCGCACCTGGGCCGATCGACGAATACAAAAGTGAACGCTCTCGTCCGCGCCACAACCCTCGACCAGATTGTTGAATCCTCTGCAAATCTGGCGCTCGACCCTATCACGCCCAAAATTTAGTGCAATCCCTCTAAACTGCTCCCGCAAATGCGCACACTCTCGTCCTGCTCAACGTTAGTTAAATAGGAACGATCCACCGCTGCGCCGCAAGCCTGGACTTGGGATTCGGCTATCCAATATCTGTCAAAAATTTATCGTATATGTGTGTGAATACGATAATTCCACCAAGAAATCACATTTCCTTCACTTTTTTTACTGCTCAACTATCATTTCCGGGTGATTCCAACGACCTCACCCGAGGAAAGCATTGAGTCCCTTTTCCGAACGACTTCGGGCGCTGCGACTCCGTTACGGAGTGCGCCAAAAGGACCTGGCCGAAGCGATGGGCTTCGAACAGAGCTACGTATCTGCCTTGGAACTTGGGATAAAGGGGCCGCCTTCCCGCGACTTCGTTGACCGACTCGCAAGATATCTTCGGCTCTCTGCCGATGAGCTCGCCGGCCTACTGAGCGAGCTGGAAGCATCTCGACGTCACTACACCATTCCCCAAACAGCTTCATCGGATGCATATCGCCTGTGCGGCGAGCTTTGGAGAGAGCTGGATCTACTGAGCGATGCCCAGATCCGTGTCATGAGGCAGTTGATTGAGACGTGGCGCAGAGGCCCCGTCAAGCTCGGTGATCGACCAGTGCTCGGCCGCGTCATGAGAAAAGACAAGGAGGGCACAGAAATGTAAAAAGCGGAACAAACCCGAAGGTCTGCCCCGCTTGGTGGAGAGCTGAACGCTGCTCCGTGGTCACGCTCGTGAGTGTCTTCTCCTCCCCCCTCGTCGTCAAGCCGTCCTTCGGGCTCATCGCACCGGTTTGCTGTGGATAACGCCCACGGCAGGATGTAACTACGCCCTCAAATTGGTGCTTTTTTTTGAATCCGCTGTCCGAGCGGACAGCCTTTCTTTTGCCCTGAATCATGAGAAAGACGACGACACCTCGTAGGCCAGATGCCAGCAAGAGGCTCGGCAAGTTATTCCATCTCGAAATATCGCGTAGCAAGCTTCGAGAGGTACACCGCTCCCGTTCAGTCCGACCGAAGCAACCGGTTGCCCCCACGGATGGACCGGTTCGAGACATAGCGACAAGATCAGGCCCGTTCGTCCGAGGGCTTTTCCCTTCGTTCAAGAACGGCCGCCAGGTTGCACACGAGGAGACACTTGAAGGCGATGCCGTTTTATTGTTCGAGATGTCTCCATTGGTCAGGTCTTACAGGGAGCAGCCCGAGCAAGTCTATTATCCCGACGGCGATCTGACCCGAAAATATACGCCCGATTACGAGATCGAAACCGCTTCTGGCCAACGCATCCTTGTTGAAATCAAGCCGGCAAGCCGACTGAACGCGCCACCGACGCGCAGGAAATTTGATCTCATCGAAGCGCATCTCGATCGCACCGGCCGGGCATTCACGATCCTTACGGATAAGTCGATCCGGCAGAAACCTCGTCTCAGCAACCTTCGTCGGCTCTGGCGCAGCGCTCCACTAACTCCTATGAGCTGTGACGAGATTCGTCGCGCCCTCCGTCTCCTCCATGTCAACGACGTTCGATCTTTCGACGATGCGGTAAGCGTCATTGGTCGCAGCGCCGTATCCGGCCTTCTGATGCTTGGATACCTAACATGTTCTCTCGATAGTGAAATCAATAGTACTACGGACATTTTTATTCATACGGAGAATCAAAATGCGTGGTTTTTCATTGAAGCTGAACGCCGCTTTTAGGCTCGACGGCGCCCCGGTTCGTATCGCACGGATTCTCGACGACGGCAAAGTCTTTCTAGACGCCGAGGTCACTGGTGAGCTGCTCCAAACATCAAAGCAAGAGTTGCTCGATGCTTACGTGGCGAATCGAATCGTTGTCGCTGACGGGGTCAACCATGGCCAAGCTGTGACCAACGAGCAGGACGCACTCCTTCGATACGGGCGGCCTTTTTCCCAGCTCAGCCCCAAGTTGCAGGAAGACGCACTACGTCGGAAACACTATGTTGATCAATTCCTGGAGTATGGCCGGCCAGCTCTGACTCCGAAGACACTTGCTCCGTTGATAAAAGAGTTCGCTAAGTCATACAGAAGCGCCAACGGCGACGGTGATCCCGCACCGCCAAGCCCGTCGTCTGTGTATCGCTGGTACCGTTCTTATCGTCGCTCAAAAGATACAAGGTCGCTCGTTCCACGCACTGACTTACGTGGACCGCGACGTCCGCGCACCGACGCACGTGTCGTCGACCTGTTCATGGAA
Source organism: Burkholderia sp. 4NA327C6 (assembly GCF_005502655.1). Classification (NCBI taxonomy): domain Bacteria; kingdom Pseudomonadati; phylum Pseudomonadota; class Betaproteobacteria; order Burkholderiales; family Burkholderiaceae; genus Burkholderia; species Burkholderia sp. 4NA327C6. The sequence continues at coordinate 10,671 of NZ_SCNZ01000084.1, read as the reverse complement.
AGCCTCGTTGAAGCCGCCGACAAGGAACCCGCGTGGTCGATCGGTGACGTGGAGACACGGTTAGAAAAAAAACTCGAACTCGAAAACTTCTCCCGACCTCTATGTGACTACCTACGGTGCCCAAGCAAGTCCACGTTGTATCGATTGTTCGACAGAGTCGATGAATACGACGTCGCTATTCTCAAGGAGGGGAAAGCGAGCGCCGACAGGCGCTTCAAGATCACGAAGACCGGGGTACCCGTTACCCACATTCTTGAGCGCGTTGAGATCGACCACACACCGGTCGATGTCTTCCTTGTCGACGACAGAACGGGACTACCCTGCGGTCGGCCCACGGTCACGATGCTCCTGGACAAGTTTAGTCGAATGCCATTGGGATACTCAATTGGTTATGACGATGCGTCGACGCTGGCCGTTATGCGCGCCCTGAAAAACGCGATCCTGCCGAAAAAACCTTGCGCTTCAGTGATGCCCGGCCTTACCGTCAAACACCACTGGCGACCCTACGGCAGAATAGACTGTCTTGTATGCGACAACGGCTCGGAGTTTCACAGCGACTCGCTCAAGGCGGCATGCTTCGATTTAGGAATAAGAATTCTGTACTGCCCGCCTCGGCAACCTCGATTTAAAGGTGCAATCGAACGCTTCCTCAAGACGTTCAACTACGGGTTCGTGCACAAGCTACCTGGCACTAGTTTCGCCAAGTTCTATCAGCGCGGAGACTACGATCCCCTGAAGCATGCGGTATTCACGGTCGACGAATTTACTCATGCTCTCGAGAAATGGATCCTAGATATATACGCGCAGTCACCGCATCGCATGATAGGTACGACTCCATGGCAGAAATGGTGTGAAGGTGAATTGAACGTAGAACTGCAGCTTCCACCGCGAGCAGAAGATATCGCCGTCAACCTTGGCTTAGAGACTGAACGGCGCTTAGGAAAAAGCGGCATCCATCTACACTATCTGTACTACTCCAGTGACGATCTGCAACCGATCATCGATACGTATGGTCCTGGAATACCGGTCAGAGTGACATACGACCCGGATGACATTGGAACAATCTGGGTCTGGGCCCCGGATTCCTCAGATCGCATACTCGTACGTGCGAACCTCTACGAGTATGCCAACGGCCTCAGACTCTCACAACACAAGCTGATTCGGGCCGCGCTGCTTGAACAGCAGAAGAATGATTGTGTGCTTGAGAACCTCATGCAAGCTCGTATTGAACTCATGGAGTCCATCGATAAGCTATTGTCCTCCCGCAGCGTGCGGACACGTCGCAAGGCCGCCAAAACGCTGGGAGTTAGCGGCGATCGACCAACCGGAAATCTACATCAGCTCGTGAGCGTACAGCCTTCGCAACCCAAAGTCCAACGCGAAACGGTCATGCCGAAAGCACCCAAACGTTTTGAGAGCCGCCCACGTAGCTCACTATGACAAGGAGGTTTTATGTCCGCCGATCGTAAAAAATCAACTTCGCACTACGATTTAATTGCAAAATTCGAATCTCAAACAATCATGTTTCCAGAATTCGATCATGCATACAAACGTATCAAATACCTTCTAGATTGTTATCGAGAAACCGGCCATCAAAAATCTCTAGTCATTCTAGGAGACACTGGAACTGGAAAGTCGACGCTGTGCAAACTCATTGGAGAAGAATATCCGTCCCTTACGCGCGACGATCGGGACATTGTCCCTGTGCTCTACATCAGCCTACCGGAAAATCCAACTCCGTCCGCCGTGGTGTCGACCGGACTTCAAGTTCTGCATGATCCAGCGCCGTTCCATGGAACTACTCCAGCTCGAACCCACCGCCTCCTGACGCTGATGAAGCAATGCGGCGTCGAGTTTACGCTTGTTGACGAAATTCAACAGACGCTGGACAGGAGCAGAGCCCCCGGCCTGTATAAAGTTGGCGACTGGATCAAGAATTTGTTCGATGCGTCAGGTAGGCCGATGGCACTATTTGGGGCTCCGAGATCGAAGTTGTTGCTTCAGACCAACGAGCAGTTACGTCGGCGCTTCAGCTCGACGTTCACTCTCGAGAACATGGGCATCACGACGGCCGCTGAGATTGAAGATTTTGTCGGACTGGTGGCAACGTTGAATGACAATCTTCCGGTCAAATGTTCGCTAGATCTTCAGTCATACGAAGTTCTTGAACGACTACATTGTGCAACAGACGGCCGTATCAGCTACCTGATCAAGCTTTTTAGCGGCGGACTCGAGCGCGCTCTACGAGGAGCGATGACAACGATTGACGTCGGCATTCTCGAGCAGACGTTTTCGGAAGAGATTTGGGATGAGGGAATCGGCGCCCTGAATCCGTTCAATCCGATGTTCTGCTTCCGTCGCTTAGATAAAGCGGGTGAGCCATTCTTTAGCGGACTCGCTGGCAAGAAGGGGCCTGTTAAAAGTTACTCGAAGCGGAGGGACGCATGAGTCCATTTCGGTTACCCGTGCGCTCTCGTCCTTATCCGGACGAGAGCGCAAGCGACTATCTTAGGCGAATAGCATCCCTCAACGGATACCAAAGCAGCCGCCAACTTTTTTGCGGTGCCTTGTCTCATCTAGAGTGCACGGTCGAGAATCTGGCCATGCTTTGTGGATGCACGCGAGCCGAATTGACGCAAGCTGATGTCCCATGGCCGAAGTGGGTTAGCGGCGGCACGACATCCCAACGGTCTCATATTCGCACGTGGACCAACTACCAGCGGCAACGATGGTGTCCTGCGTGCCTACTTGACGCGCCCTACATGCGTTCCGCGTGGTCCTTCAAACTCGTTGTAGCCTGTCCCCATCATCACGTAATGCTCCGCGAGACGTGTGACCGCTGTGGGCAAATTCAGCCACCTTCGTCCGCAAAATTCCTCGCGTGCGACTGCGGACGAGCGTTTGCCGATATGCCGAGCGACATCGCAGACGATTCGGTGGTGAAAATCATGAAATTTTGCTATCGGAGAATTCCTGGAAGCAGCGCGTTGGACGGTCCACTCGCGCGCCTATCATCGCTGAATACATTGCAACTGATGTATGCGCTCTCGGCAGTCATCCCTGGTTTTGCGAAATCGACCCCTGGCATTCTCGCCGGGCAGCATGACCTTCGAGTTGCAACCAGATACGTCCAGCAATGCACAATACTATTGAACGACTGGCCCAATGGATTCCGTGCGCTTCTTCGGAGCTATTTGGATAGAGAGCCCGAGACCAGTATCCGGCGTCGGTTCAGTCCGCTCTATCACGTGCTGTACAGCGTCCTTGACGACAGGCGGTACGATTTTCTCAGAAGAGAGTTCGAATCTCATCTCAACGGACATTGGTACGGGTCCATCGATGGCAGGCATCGGAGCTTTGATCGAACACTCGAGGCACACAACGTGGCAGCAGGGAGTGAAATCCGCTCGACATTAAGACGTTCTCGCCAGAAGCTACGACATCTGATTGAAACCGGCTTCCTCGATGGCCGGGTCCTAAAGAGTCCATCTGGCCGATCATTTCTGGTGGCTCAGCGAAGCAATGTGCTTAGCGCCGCATCAAGGTTAAATAGTTCACTCTCGTTGAGATCGGCAAGCCAGCAGCTCTGTATCAGTAAGAGGAGATTGCGCCTTCTTCTAGACGTGAATTTGATACGACACGATCCGCGTTGTCGGGTCGACCGAGGAAACTGGATGATTCCTCGAGATGAAATAGATCGATTGTCAAATCTCCCTATAGATCAGGATTGCATAATAAACGAAAGTGAAACTTGGACGATGGCACATGTGCTACGCCACCTATGTCGCGCTAACGATACCTTTCTTGTGGTGATGAGGGCCGTACTTAGCGGACAGCTACGCTGTGTCGGGCGGGCTGTCGGCATGCCGGGAATTTGTGCTTTCCTTGTCGATAAGGCTGAGACGAAATGGGTAATCGCCAACGCTGGTCAACTTCCCAGTGATGGACTAACCGCGCAAGCCGTTGCACGGCGGCTAGCCATCAAAGAAGAGGTGGCCTACCACTTGATCCGATCCGGCATTCTGGAAAGCGCCAAATATAGGCAGAATGGGCGCATGCTCCAACTTGTGTCCGAAGCGAATTTGCACGAGTTCGAGGAGCGCTATGTCTCGCTCGTGTCGATAGCCATGCGGCATGCGACCTCCACCCAGGCCGCCCTATCGTGGCTCGGCAAAAGTGGAACACGTCCTATCACCGGCCCCTCAATTGATGGCAGCAGGCAGTATTTCTTTCTCCGCTCCGACATTTCTGCTGGTCTCTCTACAACATCTACGTGCCTTCAAGGTCATCTGTTCGATGTTGATTCAGATGCCGCAGGACCATTGAGAATGGCGACCGAACATGTGAAATGATATAAACTTCTGGGCATCCGGAATGGATGCCATTACTTCGCCGTATCAAGCCGGCGACGTGCCGTAGCACGACGCGCCGCGAACTTGGAGTCGACTTTGGAAGCCGACTCCAAATTGCCAGTGTCGGCGGAGGCACGCGACCGTTCGACCTTGGCGCTCAGCCAAGCGTCGTATTCCTCCGTTTTTTGTTGCTGCTCGACGTAGTCCCGCATGAAGTCGCGCAGGAGCTGAGCACCCGTTCTATCATTGGCCTTCGCCGCAGCAGAGAACTCAGTTTTCAGGACAATATCAACCCGAAACGTAAAGGTTGCGTCACTCATAGCGATACCCTTTTTGTTGCGGGATATGTGCATCGTAGCACCTTCGTGAGTAGACTCAGATGACCCAATTCGCGCATCGTCGACAGGTCGCATCACGCTACAAGCAAAGGATGTTTCAGAAGCCGGCACAAGCTCGTGATCAGGACGGGGCAGATAGCAGACGAAACAATTTATTGTCCGACGGGCCCCTTTCGTCGACGCTTTCTAGAAGCGTGGCTAGACTCGTGCTGTGTCGCGCTGTGACGTGAATTGGCGCTTTACCAGTATGCGCCGGTTTGGGCACTTGCCAGGATCCGAGAAATTAGATCAATGCCTTCAGCGTTGCCAAGATACTCTATGGGCAATCGATTATCGAGAGCCGGTACCGGAGTGCGTAGCCAGTCGCTTAGCCACGATCGAGCGTCGAACCCTGCCGGATTGCCCGATTCGTCAACCATCCGTTGAACCTGGGCGGTAAGCATGTCCATTACATCCGGTGAGATGTCTTGCTGATGGTTGTCGGGAAATTGATCTTTCCCTTCGCTCATATCCTTAACAGCCATTTCAATGCCTTTCCATGAATTCGCATCGATCGAGTTCAATGCTGTCACGCAAACTAGCCCGAATCTTGACCTGATGTCACACGGCGACCCGAGAGGTACACGGGATTGGATACCCCCAGCATAGACACACCGGTCCGTGTAAGCAAGGATCGCGACCGTCGAGCTCATCAATCTGCCGAGATACCCGCTAGCATCGATGGCCAGCTCGGCAAACAATTTATGAACCAATTTCGACGCCGGTCGGCATAGCACTCGACCCCAAAACCGGATTTGTGAATTGAGACGCACCTACGATTCAATATGGAATCCGAAACTTATCCTTCTACTGCTTGATCCGTTGGCTCGAGTCTATTTTGATCCAAAGTGATCGTATCAACGATCACCTCAAGCTCTGATACCAGATCAGCCTGATTCTGTTGCAGATACATCCGTACGGACTCGTTTTCCAGCAATCGAGCCAGATAGCCCTTTGCCAGCACAAGATTGAGCACGTCCTGTCCATAAGTCTGCTCGACCACCTTGTACTGTCCCTGCAGATTGCTCATCTCCCGCTCCATCTTCGCCATCTGCTCAGGACTTACGCCCGCAAGCTTCTTGGGCTTCTTCCCTTCGATCAACCTTGAGGCCGGCGTTGCAACGAGCAACGCTTCAGCGTACGAGACAGACAGATTGTTTGCTGCCACCATCAGTTCGACGCACTCGACCTGTCGCGTCGGTTTCATCTTGCGTAGCGCTCTTGCGAGCTCCGGTGAAAACTGCCGGTCCTTCAGGAGGTCAGTCGCCTCAGCGCAAATCCCATCCAGCAATGCCATCCTCTTGATGATCTGCGAGACATCTACCGACAGCGCTTTCGCGAGTCGCTCCGGGGAAACCCCCCGTTCAACGGCCCGACGGATCATGAAGTGCTCCTGGATCGTCGATAGTCGATTGACGCGGTTGTTGTACGTATAGCTCTCATCGTCCGTGGCAACGAGGCACGACACGGTGTTGAACTGGAGCTCCTGCAATGCGATCAATCGCAGATGCCCATCGAGCAGGACGTGGTTGCCCGATGCCTGATCAACCGGCGTTACCGAAAGTGGCTCGATCAAGCCCACCTCTTCGATGGAGCTTCTGATCTGCTTGAACTTGCGCGAGATCATCATCCCGGCAGGTGTGCGCCGTGACGGCAGGATGCTCGTGATCGGAACGGACAGTGGTTCCGGAATGAATCCAAGTGCTACGCCGGTCATGCTGGACTCCCGCTCGGCCATACACGTTCCGCCAGATACTTCGGCAACGTCGCCAGCTCCTCAGCGCGTAGCAGGTTGACGAAGTTCTCGTCGGCAAATAGCTGCCTGAGGGCGCCGACAATGAACAGCAACCGCTGCTGCGTAAACTCTGCCTTGCGCACCATCGCTTTCTGCCGCTCAACTTCATGCTGATACGTTCGGACTAGGCTCGATGTGGTCACGTCCATCACCTTGCGCGTCATGTTTCGATTCGCCGTCCGGCCGAGCGCTTTCCTCCGCTCGATGACGCGCCGAGCATCCATCAGCTGACGCCCGCGCAATCTCCCCGATTCATATGCCTCCTGCAGTGCCGCTTGGATCGCCTCATCGTCGTCGCCGGCACCAACAATCGATAACGCTGCATTCAGCGGAATTCGGCCTTTCTCCACTGCGATCACGAGTCGCTCCTCACCCTGATGCAGAAGCGTCAAGATCCCTTGCACGTAGTGCTGCGTGAGGCCCGTCTTCTCGGCGATCGCCTTCGGTGCGTATCCGCGCTCCTGCAGTTCGCGAATTCCGGCGAGCAACTCGAGCGGTCGGCATTGCCGTCTCGCGATGTTCTCCGTCAGGCTCATAATGAACGCGTCTTCGTCGCTCACGCTCACCACCAGCGCGGGTATCGTCGTTTCACCGAGCGATCGGAACGCCTTCAGTCGTCCCTCCCCACACACGAGCAGATACTTCTCCACGCCACTTGCCGTTGCCCGTGGCGTGACTAGAATCGGTTTCTTCAGGCCAATCGTCTTGATGTTGCTGACGATTTCGTCGAAGACGCGACCATTGCGCTCGCGAGGATTGATCACCTCGATCTGGCTGATGGGGATCATCCGAACCTCACCGGGCTGCTCACGCTGAGTCATGCTCTTCTCCTCAGCCGAGCACGCTGTGCCATACCGTATAAGTAGTCCAGCGTGTCGAAGCGATAACTCTCGAACTCGATCGGATTCCAGTCCGCGAGGCTGATACGAGGCTGCCAAAAGTCGATGTGCGGCAGCAGGTAGTAGTCGAGCGCCGTCGAGTTGCTCTGGTCCAACCTGACTGCCACGGTGATATCCGGCAGCAGGCTCGCGTCGAACCGCACCTTCCAGCGGTTACGGCCGTTGCCGCGCACCTGACACCGTGACAGCACGATGCATGCAGTAAACTCTCGATTCACGGTCAGCAGGTCGGTCGCCGGATCACGCGACACGGATCCGCCGAGATCCGCGATCTTCTTTTCGGTCTCGGCAACGATCTCCGGGTGCAGTTGCCGAATGAAGCGGTTCGTCTCGATATAACGATAGTCACGGCCTGGCGTGAAGCCAACCGTCTGGTACGCACGAATCAAGCTGCCGAAGCGATATACATAAACCGAAGTGGACGGCATGCCCTCCGTTTCGTCGATCACGACGCCCGATAGAAAGCCTCGGCTTCGGTACAGATTTCGCAGACGCTCGATAAGCTCCTCACTCGAGTAGCGCCGGGCGCGCGCCCGCATGATGCCCTGCGCTGTATAGAACGTTTCGCTCGGCACGATGGGTTCGAACGCACCCTCCTTGCGTATCCACATCTCCGACGGATTGGTGACACGAGATTTCTTCAGCTTGAACGACACACGGTTGTAGACGTTGTTGCCGATGTACTTTTCGTTGGTCAGCACCTCTCGAATAGTCGCCCGAGTCCAAGGACGCCCAAGGTCCGTCTGAACATTCATGCCGTTCAGGCGTGCGGCGATCTCGTGCTCATTGAGTGACTCATTGATGAACCAGCTGTAGATGAGGTTGACGATACGCACCTCGCTGTCCGGGCCCGGCATCAGAATGACGCGGTCCGTCTGCAGGCACTTGTGTTGGCCGCGTTGCAATTCCCCCTTCATGAGGCCATGCTCGTCCACCAGGATCCGGCGTAACGCGTAGCCTGCAGGGCCGCCTTGCCGGAAACCGAGCTCGATCAACCGGCACTGACCAGCGAAGACCTTCGCTGACAACTCGCGGCTGTACTCACCGGCCATTGCACGCTTCACACCTTTGACGATCGTCGAAACTGGCGAGCCGTCATTCTCGAACTGTTCGGCGCAATAGGCGACCTGGATGCCTGCGCGCCGGCAGATGTACTCGTAATAGGCACTTTCGTCTGCATCCTGGAATCGTCCCCAGCGGCTTACGTCGTAGACGAGGATCACCTGGAAGTCGGCCATGCCGGTTTCCACGTCCCGGATCAGTTGCTGCAGCGCTTGGCGCCCATCGATACGCAAACCGCTTTTACCCTCGTCGGCGTAGGTCCGCACGATCTCGAGATCGCGACGAGCAGCGTAGTCGCGAATGCGATCACGCTGATTCTCCGTCGAATATTGCTGGTGCTCCGTCGACATCCGAACGTATTCAGCAGCCCGCATCCTGCAGGCCTGCTCGTCAACGGATTCGCATGTGCAATCGAGGTCCACGATCCAGCTCCCACTGGCAACCGCCCCTCGCTGCGCCATCCCCGACATCAACTAGGGGATTTGTATCGGCGAACGCGTCGCGCCTTGCAATGACGTCGAATGCGAGCGAGTACACAGCCAAGGTAGCAGGCGATAGACCCTTGTCGTACACGTCATCTCTTTGCAATCACGCCGGAACAGGCCTCGGCTCAGATAGCACGGCGATGTGCACCGTCCACGCGTTCATCTTTGCAACGCCTGCCTCAACCGCGTTGCGCAGGATGTAAAACCCAGATGCCAGCGGGCGATGGGCCGGCCACACGTCCATGTTTGCAACAGCACTAGCAGTGCGCTGCGCATTTCGTCGTCGCTGCATCGTGCAATTGCGATCGCGATAGGCCGGGTGCGTATCGCGGTAGTGCCGCCAGTAGTCAGGATGTCGGGCCCGCCAGCTGGCCTGGGCGCGGATCTGATTCTCGCGATAGTCGGGATCGACTCGCATGCGCTGGTGCTGCCATGCGCGCCGGCGAGCACGCTGGCACGCCTTGGCCGAGCAGAAGCGTTGATGCGGGATGTGTAAGAGCGGAGTGAAAGGTGCGCCGCAGCCAGCGCAGATCCGATCCGATTTCATGGTCGTGCTCCACAGAGGAATCGAAGTGGGGCCGGCCGTGTTCGGGGCCAGGGTCATGTGAAGCCAGCTCACGGGACGCGGCGTCCCACCCTCGCAGATTTTCCGCCGCTCGCGGTGCTTGTGCGATTCATGCCCAGATCGACGCTCCGTCGGCGCGACGCACCGGGTGTAGCATGCAATTGCGCTCCCGGCGGCTTCCCGCGGCATCGTAGTATTTAGGGCGCGACATCCGTGCCGCATCTCGGTCAATCGCGCTAATCATATGGAGATATGAAGTGACTTCCGCGAAGCGCTTGATCATCGAGATTCGGGCCCCCTGATGGAAGTGGCGACGGGATTCTCCAGATACCTGATGTTGGCCCGGGGGTGGCAAGTTGGAGACGTGCTTGAACTTGATCTGGTCACCGAACCCGGCTCAGCAGTGATTCGGAATCGTTATGCGGATTGTCGCCAAATTTCCAGACCGGATAAGTCATAACGCGACAGCCGCAGGACTACATTTCAGCAACGCTGGCTCATCCTCGAGCCTTGCCCCACGGGCCTCGCCAGCCCACCCTCGAGAACTTTCAAGTTTTGTGACACATTCGCCCAATTTTTTCACTATTTGCGAGACAGGGCCTTGATGCTCGCGTTAGATTTATTGAAAAATTCCAATAAAATCAATGGTGCACTTTTCACTAATTACCACCTTCTGCAGCCGTAGTGTCGAATGTCACTATAAGTGAAAAATTCGACACTAAAGCTGAAAACTGAAGACGTATTTAGTGAAATTTTCCGAAGAAGTTGGGTGCGCATCATGCACCTTACCTGGTGGAAGTTTTTGAGAGCAAGGCCAAACCCCTCACCTTCGCATTGGTACCCGATCGTTCAGGGCTCCAGCCAGTACACTATTGAAGGCCGCGCCGTTGCGCTGGACGGGATGAAGACTGCATGTGGCGCATCGCTGATCGCCAGCCAACAAGAATTCTTGGCAAGCGAGTGATGCTCTCTGATTTCAAATGAATCGGGCCTTGCCCGCTTCACACGCATTTCCGTCGCTGAAATGCAAAAACCCCCGCCTTTCGGGCGGGGGTTTCTGGCTTAGGGAGCCTGACGATTACCTACTTTCACACGGGAATCCGCACTATCATCGGCGTAGAGTCGTTTCACGGTCC
>NZ_SCNZ01000083.1:0-19867 GCF_005502655.1 Burkholderia sp. 4NA327C6 | reverse complement strand
GCCCCCGCCCGCGCAGGACGCCCCTGTCGGCTGCATGTATCATTTGCGGTTGAGATCAGCACGACGAACGAGGCGGCCCCGCATGGCGCGGCGTCGAGCACGCCGCGCTGACCGCCTTGTTCGCCATGGAAATCCGGACCCAGTGAAACTCTCGTTCACCAAGATGCACGGCGCGGGCAACGACTTCGTCGTGCTCGACGGCTATTCGCGCGCACTGCCGCCGCTCACCGAAGCGCAGGTGCGTGCGCTCGCCAATCGTCACTTCGGCATCGGCGCCGACCAGCTGCTGCTCGTCGAAAAACCGACCGTCGACGGCGTGGATTTCAAGTACCGGATCTTCAATTGCGACGGCGGCGAGGTCGAACACTGCGGCAACGGCGCGCGCTGCTTCGTGAAGTTCGTCAGCGACCGCGGCCTGACCGACAAGCGCAGCGTGCGCGTGCAGGTGATGAAGGGCCTGATCACGCTGACGATGCAGGACAACGGCGAAGTCGTCGTCGACATGGGTGCGCCCGTGTTCACGCCGGCTCAGGTGCCGTTCGACGCAGCAGGCCTCGAAGGCCGCACCGAGGGCCGCGACACGCTGTGGCCGCTCGACGTCGGCGGCGCGACGCGCTGGATCTCGACGGTGACGATGGGCAACCCGCACGCGGTGCAGGTCGTCGACGACACCGAAGCGTATCCGGTGCTGGAAGAAGGCCCGCTGATCGAGCATCACGCGCGCTTCCCGGAGCGCGTGAACGCCGGCTTCATGCAGATCGTGTCGCGCAGCGAGGTGAAGCTGCGCGTGTACGAACGCGCGGCAGGCGAGACGCTCGCGTGCGGCACCGGCGCATGCGCGGCGGTCGCGGCCGGCATCCGGCGCGGCCTGCTCGATTCGCCCGTGACCGTGCACACGCACGGCGGCACGCTGACGATCAGCTGGGACGGCGCGCGCGACGAAGCCGCCGCGCTGATGATGGCCGGGCCCGCCACGACCGTGTTCGAAGGCGAGATCGACCTGCCCGCCTGACCCTGCAACGTCCTTGATAACTGAACGCTCCAGCCACATGAACGATCGCGAAGTCGCCGACTACCTGCTCGCCAATCCCGAATTCTTCGCGCGGCACGCCGAACTGCTCGCGACGATCCGCCTCGCGAACCCGCACGGCAAGGCCGCGATCTCGCTGCAGGAGCGGCAGATGGAGATGCTGCGCGACAAGAACAAGCATCTCGAGCGCCGGCTCGCCGAACTCGTGCGCTATGGCCACGAGAACGACAGCCTGTCCGCGAAGTTCAGCCGCTGGACGGCACGCGTGATCGCGGAACGCGATCCGTACGCGCTGCCGCGCACGATCGCCGAAGGTATCGCCGAAGTCTTCGACGTACCGCAGACGGCGCTGCGCGTGTGGGATGTCGCCGACACCTACTCGCAGGCCGACTTCGCGCGCCAGGTCGGCGAGGAAGTGCGCCTGTTCACGAACGGGCTGTCGACGCCGTACTGCGGTGCGAACACGGGCTTCGAGGCCGCGCAGTGGCTCGCGCCCGCGATCGCCGCCCCGGCCGCGAATGCGGCGGAGGGCGCGGACGCCGCGCCGCCGGCCGGTGACGGCTCGGCCGCGTCGGTCGCGCTGCTCGCGCTGCGTGCGCCGCTCGCCGGCAACGATGCGCCCGCGTTCGGCCTGCTCGTGCTCGGCTCGCCCGACCCGCGCCGCTTCCACGACGGGATGGCCACCGACTTCCTCGCGCAGATCGCGACGCTCGCGAGCGCCGCGCTCACGCGCCTGCTGCCGCACTGATCCTTCCGCAAGCGATGACAGACGATCCGATCGCCGCCTACCTGTCGAACCTGAAGCACGTCAGGCAGCTGTCGGAACACACGCTGCGCGGCTACACGCACGAACTCGACGAACTGAAGAAGCTCGCGAACGGCCGGCCGCTCGAAGCGCTGACGGCCGCCGACATGCGCGGCGCGGTCGCGCGCGCGCATTCGGGCGGGCTGTCTGCCCGGTCGATCTCGCACCGGCTGTCCGCGTGGCGCGCGTTCTACCGCTGGCTCGCGCAGCGCGTCGAGATGCCCGCGAACCCGGTCGCCGCGGTGCGCGCGCCGAAACGCGCAAAGACATTGCCGAAGGCGCTGTCGGTCGACGATGCTTCCGCCTTGATGGACGCGCCGCTCGCCAACACGACCGAAGGCATCCGCGATCACGCGATCCTCGAGCTGTTCTATTCGTCCGGGCTGCGCCTCGCCGAGCTGATCGGGCTCGACGTCATGTACACGCAGGCCGACGGCTACCGCTCGGCCGGCTGGCTCGACCTCGCCGAAGCCGAAGTCACCGTGCGCGGCAAGGGCAACAAGGAGCGCAAGGTGCCGGTCGGCCGCAAGGCGATCGATGCGCTGAACGCATGGCTCGCGGTACGCAGCGAATTCGTGAAGCACGATCCGCATCCGCTGTTCGTGTCCGTGCGCGGCAACCGGATGTCGCCGGGCGTCGTGCGCGAGCGCGTGAAGCGCGCGGCGCTCACCGCGGGCATCCCCGCCAACGTCCATCCGCACGTGCTGCGCCACTCGTTCGCGACGCACGTGCTGCAGTCGAGCGGCGACCTGCGCGCGGTGCAGGAACTGCTCGGCCACGCGAGCGTCTCCGCGACGCAGGTCTATACGTCGCTCGACTTCCAGCATCTCGCGAAGATTTACGACAGCGCGCATCCGCGCGCGAAGAAGCGCGACTGACGCGCGTCCCGTATGACCCGCCGCGCGCGGCGACCGGCAACGGTCGGCGTCGCGCACGGCCCATTTCGATCTCATCATGCAAACCGTCACCCTCAAGCCGTCCAAGGAAAAATCGCTGCTGCGCCGCCATCCGTGGATCTACGCCAATGCGATCGACCGCGTCGACGGCAAGCCCGCGCCCGGCGCGACCGTGATCGTGCGCGCGCACGACGGCCGCTTCCTCGCGCGCGGCGCGTACAGCCCGCAATCGCAGATCCGCGTGCGCGTGTGGAGCTTCGACGAGAACGAGCCGATCGACCACGCGTTCTTCAAGCGCCGCGTGCAGCGCGCGGTCGCGCATCGTACGACGATGGTGTCGGGCACGGGCGCGGTGCGGCTCGTGTTCGGCGAAGCCGACGGGCTGCCGGGGCTGATCGTCGACTATTACGTCGCGGACACCGCCGAAGCCGGCGCCGCGCCGCGCGGCCAGCTGGTCTGCCAGTTCATGGCCGCGGGCGTCGAGGCATGGAAGGATGCGATCGTGAAGGCGCTCGTCGGCGCCACGGACTGCCCGAACGTCTATGAGCGCTCGGACGTATCGATCCGCGACAAGGAAGGGCTCGAACAGACGACCGGCGTGCTGGCCGGCGATGCGCCGCCCGCGACGCTGATCTCGAACGAAAACGGCGTGCGCTATCACGTCGACGTGCCGAACGGCCACAAGACAGGCTTCTACGTCGACCAGCGCGACAACCGCGCACTGGTGGCGCAATACGCGGCCGATCGTGACGTGCTGAACTGCTTCTGCTACACGGGCGGCTTCTCGCTCGCCGCACTCAAGGGCGGCGCGAAGCGCGTCGTATCGATCGACTCGTCGGGCGATGCGCTCGCGCTCGCGCAGCAGAATGTCGTCGCCAACGGCTTCGACGCCGAACGCGCGACCTGGCTCGACGCCGACGCATTCAAGACCCTGCGCCGCCTCGTCGACGAAGGCGAGCGTTTCGACCTGATCGTGCTCGATCCGCCGAAGTTCGCGCCGACCCGCGACAGCGTCGATCGCGCGGCACGCGCGTACAAGGACATCAACCTGAGCGGCTTCAAGCTGCTGCGTCCGGGCGGCCTGCTGTTCACGTACTCGTGCTCGGGTGCGATCGACATGGACCTGTTCCAGAAGATCGTCGCGGGCGCGGCCGCCGACGCGAAGGTCGACGCGCGCATCCTGAGGCGCCTCGGCGCGGGCGTCGATCACCCGCTGCTCGCCGCGTTCCCGGAAGGCGAATATCTGAAGGGCCTGCTGTTGCAAATCGTCTGATTGCCCCGATCTACGCGCGTGACCGTTCGCCGGCCGCGGCCCCGCGCCCGGCGGATCCGCGCTCCCGCCTGTCGTCGGACGACGGGCGAGGGCTTGACAGGTATGTTTCAATGGATGGTTGTGCGCCCCGGCTGGCAAAGCCCCGGGCGCGACGCACATCCTGGTTTTGACCCCGATTCACGAACCACAGGCGATTGACATGGCCACTCCCGTCACCATCCTCACCGGCTTCCTCGGCAGCGGCAAGACGACGCTGCTCAAGCGCATCCTGAACGAACAGCACGGCATGAAGATCGCCGTGATCGAGAACGAGTTCGGCGAAGAGAACATCGACAACGAGATCCTCATCCAGGATTCGAACGAGCAGATCATCCAGATGAGCAACGGCTGCATCTGCTGCACGATCCGCGGCGACCTCGCGCGCACGCTCGGCGATCTCGCCGCGAAGAAGCGCGAAGGCAAGCTCGACTTCGACCGCATCGTGATCGAAACGACCGGCCTCGCGAACCCGGGCCCGGTCGCGCAAACCTTCTTCATCGACAGCGAAATCGCCGACGATTTCCTGCTCGACGCGGTCATCACGCTGGTCGACGCAAAGCACGCGAACGCGCAGCTCGACGAGCACGAAGTCGTGCAGCGCCAGGTCGGCTTCGCCGATCGCCTGTTCATCACGAAGTCGGACCTGGTCGACGACCAGACGGTGGCCGGCCTGAAGCACCGCCTGATGCACATGAACCCGAAGGCCGCGATCAAGGTCGTCAACTTCGGCGAAGCCGACATCAAGGAAATCTTCGACCTGCGCGGCTTCAACCTGAACGCGAAGCTCGAGATCGACCCCGACTTCCTCGCCGAAGACGATCACGCGCATCACCACCACGATCACGACCATGATCACGATCACGCCAGTTGCGACCACGATCACGGCCAATGCGCGCACGATCACGACCACGGCCACCACCATCACCACCACGCGCACCACGACGACAAGATCAAGTCGTTCGTGTACCGCAACGACCGCCCGTTCGACCCGAACAAGCTGGAAGACTTCCTCGGCGGCATCCTGCAGATCTACGGCGAGCGGATGCTGCGCTACAAGGGCGTGCTGTACATGAAGGGCGTCGACCGCAAGGTCGTGTTCCAGGGCGTGCACCAGATGATGGGCAGCGACCTCGCGTCGAAGTGGCTGCCGGTCGAGAAGAAGACGAACAAGATGGTGTTCATCGGCGTCGATCTGCCGCAGGACCTGATCACCGACGGCCTCGACGCCTGCCTCGCCTGACGCGCACGGGGCAAGCGCCGCACACGCCGCCGGGCGGCCGCCTCGCAGGCGGCTGCGGCGGCCGCGGAGCGCCCTTTTTGGGCAGGGTTTCGCCGTCATCGCTTTTTCGCGATTTGCGCGTTATATTTTCAAGATATTGGCGCAGCCGACGGGGATCGACCCGATACGGCGCCCGCTTGCGATTCAGTTACAATACGTGCCCGCTGGAGTACGGCAACAAACAGGCCCGGTTCTTGCTGAACCAGTTTTCCGGGCATCGCAACCGCGCCGGATCGCCAATCCGCCTCCCGGCCGCGGCCGATGCGATGTGCCGCGCAGCACACCGGTTCGCAGCGCGCGCAACTCCGCGCCAGGCCTATCCTGGTATTTGAGAACCGGTTTTCCAGAGGCTTTCGGCCCCGCGGCGGCAAATCGCAAATGAATGCAAACGCGGTTGCGGGTAATCCCAAAGTGCAGGCAATATCTCTCGATTTGCCGCACATTGAAGAAGCAAGCAGATGACGAAGAAACTCTTGACCGAAGCCGAAATCCTGAAGATGAGCGACAAGGATTACATGAATGAGGATCAGCTCGCCTTCTTCAAAAATCGGCTCGAACAGTTGCAGGCGGACATCCTCAAGAATGCAGGCCAGACGACCGAGAACCTGCGCGAGACGGTGATCGTCCCCGATCCCGCCGATCGCGCGACGATCGAGGAAGAGCACGCGCTCGAACTGCGTACGCGCGATCGCGAACGCAAGCTCCTCAAGAAGGTTCAGCAGTCGCTCGCCCGCATCGATTCCGGCGATTACGGCTGGTGCGAGGAAACCGGCGAGCCGATCGGCATTCCGCGCCTGCTCGCGCGTCCGACCGCCACGCTGTCGCTCGAGGCGCAGGAGCGCCGCGAGCTGCGCCAGAAGCTGTTCGGCGACTGATCGAGCGGCGTTCCGCTCAAACACGCTGCTTCCCGAAAGCGCGCGGCCTGCCGCGCGCTTTTTGTTTTTCCGGCACCGCTTCCCGGTCCGTCGATTTGCCCACCCGGCCTCTTG
Source organism: Burkholderia sp. 4NA327C6 (assembly GCF_005502655.1). Classification (NCBI taxonomy): domain Bacteria; kingdom Pseudomonadati; phylum Pseudomonadota; class Betaproteobacteria; order Burkholderiales; family Burkholderiaceae; genus Burkholderia; species Burkholderia sp. 4NA327C6. The sequence goes on along the minus strand of NZ_SCNZ01000083.1, from coordinate 13,556 downwards.
ATATCCCGGCGCCCGCCCTAAAATGAATCGGACGCGCGCCGGGCCGCTTCCCGGCGCACGGCGAGTTACGCGGCGGCCCCTCGCGCCCCCGACTCTTCCCCGTTTTTCTCAAGGAACGCAGATGGAGCAATTTCACGGCACGACCATCGTTTCGGTCCGGCGCGGCGACAAGGTCGCGCTCGGCGGCGACGGCCAGGTAACCCTCGGCAACATCGTCATGAAGGGTGGCGCGCGGAAAGTGCGGCGGATCTACAACAACCAGGTACTGGTCGGATTCGCGGGCGGCACCGCCGATGCGTTCTCGCTGCTCGACCGCTTCGAGGCGAAGCTCGAGAAGCACCAGGGCAACCTGACCCGCGCAGCCGTCGAGCTCGCAAAGGACTGGCGCACCGACCGGATGCTGCGCCGCCTCGAGGCGATGCTGATCACGGCCGATGCCACCACCACGCTCGTGATCACCGGCAACGGCGACGTGCTCGACCCGGAAGGCGGCATCTGCGCGATCGGCTCGGGCGGTGCGTATGCGCAGGCCGCGGCCCGCGCGCTGGTCGAGAACACCGAGCTGTCGCCGCGCGAGATCGTCGAGAAGTCGCTCGGGATCGCCGGCGACATGTGCATCTACACGAACCACAACCGCATCATCGAAACGATCGAGTAAGGACAGCCCCATGAGCACCATGACCCCTGCCGAGATCGTCTCGGAACTCGACAAGCACATCATCGGCCAGGCGAAGGCGAAGAAGGCCGTCGCGGTCGCGCTGCGCAACCGCTGGCGCCGCCAGCAGGTCGCCGACCCGCTGCGCCAGGAAATCACGCCGAAGAACATCCTGATGATCGGGCCGACGGGCGTCGGCAAGACCGAAATCGCACGCCGCCTCGCGAAGCTCGCCGACGCGCCGTTCATCAAGATCGAAGCAACCAAGTTCACCGAAGTCGGCTACGTCGGCCGTGACGTCGACAGCATCGTGCGCGACCTGATCGAGATCTCGGTCAAGCAGACGCGCGAATCCGAGATGCGCAAGGTGCGCAGCAAGGCGACCGACCAGGCGGAAGACCGCATCCTCGACATCCTGCTGCCGCAACCGCGCGCGGTGGGCTTCGGCGGCAACGCCGAACACGCGAACGACGACAACAACGCGACGCGCCAGACGTTCCGCAAGCGCCTGCGCGAAGGCCAGCTCGACGACAAGGAAGTCGAGCTCGACCTCGAGCAGCCGTCGGCCGGCATGGACATCATGGCGCCGCCGGGAATGGAAGAGATGACCGAGCAGATCCGCTCGATGTTCTCGAACCTCGGCAGCGGCAAGAAGCAGCGCCGCAAGGTGAAGATCAAGGAAGCGCTGAAGCTGCTGACCGACGAGGAAGCGGCGAAGATGCTCAACGACGAGGAAGTGAAGACGAAGGCCGTGCAGAACGTCGAGCAGAACGGCATCGTGTTCCTCGACGAAATCGACAAGATCACGTCGCGCAACAACGAAGGCAGCGGCGGCGAAGTGTCGCGCCAGGGCGTGCAGCGCGACCTGCTGCCGCTCGTCGAAGGCACGACGGTCAACACGAAGTACGGGATGGTGAAGACCGATCACATCCTGTTCATCGCGAGCGGTGCATTCCACCTCGCGAAGCCGAGCGACCTGATTCCGGAACTGCAGGGGCGCTTTCCGATCCGCGTCGAGCTCGACTCGCTGTCGGTGAACGATTTCGAAGCGATCCTCGTCGCGACCGACGCAAGCCTCGTCAAGCAGTACCAGGCGCTGCTCGCGACCGAAGACGTGCAGCTCGAATTCGCCGACGACGGCATCCGCCGCCTCGCGGAAATTGCCTATTCGGTCAACGAGAAGACCGAGAACATCGGTGCGCGCCGCCTGTATACGGTGATCGAGAAGCTGCTCGAGGAAGTGTCGTTCTCGGCCGGCAACCACGCCGGCGAGCGCGTGACGATCGACGCGAAGTACGTCGATCGCGCGCTCGGCGAAGTGTCGCAGGACGAAGACCTGTCGCGCTACGTGCTGTAACGCGCACGGCGCCGGATGAAAAACGGGCGGCCCCTTTCGTCGGGGGCCGCCCGTTTTCGCTGGTGCGCCGCTTACTGCCGCACCGGCTTCTTCGCGAGCTTGCGCTGCAGCGTGCGGCGGTGCATGTTCAGCGCACGCGCAGTCGCTGAAATATTGTTGTTGTTCTCGGCCAGCACGCGCTGGATGTGTTCCCATTCGAGCCGGTCGACCGACAGCACGACCGGATTCTCCAACGCTTCGTCGGCCTGCACTTCGGTCGCGTTGGTCTGCAGCGCGGCCAGGATCGACTCGACGTTCGCGGGTTTCGCGAGATAGTTGTCGGCGCCTTCCTTCACCGCCTGCACGGCGGTCGCGATGCTCGCGTAGCCGGTCAGCACCAGGATCCGCGCGTCGGGCTGCAGGTCGCACAGCGGCGCAATCAGGCTCAGGCCAGAATCCTCGCCCAGATGCAGGTCGACGGTGATGAACTGGAACTTGCCGCCGGCGGCGAGCCGGAGCGCCGCCTCCTTGTCGTGCGCCTGCTGGACCGCATAACCGCGGCGCTCGAGGCCGCGCGCGAGCGTGCCCGCGAACACCTCGTTGTCGTCGATCACCAGGAAATTGTTCTCGCTCATGTGGTTTCTCCGTCTACGTGTTGGTTGAGGCGGCCGACGCCGCGACGCGCACGACCGGCAGCCGCAGCACGGCCCGCGTGCCGCGCGCGGCGGTCGTACCGGCCGGGCGACTCTCCGGCGTGCCGGTTGCCCTTTCGGCCAGGCGCTGGCCCGCGCGCTGTGCCGTTCCTGCCGCGGCGTGACCATTCGCCGCAATGCCGGCCCGCCCGTTGCCGCCCGACGCGCGCGGCACGACATCGGATAGTTCGATCTCGCCGCCGAGCCGCGCGGCCGCGCTGAACGCGAGATACAGGCCGACCCCGTGCCCGCCCTGCGTGCTGTCGACCGGCATCGCGCCGAGCGATTCACGCAGCGAGGCCGGAATGCCGGGCCCGTCGTCGCATACCTCGAATTCGATCTCGTCGGCCGCCCCGGCGTGCGCGACCTTCGCGGCCAGCGTCACGCGCTGCGGGCTCGCGCGCGCGGCGTTGTCGAGCAGGATCGTCAGGATCTGGCCGGCCGCGACCGTGTCGTCGAGCGCGACGCCCGCCGGGCGCGCGCCGAGCAATTCGAACTGTACGTGCGGATGCCGCAAGCGCCAGTGCTCGACGAACGTGTCGAGCCAGTCGTCCACCGGCTGGCGGCTCGCCGGCGTACTCGCCCGGCTGCGCAGGCGCGCGAGCGCCGACGTGCAGAGCGTCATCTGTTCCTCGAGCACCTTCAGGTCGGCGTCGTAGCGGGCCAGCCCCGGATCGTCGCGTGCCGCGTCGCGCAGCTCTTCGGCGAGCATCGCGATCGTCGACAGCGGCGTGCCCATTTCGTGCGCGACGGTAGCGGCCTGCACGCCGAGCGCGACCGCCCGCTCGTCGCGCAGCAGATGCTGCTGCGCCTCGCCGAGCGCCGCGTCACGCTGGCGCAGCGCATTCGACATGCGCGCGACGAACCACGCGATCAGCCCGACGCTGACCATGAAGTTCGCCCACATGCCGGTACGGTAGTAATCGAACAGGTTCGCCGGATTGTCCATGTTGAGCGGCACCGAGTCGAAGCCGAGCGCCGCGTAGCATGCGACCGCGAACGCTGCGAGCCAGATCATCAGGTGCCACGGCAACACGGCCGCCGCGATCGCGAGCGAAGGCAGGTACAGCGACACGAACGGGTTGGTCGTGCCGCCCGACAGGAACAACAGCGCCGACAGCGCGCCGAGGTCGACCCACAATTGGCCGAGCAGCTCGAAATTGGTCTCGGGCCGCGCGCGCAGCACGCGCACCCAGGTCAGTGCGTTGAAAACGATTTCGAGCGCGATGACCATCAGCATCGCCGGCAACGGCAGATGCACGCCGAAATAGGTCTGCACGACACCGATCGTCACGAGCTGGCCGATGATCGCGAGATTGCGGAGCCAGAACAGGTGACTGAGGTTGACGCGCCCGGTGGTGGTGATTCGTTGCATCCGAGCAGTTTACCCGTTTAGCGGGCGGCGCCCCTAGCGGGGCCGGATCGGCACGAGGCAAACGGGACGCCCACGCGTGCGCGGCCGATGCCGTCAGCGGGCCGCGCCGGCCATCCGCCGCGCGATCTCGTCGGCCAGGCACTCGGGGCAGAGGCAGCGTGCGCCGGCCGCGGGCGGCGTACCGCCGGGCAAGACCGGCATCGACGCGCACCAGCATTCGAATGGCTGCGTGCGGGCGCCGCAGTCGAAGCTGCGCCCACAGTGCGGGCACCGTGCACGGCGCGGGGCGGAACGGGCGTCGACGGCAGGATCGGTCATGGCGGAAGCGCTCGAGCGGGCGTGAAGCCGCCCGACGCGACAAGCATAGCGCGACGAACGGATTTTGCACGCCGGCCGTCAGGCCGAGGGCCATTCCCAACGCCCGCGAACCGCCCCGCCGCCACCGCCCGCGCAGCGCTGCCCGGATCGCTGCCCACATCGCGCCGCGCCATAGCCGGCGGGCCGCCGCGTGCGGTGCCCGGGCGCCGCCGCCGGTGTTCCGGCCCGTCCAAAAACCCGATGCTGCGCTGCGCCACTCCTGTACAATTCGCCGTGTTTCAACCGTTCCCAGCCAGAGCCGCCGCCATGTCCGAGCCCATCGACCTCTCGCAGATCGCCCCTACGCTGAAAGCAGAAATCCTCGCCGAGGCGCTGCCGTACATCCGTCGTTACCACGGCAAGACCGTGGTCATCAAATACGGCGGCAACGCGATGACGGAAGAGCGGCTCAAGCAAGGCTTCGCGCGCGACGTGATCCTGCTGAAACTGGTCGGCATCAATCCGGTGATCGTCCACGGCGGCGGTCCGCAGATCGATCACGCACTGAAGAAGATCGGCAAGGCCGGCACCTTCATCCAGGGCATGCGCGTCACCGACGAAGAGACGATGGAAGTCGTCGAATGGGTGCTGGGCGGCGAAGTGCAGCAGGACATCGTGATGCTGATCAACCACTTCGGCGGCCACGCGGTGGGCCTGACGGGCAAGGACGGCGGCCTGATCCATGCGCGCAAGCTGCTGATGCCGGACCGCGACAACCCGGGCCAGTACATCGACATCGGCCAGGTCGGCGAAGTCGAGGCGATCAACCCGGCCGTCGTGAAGGCGCTGCAGGACGACGCGTTCATCCCGGTGATCTCGCCGATCGGCTTCGGCGAGGACGGCCTGTCGTACAACATCAACGCCGACCTCGTCGCGGGCAAGCTTGCCACCGTGCTGAACGCCGAGAAGCTGCTGATGATGACCAACATCCCGGGCGTGATGGACAAGGACGGCAACCTGCTGACCGATCTCTCCGCGCGCGAGATCGACGCGCTGTTCGAAGACGGCACGATCTCCGGCGGCATGCTGCCGAAGATCTCGTCGGCGCTCGACGCCGCGAAGAGCGGCGTGAAGTCGGTGCACATCGTCGACGGCCGGATCGAGCACTCGGTGCTGCTGGAAATCCTGACCGAGCAACCGTTCGGCACGATGATCCGCTCGCATTGAGCACGCGCCGCCAGTCCCCCGCTCCCGACCTGCCGGCGTCGCTGCGACGCCGGCGCATCTCCCGCAGCCGGCCGCGCGCCGGCGCGCCCGTCTGGCTGTTCGATCTCGACAATACGCTTCACCACGCATCGCACGCGATCTTTCCCGAGATCAACCGCGCGATGACGCAGTACATCATCGACGCGCTGCAGGTCGAGCGCGCCGAAGCCGACCGCCTGCGCACCGGCTACACCGAGCGCTACGGCGCCGCGCTGCTCGGCCTTGCGCGCCACCATCCGATCGATCCGCAAGATTTCCTGCGCGTGGTCCACACGTTTTCCGACCTGCCTGCGATGATCCGCGCCGAGCGCGGCCTCGCGCGCATCGTCGCCGCGCTGCCGGGCCGCAAGCTGATCCTGACCAACGCGCCGGAGAACTACGCGCGCGCGGTGCTGCGCGAGCTGCGCATCGAGCGGCTGTTCGAGCGCGTGATCGCGATCGAGCACATGCGCGACCGCCGCACGTGGCGCGCGAAGCCCGACCACGCGATGCTGCGCCGGACGCTGCGCGCCGCGCATGCCCGGCTCGCCGACGCGATCCTCGTCGAAGACACCCGCAGCCACCTGAAGCGCTACAAGCGTCTCGGCATCGGCACCGTATGGATCACCGGCCATCTTCCGGGCCATCTGCCGAACATTGGCCGTCCGCATTATGTCGACCAACGCATTCGTTCGTTAAAATCGCTCCGACTGGGCACACGATCGGGGCGACAGAAATGCAGCCGACTTACCCGCAGGACCAAGCCGTAAAGGAAGACCAGGCCACGCCGTCCCGCCCGCGCCCGAAGCCGGGCGAGCGGCGCGTGATGATCCTGCAGACGCTCGCCGCGATGCTCGAGGCGCCGAAACCCGAGAAAATCACGACCGCCGCGCTCGCGGCCCGGCTCGACGTGTCGGAGGCTGCGCTCTACCGGCATTTCACCAGCAAGGCGAAGATGTACGAAGGGCTGATCGAGTTCATCGAGCAGGCGCTGTTCGGGCTCGTGAACCAGATCGTCGCGAAGGAGCCGAACGGCGTGCAGCAGGCGCGCACGATCGCGCTGACGATGCTCAACTTCGCCGCGAAGAACCCGGGCATGACGCGCGTGCTGACCGGCGAGGCGCTGGTCGGCGAGGACGAGCGGCTGACCGAGCGCGTGAACCAGTTGCTCGACCGCATCGAGGCGACCGTCAAGCAATGCCTGCGCGTCGCGCGCACCGAAGCGAACGCGCCACAGGAGGGCGCGGCGCCATTCGTGCTGCCGGCCGACTACGATCCGGCCGCCCGCGCGAGCCTGCTCGTCAGCTACGTGATCGGCCGGTGGCACCGCTTCGCGAAGGGCGGGTTCCAGAAACCGCCCGGCGAACAGGCCGATGCGCATCTGCGGCTGATCCTGCAATGACCGCATGGCACGGATTCCGGCCCGGCACTGACACGCCCGGGCAGACAGCGGCGTTGATCATCCCCGAATCACCACTCCGTCACGCGTCGGTGATCAGTCAGGTGAACCGACGTCTGCCCCGCGACATGGCTTTCTCCCGCCGCCGGTAGGTGCTTGCGCGCTTCCCACTGCTTCAACTCGCCCTGCAACGCACGCAGTGCGTCGCCGCATAGCCAGTCGGCGCCGCACCGGTCCGGTGCCCTCGATACGGACGGATCTGCCGGCGCCGCTGGTCGAGGCTTTGTCGGCGCGCGACGCAACGCTGCTTTACCGGATACTGGCTGCACCACCTCCGGTTCGCGGACGCGTACGCTCGCGCTATCGGACCGCCGAGGTGGTGTTGGCCGCAATGCCGGTACTGCATGCGCGTTCGCCCGGCGCATCGGTTGGGGCAGCGCGTCCGCACGGCTGGCCGCCGAAGCAGAAGGGGGTGCCAAAGCCGGTACTGAATCCAGAACCTGCGTTGGAGGCGGCACCGCCTCAGCGGCTGACGCAACGACCGACGCAGGCGCTCGTTTGCCCGTGGGCAAGCTGCCTCGGGTCGAATGGCTCTGCTCCTCGGCCCGCCCTGCCATCATCGCGCCGAACAGCGCCATCAATGCCGCCCCGAACACGGCGCCGCCAATCGCGGCCAACATGAGGCGAGCACGACCGCGCGGCGGCGGCTTGCGGCTCCATGCCAGATTGTCGTGCCCGAAATCGGCCGCGCACGTGTCCGAGGCGACAACCAAACGGCGATTCGGCAAGTAGACCGACTCCGGCGACGAATTCGTGAAGCGAGCGGTGACGCCGTGCCGGGCGCCATAGGGGGCGGGCAGGTAGGAAGCCGCCCTCGGCGGCGGCAATGCAAACCAGTTCTCGATCGATCCAGGACTCATGATTTCCCTCGTTGCGCGGCCGGGGCGCAACACCGCGCGATGCGTCAGCCCTCACGCAGCCATTGCACGAGCATGCCCGCCGATGCGTAGCCCCGCAGCGTCGCCGCATAGCCATCGAATCGGTACGCCACTTCGTTGACGCGATTGTTGTAGTCGTCGTTCTCGGCAATCAGCACGTCCAGCAAGGAGCGACGCCCGAGGTGGTACCACTGGTCGAAGAACGCGCTGCGCACGCGCGCCGACTCGACCGACAGATCGCGATACTGATCCGCCCGCTCGCCGAACGCGTATGCATCTTGCTCCGCGCTACGTACCTGATATTCGAGATCCAGGCGCATCTGTTCGACCTGCCGCCAACTCGCCGACGCGCGGAACGTCGCCGCATCGGTCGCCGCGGTCGCGGCGCCGCCGGTAAACGCGTTCCACGTCAGCGTGAGCATCGTCTGCCACGGCATGCGGCGCCCGACGGTATCGTGGCCGGTATTCGTGCTGACGACCCAGTTCAGTTGCGGCCTGGATGCCGCCCGCACCGCATCGCGGTTCAGTTCGGCCGCACCGGCCTCCGCGCGCGCCTGTCGGAGGCGCGGATTTTCATCGAGCGCGGACATCAACCGGTCGAGATTGCCGGGATGCAGCGGCCAGTGCGGATCCATCGGCATCGGCACCGGCCGCTCGCCTACCAGCTTGCGAAGATTCAGCTCGACCGTCCGGCATTTCGCCAGTGCCGCATCGCGACTCGCCTCGGCCTGGAGCAACCGGGCCTTTGCCTGGGTGAGCTCGCTGCCACGACCGCGATCGACCGCGACGATTTCATCGAGCATTCGCACGAGGCGCGTCATCCGGTCGACGAAGCGCTGGCTCAACTCGGCGATGTTGCGTTGTTTCGCGAGCTCGACGAGGGTGGCCGTGACCTGATAGGCGGAATCCTCCATCTGCGCGACGTAGCGCTCCTGCCCTGCACTCGCGAGCTCCCGCCGGCTGCCGATCGTTTTCTCGGTGCGCCCCCAGTCGAACAGCGTCGTCGTGAGGTTCACCCCCAGCGAGTTGCCCGGGTCGTATGCACTGCCGGCGTTCGAGCCGAACTGTGCGTTACGTGTCTGGCCGTTCAACTGCAATTGCGGCCAGCGTGCCCCCTTTGCCTGATCGACATCCGACTGCGCGGCCTGGTATTCCGCGTACAAGCGCCGCACCTGAGGACTGACGTCGACGGCCGCTTCCGCCGCGGCATACAGCATCCGCCGCAGTTCGCGCTCCGTCATGGTGGCCCCGCCGGGAGTCGCCGACGCGGAATCATCGTACGTGGGCACGGATGCGTCCGTAAGTCCGTCCGACCCTGCGGATGTCGCAGCATGCGCTGCGGTCGATGCCGATGCCATCGCCACACGTGACGACACGGGATTGGCGGCGTGCGCTGCCCCGGCCGATTGCCACATCGACAAGACAATCAATACCGCCGACGCGGCAACACGAAACGCCACTCGGGATTCGTGCGCATCGACGCATGTGCCGATCATTCGAAATCCACTCATGATCACCGCTCCCTGAAGGCCTCGCGGGCCTTGAAGATCGGCTTGAGCAGGTAATCGAGCACCGTCTTCTCGCCGGTTCGGATATCGACCGTTGCCTGCATGCCCGGCAATACCGGCAGGCGTTTGCCCGCCGCGACGAGCGCATCCGAATCCGTCTCGACCATCAGCCGGTAATAGTTCGCGTCGGGACGCCCCATCGCGGCCTTCTGATCGTCCTTCAACGTATCGGGACCGAGGCTGACGACACGCCCGTGCAACCCGCCGTAGATCGCGAAGTCGTACGCGCTCAGCTTCACGAGCACCGGCAACCCCGGCCGCAGGAACGCGACGTCGGACGGCTTGATCCGCGCTTCGACCATTACCCGCCCGTCGAGGGGCGCAATCTCCATGATGTGTTCGCCCGACTGCACGACACCGCCGGCCGTGCGGATGCGGATGTTCTTCACCACGCCGCGCATCGGCGCGACGACGTCGGTGCGCACCAGCACGTCCGCGCGCCCGGCCAGCACCTCGTTGGTTTGCGCGAGCTCCTGTTCGAGCCGCGACAGTTCGGTACTGGCCTCCGCGGTGAAACGGCTACGGCGCTCGGCGATCTGCGCGGCGATGTCCGTCGCCTGGCGCCGCATGCGCAGGATCTCGACTTCCGAGACCAGCCCCTTCGCCGCGAGCGGCTCCGACATCGCGATCTCGCGCCGGACCAGCGCCTGACTCTTCTCCAACGCGGCGATCTGGTCGTCCAGCGCACGGCGGCGGGCGCGGTAGGTTGCGGTGGCCTGCGCGACGAGGCCGGCTTCTCGCTTCACGTCTGCCGGGAAGTCCAGCGGCGCGCCATAGGCTTCGGCCCGCGCGCGCGCCACGCTCGCCTTCAGCTCCAGCGCCTTGGTCAACGCTTCGCGATAGCTCGATTGCGCGCGCGCCGGATCGAGCTTCGCGAGCAGCTGCCCCTTTTCGACCACGTCGCCCTCGCGCACCGCCACGCTCTGGACGATGCCGCCCTCGAGGCTCTGGATCCATTGTTCGCGGCTCGGCGATACGACCGTCGCATCGCTGCGCGTGACCTCCTCGACGCGTGCGAAGTGCGCCCATACCAGTCCGGCGCAGAGCACCACGGCAACCAGATAGAGAACCAGCTGTGCGCCCGCGGACGAGCGGACGAGCAACGCCTCGCGAATGTCGCTCATATAGGCGGTATCACCCGCGCGCAGCCGCGGCGCCGGCTTGCGGCCGAGAATCGATCGAATGCGCCGCATCATGACGCCTCCGCAGCCAACGATGTCGCGGCCGCTGCCGGTTCCGCGGGCGACGCGCCTGCTGGCGCGCCACGCTGGACCACGCGGATTTTCGGTTCACGGTTTCGCTGCGGCTCGGGCGGCGCATGAGGCTCGCCCGTCTCGTGCTGCCCCGACAGGGCCGCCAGCACGCGCGCCTTTTCGCCGTCCATCACGATCTTGCCCTGATCGACGATCACGATCCGGTCGACCAGCGCCAGCAGCGACGTACGATGCGTGACCACGACCAGCGTCTGTCCGGCGCTCGCCTGCTTCAAATGCTCGATGAACTGCGACTCCGTCTGCGAGTCCATCGCGCTCGTCGGTTCGTCGAGCAGCAACGTGCGCGGACGCGCGATCAGGCTGCGGGCCAGTGCGACAAGCTGGCGCTGCCCGCCCGACAGATCGCGGCCGTTTTCGCCAACCTGAAGATTCACGCCGAGCGGATGCCGGGCGACCAGCGCATCGAGCCCCGTCAGTTCGAGCACACGCAGCAGCTCCATGGCCGGCACGTCGGGACGGCCGATCGTCACGTTCTCGCGCAGCGAACCGTAAAACAGCCGGCTGTCCTGGCCGACATAGCCGAAGGTGCGACGCCAGTCCGCCGACGCGATCTGTGCGGCGTCGAGCCCGTCGGCGAGCAACTTGCCCTCCGTCGGCTGATACAGCCGCGCGATCAAACGCAGCAGCGTCGATTTCCCGCTGCCGACCCGGCCGAGTATCGCGACACGCTCGCCGGGCCGAATCTCCACCGACACCTGGTCCAGCGCGGGCGCATTTTTCTCCAGGCCGGCCGACGGATACTCGAACGACACGCCGTCGAGCTTCACGTGGCCGCTGAGCGGCGGCTGCGCCAGATAATCCTGGCCCGGCTCGTGCTCGACCGGCATCGCCATCAACTGGTTCAGCGAATGCATCGCCGTCTTCGCCTGCTGAAAACGCAGCGCGAGCCCCATGACCTGGCCGAGCGGCGCCGTCACGCGGCCGGCCAGCATCACGGAGCCGATCAACGCGCCCTGGGTGAGCTTGCCTTCGCCGATCAGGTACACGCCGGCGATCACGATCGCAACGGTCTGCATCTGCTGCAGGAACGACACGCAACTCGTCGCCATGCTGGAAAGCTGGCGCGACCGCATCGACGAGGCGGCCGTCTTCGCACTGAACGCGTCCCAGCGGTGACGCATCGCGCCTTCGCCGCCAACAGCCTTCAGCGTCTCGAGCCCGTCGATCGACTCGATCAGCACGCCCTGCTTGAGCGACGCCTCGCGCAGGTTCTCACGCATCGCACGCGCGAGCGGCCATTGCACGATCGCGCCGAGACCGACAATCAGCGGAATCATCAGGAGCGGAATCCAGCCGAGCGGGCCGCCGACCGCGAATACCACGCCAACGAACAGAAAGACGAACGGCAGATCGGACACGACCGACAGCGTCGCCGACGTCGCGAAGTCCCGCACCGACTCGAACTCGCGCAACCGGTGCGCGAAGGAGCCGGCCGACGCCGGCCGGTGCTCCATCCGGATCGCCAGCGCCTGCCGGAACAGCAGGCTGCCGAGCACCAGATCGGCCTTCTTGCCCGCGGTATCGAGCACATGCGCACGCACGTGCCGCGACACCGCCTCCATCAGCATCGCAAGCGCGACGCCGATCGCGAGCGACCAGAGCGTCACATAGGCCTGGTTCGGCACGACGCGGTCGTAGACGTTCATCGTGAAAAACACGCTGGCGAGGCCGAGCACGTTGATGAGGAAGGCGCCTACCGCCGCGCTCGCGTAATAGCTGCGATAACGCCACAGCGTTCGCAGCAGCCAGTGTCCGGCCGGTTCGGTCGGCAGGTCGTCCGGACGCGCGTCGATCTTCGCGGCCGGCTTCACGAGCAGCGCGTAGCCGGAGTAGGTGTCGCCCAGTTCCGTGTCGGTGCATTCGACCGGCGCTTCGCCGAGTTCGGGCAGCATGACGCGATAGCGGATCTGCGGGTCGAGCTCCGCCGAATCGTCGATACGCCAGCCGAGCAGCACGCATGCGCTGCCGTTGCGGCGCAACAGCACGGCCGGCAACAGGTGCTCGGGTAACTGCATCAGCGGGCGCTCGACCAGCTTCGCCGCCAGACCGGCCTGCGTCAGCGCCTCGAGCGCGAGCGACGGCGTCAGCGGACCGTATTTCGCAAGACCGGAAGTCAGGACTGCGTGACTTCTGCCGAAGCCGTGGTGCGCGCAAAGCCATGCGATCGAATCGAGCAGGCTGTCGCGACTGAGGGTGTCCGGCAGACTCGGCGCGTTAGCGGCGCCGGTATCGGAAGATTGGGCATTCATATTGAGATCGCTATCTGGCCGCCGGAAATCGCGGAACCCTGCCGCGCTCGAGGACGCGGCTGTTTCGCACGAGCGACAGGGTCGGTGCATATACCGATGCGGCGGAGTCTCCCGTCGAATCATCGAACGGGGCGGCTATCGCAGGACGTCAACGAGGCTGCGAGAGGAACGCAACAACTTTACGAAATGTGCCCGGACGCCAAAATGGGACAAGTCCCAAAAGGAATCGCGGATCATTGGGACACGTTCGAATGGGGGTTTTAAATATGCAGACATGCGTGGCCCGTGACTCATTGCAGGCCACGCATGAAGAAACAACGAGAAAACCGGGCCGCTGGCGTCGGCACGGCACGAACGATGCGGGCCGGAACCGCGGCTTGATTCGACGCGATTCCGGCCCGCGCCTGCGGATCAGGTCAGTTGGGTCGACACGGCCGACTGCACGAGCAGTTCGACGTGCAGCGCCGCGTTCTCGTACAGCGTATAGGCCTGGCCGTTGAGCGCAATCAGCCCCTTGTTCGCCCACCC
>NZ_SCNZ01000082.1:0-20832 GCF_005502655.1 Burkholderia sp. 4NA327C6 | reverse complement strand
AAAATAGGCTGCGTGCGACGGCCGCGCACTGGCTCGGGTGCGCTATGGACGCCCCGATTCGCGTCCTGCATCGCTGGACCCGCCATGATGACGACGCGCGCGCCGTGCGGCTCGAAACCGTGATCGACGGCACCGCAAAGCGCATCACCCTTTTTCGCCAAGCAACCGGTGCTTGGTCGCCGGTTTGGCAATAACCCGGAGACTTACGATGAGCTACCCGACTGACGAACTGATGATCGAAAGTATCATGGAAGGTTTTTTCGCGATTGCGTGTTCCGAAAATGCCGCGCCTTCCATCGCGGTACATCATGGCGACGACGGCGAACTGGCATTTACGCTGCCTACGATTGACTGGACCGCGTGGCAAATCAATGTCGCGATCAAGATCTACGAAAAGGCGTACGCACGGGGCGAGCGCTACGGCGCTGCGAGCGCTCAACGCGTCATCCGTGAAGCACTCGGCATCTTCCATTGACCCATTTGCGGGCGCTGCGAAGCTGGCGCGCCGATCGGAGCGAAAGCGATGAACAACACAACAGTTTTGCATATCGAGCAGATCGAGCGCGCGATCAACATTTGGCGCGCCCGCAAACCGAGCGGAGATGGTGATCCAATCCTGTGCCGCGAAGCGCGGATTCTTGCCGAACCCTACGCGCTGATGATCGTGAACGGCGCTACGCAGATCGACGTGACGCACCTGTCCGACGCGCAACGCGCCGTGTTCGACGGCGCGTTTTCGCAACAACGCGTCATCGACGCCACCCGCGTCCGTTATAGCGGGACTTCACAAGGGAGATTTGACATGCGCGCACAGTGGGCGATCACCTACAAGACAGAGGCTGGATTCGACGTCGAGATCATCGACGCAGGTAGTTACGAAGAGGCTTGGACTCGTGCGGAATCGCTCTTTGGCTCGCAGTTTGTAGAGGTCGAGCGCGTCGCGTGAGAGCCGTGCCCGCCGGCGAGCGCGGATCGCATCGCCGGGCCGTCCGGCCGGTAGCTGGAGCGCACCTTGAATTTGTGTATCCCATGGGATACTATATAGGAAATGAGAATCGAGCAGACAGACGATTTCGCGAAATGGTTGCGCGGCCTACGCGACCACATCGCGCGCGCGCAGATTGCCAAGCGGATCCAACGGCTCGCGCGCGGCCAGTACGGGGACGTGAAATCGGTGGGTGCCGGGGTGAGCGAAATGCGCGTGCACGTCGGCCCCGGCTATCGCGTCTACTTTGTCCAACGAGGCTCAACGCTCGTCGTCCTGCTATGCGGTGGCGACAAGTCAACGCAGCAGCGCGACATTGAGCGCGCTATCGCGCTTTCGGCGCAATTGGGAGATTGACATGGGTATCAAGACAACGCCGTTCGACGCGGCCGAATACCTCGACACACCCGAGGCGCAGGCCGAATATCTGCGGGTTTCGTTCGAGACTGGCGATTCTGCCGACATTCAGGAAGCCATCGGCACTGTGGCGCGTGCGCGCGGCATGACGCAGATTGCGCGCGATGCGGGCGTTGGCCGCGAAAGCCTCTACAAAGCGCTGGACGAGCACGGCAACCCGGAATTTGCAACGATCCTGCGTGTGGTGCGCGCGCTCGGCCTCACTTTGACCGTAACGACGCCTGTACACGAGCACGCCTGAGCCGGGATTTTTGCGCGGCGTCGCGGGCTGGCGGGCGCTCGCCGCTACGCCGCGACCACCCGCCAGCCCGCGACCAATGCGTTAGCCAGTTTGCGCGCTGCGCAAATGAATCGGGGCAATCCCGCTCCGCGCATACTTCGCGCGTCGCCGGATTGCCCCAACGATCACACCGACGCGCCGTCGGCGACAGCGGCTGGCGGCACGCCCTGGGCGGGTTTCGCCGGCACCGGGGTCTCACCCGGTTTCGCGAGTGCGACTTTTACCGCCTCGAGCCGCTCTTTCCACTGTTCCGCCGGGATCTCGTCGAGCCCTTCCGCGCGCAGCAGCTCGAGCACCGCCTTATGATTCCGCTCGCGATCCCTGCGGATCATCTCGCGCTGTTGGTCCTGCAGTTTTTTCAGCTTCGCCGCCGCCCTCGCGATCTCGTCTTCGATCGATCGCGGTTTGCGCGCTGTCTTCCCGGTATCTGCTGTCATGGCCTGTATTACTCCATCTTGCCCCTCCCCCTTGCCGCGAAGTGTAACGGAATTCGGCCGCGCAACGTAAAGGACTGGGGCCTGATACCCCGCTGTCGCACCGCTGCCCCGTGCCTCATCCGTCGCGGCGCAATTGCCCGCTGCGCGACTCGCGCGCAGCGGCCGGCACCGTAGTTGCCGCCGACGCAACCGCTCCGAGCGCTGATCCGGCGCCCCCGCATATTTCCTGCTGTCGCCGCGCGGGGCGTCACCCGCGGTTTCGCGCGGGCGACGCCCCGCGCGGACCACCTAGCCAGAGCGCAATGCTCGCATTGCGCAGCTCGAGCACGGCGGCCGCCACCGTCGCGGCCGCCGGCCCGACCAACCAGTTCGCCGAGCCCCCGGCCCCGCGACTTTCATGCTGTCGCCGCGCCGGGCGTCGCCCGCGCGAAACCGCGGCCGCCGCCCGGCGCGGACCATCCACTCAGACGCAATGCACGCATTGCGCAGCTCGAGCGCGGCGGCCGCCAACGTCGCGGCCGCCGCCTCAACCGCCTCGCGCATTTAGTCGACGCCGCCGTGCTTGTGCAACTGTCGCCGCGCGGGGCGGCACCCGCCCGCCGCCGCGGCCGCCGCCCCGCGCGGCCCCCCTCCAGTGCCCAATGCACGCATTGGACAGTCCCAGTTCGGCGGCCGCAAAGTCGCGCCCGCCGAAAACCGGCAAACCAACCGTGCTCACAGCGTTTTCTCTCTGGCTATTGCTCGGTGCCCATCTATCCACGCCCGGAATCCGCGCACGCCGGCAGGTTTCCCACATATCCACCGGTCCCCGCGCTTCTCCCGTTTCCCACAACCAACACCGTTGTGGAAAACGGCGCGCGGCCGACGCTCTTGCGATGTTGATGCATCGTGACGTCGGTCCGGACCCGTGGATATGTGGAAAACCTGCGTGGCATAACCACCGCCCGCGCTCCGAATGTCTCCCTGTCCTCGCCCTGCCTTCGTCCGACCTCGCTTTTCCGTTTTTTCCCTGTGCTGAACGGATCGACGCTCGCCTACCTTTTCTGCTTTTCTCGTCCGTCCCTCGTGCCAAGGAAATCCTGCAAATCGCGTCTGTGCCTCAACCAGGCGAACGCCTCAATGGAACGAAATCCTCGCTCTTGCTGGCTGCGATGCCGATCGCGACGCCTGCTGAAAAACCGGTGATACCCGGACCCGTCCGGGCATCACCATCCAGATACCGTCCGTCCGGGGGGGCGACCCGTGGGGCAAGCCCCACCCCCCGACCAGACGGTCACACACCACGCAACTCCGTTGCGGGTGTGTAGAGCCTTGCTGCGCAAGGCTCTACACTGGCAGACACCGAAACGCATACGCGCTGCCACCGAAGCACATCCCAAATCGCGCAATACTTTGCTGCATAAGGCTGGAACGTGGCAGCCAAACGTCGCATGTCTGCGAAGATCTCGCCATCGCCGTAACGAAAAGGTGTCTAAATGGCGGGCATTTTGGAAACATCGGAGTCCAAATTGTCAGACACCGAAACGCTATCGATAGGATAAGCCGATGAATATAAAAGAGAAGTCGCTGTCAATCGCGCACCGAATCCGGATGCATACGCGGCAGACACCGAAAACCATTTACATCCACTATAATGACGTAACTATTTGATTAGCTGACCTCTTTAGAAGGTCGGTCGGGGAAAAATGGGGCGATGTGTATGCTGAGGCGCACATGCCACGATCAAGTCATGCCAGCAAAGGCAAATCCGAGCGTATCACCCTTCGTTTCGATAGACCCACCAACGAGTTCTATCGCAGAAAGGCAAACGAGGCTGGCGTTCCGGTAGCGGAGTTTTGTCGTCAAATCCTCGTTCGCGGGATCGTGAACGATAACGTCGAACAGATCGAAAGGCGGCTGAACGCGCTGCTCTCCGCTATACCGATTTCCGCACAAGCGGCGAACGGCCAAGCCGCACATGCCGGTGGGAATTCTTCCCATCTGCTTCCAACCGATCTTGTTCGAGCGATCTATCTCTGTCGCGAAGTGCTGACGACAATCGTCAGCGACAGGAACATACAGTTCCTACATCAGGCACAGGATCGCGCCGAGGCTGCTACCAAGAAACTGCTGGGAGAGAGCAATGGCTGATCAACGCTCGCCCAATGGTATTGCGACTTTTTCTCGGGGAACCGCCCTCTGGTGGCAGCAGGCAAAACTCCTCACCAGCGCGGTCGTGGCGGTGGTCATCGCGGGCATTCTCGTCGGCGCGCTGGCCGGCGGCGCATATCTGTATTTCGTCACGTCGGCCGAAACACGCTATTTGACGGCCAAGCACGTCGAGGCTGAAATCCTCACCGTCGTGCCCATGGCCAATCCGAACGTCTCGTTCCACTTCGCCAGCAATGACACGGAATTGCCGCCAGCCGCCGCGCTGTCATTTACTGACGATGCCGCCGAAGAGTTTTTCGTCTATGCGCGAAATGCCGCCCTGTACGCTGTTCTTACCGCTATAGCCGTGACGTTTCTTTCCGTCCTGTTCTGGATGGAGTACGGTCGCGGAAAACTCGCCGAGAAGCAGGTTCGCGGTGCAAGGCTCGTCAAACCGAAAGCACTGGTCAAGGAACTGGAAAGCCGAGACGACGCCAGCCCGTATCGCATCGCCGGCGTGCCGATGCGCAAGAAGGCCGAAGTGCTCGGTACGCTCTTCGCCGGTGCCCAGGGTAGCGGCAAGTCTCAGCAGTTTTTCGCGCTGATGGAGCAGGTCCGCGCCAACAAAAAGCGAGCGATCGTCTATGACCCGTCGGGCGAGTTCACGGCTACCTTTTTTCGGGAAGGCAAGGACATCATCCTGAATCCGCTCGATGCGCGCAGTCCCAACTGGAACGTGTGGCGCGAAATCCAGGGTGAAATCCATTACGACGGGCTGGCAGAGGGGCTTATCCCGATTCCGCCGAACGTTCCGGATCCGTTCTTCGCCATCGCCGGGCGCATGGTCTTCAAGGGCGCGGTCCGTGCGCTCGGTGACGACAACAAGCGAACCAACGCCGCGCTGTACAAGGCCATCGCTCACAGCAATCTGGACGAATTACACGCCATCCTCGCGAACGAGTCTGCCGCCACTTACGTTGATCCGATCACTGAGCGTACGGGCATGAGCCTCAAGATGACCGTGCAGAACCAGCTTGATTGCTTCCGCTACCTGCATGACGAAGGTGAACCGTTTTCGATCCGCGAGTGGATCCAGAATGAGGACGAAGACGACGATTCCTGGCTGTTCATTACCGTCAACGAAGAGCAGAAAACCGCCCTGCTTCCGCTAATCAGCCTCTGGTGTGACATCGCAATCCGCTCGCTTCTTGCGCTCAAGCCGATTCATCGCGAACGCCTCTGGTATTTCTACGACGAGCTCCCTACGCTGCAGAAACTGGAGATCATGAAGCTCGCCGTGACGAACATTCGCAAGTTTGGCGGTTGCTTTGTGATCGGCATCCAGGATTTCTCGCTACTCTTCTTGATCTATGGCGAGCACCTTGCGCGCACGATCATCTCCGGATGTCAGACCAAGCTCCTGTTGCGCGTGACCGACGGTGACGCTGCCAAGGCGTTGGCCAACGCGATCGGGCAGGCTGATCTGGACGAGAAAGAGGAAAGTCTGAATCTCGGGATCGATGAGCGTCGCGACGGTATGAGTGTTTTCGCGCGCCGTAACCTTCGGGATCTTGTCCTCTCTTCCGAGATCTTACGTCTGCCCGACATGGAGGGCTATTTGGTCACACCCAGCGATTACCCCGTCGCACGGGTGAGATACAAATATACGCATCGGCCCGAAATTGCCACACCGTTCATTCCCCGTCGGACTTTTGACACGTGGCTTACTGCACACGCCGCACCCGGTGGCCACGCGGCGCTGTCGCCGCCCGCACCCGGTTCCGCGGCGCCGGCAGAAACTGCACCATCCCCGTCACCCGCGCCGACCGACGCGACTGCGACGTCTTCGTCCGCGGAGCAATCGGTGCCACCCGCAGGCTCGTCTGCCGCGAACAAAATGCCGGCAGCTGCGGCGTCCCGTGCGGATGACGTTGCGGCCACGCCGACTGGCGCTGAATCGGCCCCGGCCACTTCGAATCTGGTTGTGCTGGCGACGGGTGAAGTCGTGGACGGCGACACCGGCGAGGTTCACGGCGCGTCGACTTCCCGCGAACCGGGTGCCGGCCAACGGCCGACCGGCCGCGCCGGTCTCGGTGACTTGTTGGGGTGACGCGCGATGATGAGCATGCACAATGTCGGCAGCGCCGGCCAGGCACTCCACTATTTTTCGAAGGATAACTACTACACCACCGATCAGGGGCTCGAGCATTCCGCCTGGTTCGGCAAGGGTGCGGCCACCCTCGGTCTGAACGGGCAAGTCGATCGCAATGTGTTTTTCAAGCTGCTGTCTGGACAGGTCGGAGACCAGCAGCTTGGTCGAGTCGTCCTGGACGAGAATGGCGAGCCCGAAGTTGTACATCGGCCTGGGATCGACTTGACCTTTTCGGCACCGAAGAGCGTCAGTATCGCTGCCGAAGTTTTCGAAGATCGCGACGTCCGTCTCGCCCATGAAAAAGCCGTCAAGGAGGCGCTCGAGTACGTCGAGGCGTATGTCGCGCAGGCTCGCAAAACGGTCGATGGCGAGACGCTTGTCGAACCGACCGGCAACGTTGTAGCCGCCCTCTTTCGCCACAATACGAGCCGCGACCTCGACCCCGACACCCATACTCATGCGCTGATCATGAACGCCACCCAGCGCTCAGACGGCGAATGGCGATCGCTGACCAATGACGAGCTGTACGTGCAGCAGAAGGTGATCGGCGCCGTCTACACTTCTTCGCTCGCACGCGAATTGCAGAAGCGTGGCTATGCCATTACTGCGCCGGACAAGAACGGAAACTTTGAGTTGGTCGGCATCACCCGAGAGCAGATCGAGCACTTCAGCCAGCGTTCGGCCGCGCGTGACCGATGGCTGCGTGCAAATGGGATCGATCCGACGAGCGCGACGCCGGCGGAGAAGGAGCGCGCGGTGTTGGCCACCCGTGAACGGAAGGTTGGTGTCGACCATGACGCCTTGTCAGTTCAATGGCGTGAGCGCGCACAGACAGTCGACCTCGACTACAGCGTCATCCGGCAGAAAGCACGCGAGGCGCGGGAAGCGGGAACGGATGCACGGGTCGTCAAGTTGTCCGGTATCGAGGCCTTGCGGTTTGCAGCGTCTCACCTTGGTGAGCGCGAAATCGTGCTGAACCAATATGACCTGGTCAAAACCGCGCTGGAGCACGCGGTCGGGCGAACGTCTCCAAATCAGATTCTCGATGCGTACAAGAAGCTGGTCGATCAGGGCAAGATTGTCGACCTTCCGGACGGCAACATCACCACCGAGAAGATGCTCAACACGGAGCGCTGGACGGTCGAAAATGCGCTCGCGCAGCGAGACGCGACGCCGGCGATAGCGCCAGCCGAACTGGTCCGGTCCAGGATCGAACAGGCCATCGCCACCGCGCGTGTGGAGCGGAACGATCCCACCTTCGACTACACCCCTGGCCAGCGAGCTGCGATCGAGCATGCGCTGACCAGCAAAGACCGGATCGTCGCGGTTCAGGGACTTGCCGGCGTGGGAAAAACCACGATGGTCAAGGGAACCGTCCAGGTCGCGCACGAGCAGGGCTGGCTCGTCCGGGGGATGGCGGCTACCGGCCAGGCTGCCAAACAGCTCGAGAACGATTCGGGTATCAAGGCCGATACGGTGACGATGTTCGAGATCCATGAGCAGCGGCGCCAGGATGATCTGAAGCTGCTCCGCGAGTATGTACCGGACTTGTCGCGGGAGCGCGAGCTCTGGCTTGTCGACGAGTCGTCATTCCTCGCCCAACGGCAAATGGCGCGCCTATTTAAGATGGCGGAACGAGCAGATGCGAAGGTCATTCTCCTCGGAGACCGCCTCCAGCTGCAGGCCATCGAAGCAGGTAAACCGTTTGAGATCCTGCAGGACGAGGGCGTGGCCACCGCCCAGATGACCCAGATCCAGCGCCAGAAGAATCCCGAGCTGCAGCAGGCAGTCGCGATCACCGTGGGCACAGCCGACCTTGCGGTAGATGAGCCCCTCACCGACCTGAACCTCGCTCGCAACGCTCGCGCCTTTGACTTCCTCGAGCAAGCTGGGCGCGTGACAGAACACGACAATCCGCAAGACCTGATCGACCTGATGGCGCGCCAGTACGCCGACCGGGGACCGCGAAGAAATCAGACCATCATCATCACGCCGTTTAACGAGGATCGCGTCGAGATCAACAATGCGGTTCGGGCTGAACTGCAGGCGCGCGGCGAGCTGGATGTCAACGACTCGGAGCACACCATCCTCCGGTCCGACGGAGACATGACCCGGGCCAAGCAGAAGGAGGCGCAGTATTACACTAGGGATATGACCGTGCGGTTTGGTCGGGACTATCAGAAAATTCTAGCGTCCCGCGGCGAATACATGCGCGTTGAGGGTACTCGACCCGACGAGGGTATCGTCGTTCTCCGGAAGTCCGACGGCTCTCTAATGGAGTGGGAGCCGAAGAGGTACAACCGGGTGGAGGTGTATCTCTCGGAAACGAGGAGTCTTGCCGCGCGTGACGTCATTCGCTTTACCCGCGGCGACGAGCTCGTCAAGAATGGCCACGAGGCGACCGTCGTTTCTGTCCACGAGAACCAGGCGGTCCTACGGCTGGCGGATGGCAAGGAAATTCCCTGGGAGCTAGACGCGCAGCGCCATTGGGATCATGCCTATGCGGCGACGGTCCACGCGGGCCAGGGCGCCACCCGCGAGCAAGCCATGCTGCATATCCCCGCACACAAAATGGAGCGTGATCCGGAAGATGCTCGGCGCCAGTCTGACGTCGCGATGACGGTGCGTCGGATTTTCGGTGACCGCAGCTTCTATGTCGGCCTCACGCGGGCCGTTGACGACCTCCAGATTTTCACGACCGACGCAGTTCTTGCTCGGGCGGCCGTATCACGCCACCAGGATAAGTCGAGCGCCATCGAAACGCTGCGTGAGCATGAGTTGGCAGAGCAGACGAATGACCGGCCGCAGCGCCAGCGACGCCAGCAAGCTGCCCAGCAGATGCAGATCGAGCCGGACTGACGTTGCAGCGGCCCTGCAGGAACCCGGCTAGCTTGCTGGACTGAACCAGGTCGAGAGACGCCGATCGGTCGCCGGCTATTTCTCAAACCGCAATAAATCGAATCGAAAGAACGCAGTGGGAGTCTCCAATATCCCTTTCGATCTGCTGACGGCGATCGATGCAGAGATCGTCGAAAGACCAAGCAGTAAAGGATCCAAAATCGAGGCCGATATCATCGTGTAGGATCAGCAGCGGTACTATGGCCCTGGCGCCCGCGGTCTCACGATGTTGTATAAATTTCAACTAACACCACATCGTATGTTTGCAAAAAAGAATAAATTTATTAGTAGAGGGTCGGTGGCAGTGTTCGCACGAGTCACTGTCGTTTCGGTTTTTGTAACTTTCTTCATGATACCTGCAGGAAACGTAATGTCGAAGACGAAAAGCATCAGCAAACAGCAGTCTAGCGAATTCTGGAAGGAGAAGCTGGGTCTCGAACCTCACCCCGAAGGGGGGTATTTTCGATATGTATTTGGTTCGGATATTTTTCGAAAAACCGCAAGTGGTACTGAGAGGAAAAATTACAGCGGAATATATTTCATGGTGACGCATGACAGCCCGTCACACTTTCACCAAATGGTATCCGATGAAATTTGGTACTACCACGCTGGCGATCCGCTGACGATGCACTTCATCGATGAGAAGGGTGCATATGGGTCAGTTCGTCTCGGCCCTAACCTCGAACATGGCGAGGTACTCTCGACTGTGATGCATGGAGGATGGATTTTCGGGGCGTCGGTTGATTCAGGTGATTACACCCTCGTCAGTTGCGCTGTTGTGCCGGGCTTTGATGATGCTGACTATAGAATTCTTACTCAGGCCGAGTTGCTGGAAAAATATCCGAAATATCGAGATATTATCTTGAAGATGGCGTACCAGAACCTCCCAAAGTGACGCGAGCGTTCGTGTTTCGAGCGCGGCCGGCGGCTCTTTCGTTTGTTTGGCGGATCGATTTGGAAAGGCTTAGTTATGGTAATGGCAAATAGTATCCCGAGATGCCAAGTTGAGGCGATTCTCCCGAAGGATGGCGAAAAGCGATTTTCGGTCGCAAGAGTGCGAGTGAATGATACGGGTATTTCAATGAAACTCCCCGTTGGGAAACTTCTAGAGGCAGACTGGATCGGTAAATTCTCTGCCAATGATGTCGCATTGCTCGCTACCGTAAATGCTAGCGATGTCAATATCCAGAACATCACCGAGCGAGTGCCACACTTCCCATACGGGATTATTTATCTTACGGCGCTTTTCAGCGTCATGTTGGTCACCACCAATTTAATCGGGGATAGTATTACCACCATCAACCTACCTTTCCTCCATGGGTACAGCGTTCTTTTTCCTACGGCGCTTGTCGTTTTTCCATTGACATATTGTTTTGGGGCCTGCATCACGGAAACGTATGGCTTCGTCGTAAGCAGGCACGTGATCTGGGGTGCATTTTTAGTCAACATACCGGTCATTTTGATTATTCTCTCGCTTGAGAAGGCCGGATGGCTGGGTGGCAGCGTTCTTGGGGTGTCCCATCAAATGATGCGAGCGCTTGGCGCGTCGGCAGTTGGATACTTCGCGGGCGAATTGTCTAATTCCCTGGTTGTATCTCGGTTGAAGATCGCACTAAAAGGTCGCGCCTTGATCCTTCGGTTCCTTGCCGCGAACGCCGTCGGAGCAGTTGTCGATAGCGTTTTGTTTGGAACGCTCTTGTTTTACGGTGTAGTGCCGTTGATTGTGCTGCTCAAGATAGTGCTTGCTCAAATTACGATAAAGATGCTGTACGAAATGGCGTTCTCCGTCTTGTTTTCAAGGATCGTTCTCTGGATAAAGTCGCGTGACGGTGTCGATTACTATGACTATAAAATCAATTTCGCTCGCGGCTAGTGGCCCATTATAATTTCCAGAACCTTTCCGATGATCGCTTGCTCATTAATCAATATCGGGCGGCGCTTTGACGTCGATTCAATGTCGTATCCGATGAGCCTTTCTCCATCTGTCAATTTGACGAAGGTATAAGTTTGTTCATCCACTTCAACAAGTGCCAGGTCGCCAGCATCAAGAGAAGCGTAATCTCCTACGACAAGGGTGGCGTTGGGCGGCAGCGGTTCAGTACGGCTCTTGGGGGTGAGTGCAATCGCAAACCGGCTCGAATTTGCGTTCGATACCTTGATCCAGAGCTGATCGTGGCGGGGAGTTGCGGATGCTTTTCGAGCGTCGCGTAGACTCCGCTGCTCATAGACGGGCACGAACCCCCTGCTCTCCTCGCCGAAGAGGGAAGACATCGGAACGGCGAAAAACCTGGCGATCGCTGAGATCGTGCTCAGTCGCGGATCGATAGTTTCACCAGATAAAAGGCGGCTTAGGGTCCCCCGGTCAAGTTCGATCGCCCGCGACAGTTCCGAGTCGTTGACCCCGGCCTCCTGCTGTAGGTGCTTGACGGTTGCCACAAAAGTGGCCGCTAAGCTTGTAAGTTCTTCCTTTTTCTTCACGCGCTATACCCGACCCTATTTTTTGTTCAACGAAGGAGTTGAAAATTTTCAACATCCTGTTACAGTTCGTAACGTCATTTGCTGGTCGACTGATCGGCGCGGGTCTCGGTAGGAGGACAAGATCAAAGGCCTCCCAATGCGCCTTGCAAAATATGTTGTTTTGCAATGCAATTCATGTTCTAATGCAATGCAATAAAGCGAATGTTGGTGGAAATTGACCCGAACCATCCGAATCGGTAGCTATCGCTTTACTATCCTCCAGTTGAGCACATTGGAGGGTGGGTTGAGCAAGATTACTGAGGCGGAATTTCGGGATGCGGCGAAGAACAACGCTATCAAGCACGCATCGGTGTTGCGCACGGATAAAGGCTATCTCTTCGTCGTCGAACTGTCGTGGAAGGAGGGGCTGCACACGTTGTATACGTTCCGCAATGAACCGAGGACGTGGGCAAGCCTGGATAGCATGATGAAGTACTTTGAGAAGCACGAGCTGAACGTAAATGTGATCACCCTGCAGTGGAATCCGAAGGGGTGAGCGGTACGAACGAGACGGATCGGGATACGGGTACTCGGCGTCGGTCTTACCAACACGAGCTAGACACGGCCACTGAGTCACTCGTTCGGAAGCGTAGTGAGTTCTTTGCGCCGCCCGCGTGTTACTAGCCGTTTTGTAGTACGCGATCTTGGTCATTGACCGCCGTGGGTTTTGATGTAGACAACAAAGGATGTGCGGCGTTGCGGATATCCTTACGTCGCAAATTCGGAAATGATCCGAACATTCATGTCTCTGTCGTGCAGTTGTAGTTAATTAAGACGGACATACAGGGTGCGCCAACACCCTATATGCCCTGACCACAAGCAAATAGCTGGGAAAGCTGAGAGAGACCACTCGTGGCTACAGATATTGTACGTCAATCCTTCGGGCTTGACGCGTTCGATGCGTCCCTTTTTCTTGGGGCGACGATGCGCTTCTTACCCCTCGCCGGAATGCCACCGGTGAAGAGGGCTTTCCTTCGCTGCGCATGCTCAGACTTCGTTCGCAGCCACGTATTTCGCCCTGCGGGTCCGGTGCCACGCTTCTATTCAGAAGCGCATGCCTTTTGCTCAATGTTGCTCTTTCGGTACGAGTCGCCTTGGCTCGTATCCCGCCTGTCGCTTCCTTCTCTCAGTGCCTCGACTGCAGGCGGTCTCGTAGCGTCTCGGGCCAACCCGGTTCGCTACGTTTTTTATTCCGTGCGTCGCCGCCCACTGCGTGCGATGCGCACCTTCTGCGGGGCGCTTGCCGCCGCGTTTGCCCTGCTCGCCGCGCCGTCGGCGACCGCGGACGTTTGCAAGGGCAATATCTTCAATGAGGCCGCAGCCCTCTATCACCTGGATCCCGATCTCCTGCGGGCGATAACCTGGGTCGAATCTCGTGGCATGCCCGGCGCGGTTGGGCCGCGCTTGCCCGACGGCCACAGGGCTTGGGGGGCAGCGCAAATCAACGATGTTCATCTTCCCGAGCTCGTGAGCTACGGCGTTACCCAACGCGACCTCCTGAATCCATGTGTGAACCTCAAGCTCAGCGCATGGGTGCTCGCCAACTGCATTCAGGCCAAGGGCGCGACTTGGGCCGCCGTCGGTTGCTACAACACCGGGCCAGGTTCCACGAACACCGCCGCTCAGGCGCGCTATGTCCGGCTGGTGCAGCATGCCTATGCCGGCTACCGCGCCCAGTCGACGCTCGGCAAGGTCGCCGCGGGGGGCACGCGATGATGCGCCTTGTCCCTCTTCTTGGCCTTATTGTCGGGACGCTTGCGCAGGCCTGCTTTGCGTCTTCCCGTCTTCCGGACTACGACGTCACGCAGATCGGTGAACCCGGCTCCGGCCGCTACGTGTTCTGTTCGGGCGACACGTGCCCTGAACCGACGATCAAGCACCTCGCGGCACCAACGTCTGTCGTTCAAGAGAATCTATCGCTCCCTTCATCGGCCGCGGAAAACCAGCCCATTCGAGCGCTTCCTACGCCGATCGCCACGCACCGCCGATCCCGGCACGCGCGAATCCGACATGTCCACCGAGTCGCGAAGGTGGCGAATCGGACGCTTTGCACGGCGGGCGACACCGTCGGCGCGGTGCCGAAGAATTTAGCTGACCGTTAGTCCGCGCAGCTGACCGATTCACCACTCGACCAAGGAGGATGTTAAGTAGTAAGTAGTCCGTAATAAATGATTGATTGTTCGTTTAACTACTCTCTCCCTGAATCGTGCTCGCGCTGCCCATAGTGGCGCGAGTACTACTCCCGGCCCGCGCTGCTGGCTACCCACCACATGAGGACTAGATGAATACCGCTCAATTCAACCAGCTCGAGATGCTCGAATATCGAGCCGCGAGCGCCCTCGTTGCATTCGAGGATCGCGTGAAGGCGCTGCTGCAGAACCCCGAAGTGCGTGAAACGCTGAACTTCATCGCTGCCGTGATGCTCGCCGTCACCCTGATGATGGTCGCACGCTACGCGTTCGGAACGGACGGCGCAGAGTTCCAGCAAGGGTCGACGACTGTAGAAGGTTGGGCAAAAGGCAACCCCGGTAAGACATGTGCCCTTGCCGGCGTGTTGTGGGGCAGCGTCCGAGCGATGTTCGTGAAGGACTACGGTGCGTTTGTCATTCCGTCCGGCATCGGCATCGCGGTCGGCGTGATCGTCGGCATCATCGACGCAAGCTACACCGCGACAATTTGAGCGGGGGCGGCGATGTCGGATGATCTCAGTCACTACGTGCCCAGTCGCCTTGACGACCCGGAGAAGTTTCTGTTTTTTCGCAAGGATGTAGCAGCGATCGGCCTTACTGGCACGATCGGCGGTGTGTTGCTCAACCACACCTTGCTTGGCCTTGTCGTGGGCGTTGCGTTCGCGGCCGTTTGGCAGAAGTTCAGCTCCGGCCAGCATCCCGGTATGTCGGCTCACGTCATGTACTGGGTATTGGGTCAGCCGGCGCCGAAGAAGTTTCCGCCGTCCGATCTTCGCGAACTGAACGGGTGACGCGATGACCCCCGGTAAAGCCGCCCAATCACGCGAAGCGCTGCAGGCCGAGAACCGCTTTCTGAAGAAAGTACTGCTCGGAAACGGTACCACCAGTGTAGTCATAGCACTCGTCTGTGCATGGCTGGTCGTCACGCAGCGCGTCATCATCATGCCGCCAGCCGTTCGCGGCACCTACGTCATCGGAGCCCGCTACGCGAACGACCAGTACCTCGCCGATCAGGCCGCGTACGTGCTTTCCCTTTCCAAAAGTGTCACGCCGACCACCGTCGACAACAACGTACGGATTCTCCTGTCCATGGTCGACGACGATCGGCGCGCCGCGCTCAAGACCGAATGGGAGGCCGACGCGCTGCAGATCAAGCACGACGGCGTGACGAACGTCTTCGAGCCGATGGGGGTTGGTGAGGTGGACTTCCGCAACAAGGCCGTGAAGGTCACCGGCACCTTGACCACCTACATCTCCGGCAAACGCACGAGCTCCGAACAAAAGACCTACGAGGTCTATTTCGGAATCACCGTCTTCGGCCGCTTGGTCCTCCTCGACATCCGAGAAGCCACGCGCGGCAAACAAGGCGTCGAGCCGCTGGTCACAACGGAGACTCCCGCATCATGAAATTTGCCTTCAATCGACAGCCGCCGAAATTGTCCACCGCGTTCAGGCCGCGTCTCGTGTTTGCCACCGTGATGTTCCTGACTACCGCTAGTGCGCATGCGATCCAGGTCGTCAAGGGAGCGGATCGGCAAGCGCAGCAGGTCTCGATCTCCGCGGCGGAATACAACGTTCTCTCAATGTCCGGGGGGCGCAGCTTTTCGAAGATCGTGCCTGCCGTACCTAACTCGATCTCGTGGACGCAAGACGGCGGGAAGCTCTGGCTCATGCCCGCGAATCCCACCGCGCTGAATGAGTCGATCACGGTGTTCGTGATCGATGACGCTGGCACCACCTACCGTTTGTTGCTCGTACCTGGTCCGCGACCGGCCGAAGATATCCGTATCGAACCGCCTGCAGCGCGCTCGACCCAAGCGCTCCACGCATCGGCCTTTCAACGGCGGGTGAAACTCATGATGCTGGCGATGGCCGGTGGTCGGGGGGCACCGCAGCTGTCGTACGCGTCGGTCGACACTGTCGTGCCGCTCTGGAAGGAGGCTGTGTTGACGCTGGTCCGTCAGTACAGCGACGGCGATTTCATTGGCGAGACCTACACGCTCTCGAATACCTCGCACACCGACATGGCCGTCGACGAGCGCGAACTCTACGCGCCGGGCGTGCTCGCCATCGCAATCGAAAACGCAAACCTGCCGGCCGGCGCCAGCACGATCGTCTATGTCGTTCGTGAGCGGGGCGACCATGAGTGATGTCAATCAAGCAACCAAGCGCCGCCAGCGGATCCTGACCGTGGCCGGTTTCGCCGTCCTCGCTGGCCTCTTCGCCGTTGGTATGTTCTTCACGCAGAGCGGGCCGGCCAATCGTCAATTCACCACGAAGGTGCCGTTCACGAGCCTCGGCGACCAGAACGATCGCAATGCCTGGCGGGCTCACTCCGAGGCGCAACTCGCTGAGCTTACGCGCAGGATGTCGGGTATAGATTCGCGCACCGACGATGCCGTGTCGCAGATGAAAGCCTTGTCGAAAGCCCAGGACGAGCTCAGCAAGCGGATCGACGCGATGAAGAGCACGCCGGCAAGCGCGCCCACGCCCGCGTCCGGAGCAACGGCAGACCGCGCGGCCCTGGACAAGCCAATTCCCCTCAACGGGGCCCCAGCCAAGACGGGCGCAATCCTGAATCCGCCATTCGGCAAATCCGGCAAGCCCGGTGTCGATATGGCTGCCGCCCCTCCAAAGCTCGACATCATTCAATTCAATACACCGACCGGCAACGGGGCCGACTGCGTCGATCCCCGCTACTCGTCGTTGCCTTTGGATCAGGCGACACGCGCACAGCAGGACTGCCTGAAGGCCAACGGCAAGAAGAAAGTCAGCTTCATCCCGGGCTCCTCGTTTGTTCGCGTATTCATGATGAACGGTGTCGACGCGCCAACGGGAGGTGAGGCGCAGCACGACCCGCTTCCGGTCTTCCTCCAGGTATTGGACCCAGCCAATCTGCCGAACAGCCGCAAGCTCGACATCACTGAGTGCCGGATTCTGACGCAGGCATATGGCGATGTGTCCAGCGAGCGCACTCACATGCGCGGCGAAACGCTCGACTGCATCCTGAAGAACGGCCGAACCGTGGAAATGCCGATCAAGGGCAACGTGATGGGCGAGGACGGCAAGGAGGGTGTGCGAGGTCGGCTCGTCTCGAAGGCCGGATCGGCATTGGCCATGTCGGTGTTCGCCGGTATCTCGTCCGGGATTGGGCAAGCGTTCAATCAGTCCGCCAACACCCTCAGTAATACCGCCCTTGGGTCGACCTCCATTATCAATCCGAGCCAGGTCGGCCGCGCTGCTATCGGCAGTGGCGTTTCTGGGGGCGCCGACGCTCTTAAGCAGTACTACATCCGCACGGCCGAGAAGCTTTTCCCCGTGATCGAAACGGACGGTGGTCGCATTGTCGAGTTCGCCGTGACAAAGGGTGCCGAATACGACGGCGCCCTCTCCGATATCAGCAACATCAACGATGGCTTGGCCAACGATGGCCGTGCTAACGATGGGGGCTACACCGATGACTGATGAAACGAAGAGCGTGACCGTCACAGCGTTCGAGGCCGCAATGCAGCGGTGTGCGGACGAAGCGGAGCACGAAGCGTCGTTCACGCAGGATGGAGACGGCAACTACCACCAACCGGAAATGCGCCGGGCGCTTGCCGGTTGGCTCGGCGCGGCTTCGCTCATTGCCGAGCACGTGCGCGGATTCGCGGATATCGGTGCCGATCGATTTCGAAGTGATCCCGC
This sequence comes from Burkholderia sp. 4NA327C6, assembly GCF_005502655.1. Taxonomy (NCBI): domain Bacteria; kingdom Pseudomonadati; phylum Pseudomonadota; class Betaproteobacteria; order Burkholderiales; family Burkholderiaceae; genus Burkholderia; species Burkholderia sp. 4NA327C6. Next base: position 3,140 of record NZ_SCNZ01000082.1, on the reverse strand, counting down.
GTTTCAATCTGGCTTCCTGGAGTTTCTTAAGCAAGCTGCCGATCTGCTGGACCTCTCCAGCAACGAATTCGGTTCGTTAGCCGTAACCGACGCGAATCCGCTGACATGTGCGGCAGCGTTCGACGACGCGGCACTCGACGGGTTCAACAGTGCGTTGAAGGCAAAGATGGCGGTGGGCAGAGCCCAGGGGCGTACCGGCTGGTGGAGCGCGCAACGGGATGACCTATCGACGATGTTGCGCTCGCACGTCGACAAGGGCGACCCCATCGATATCGGCCTGCTCGCCATGATGCACTGGTACAAAGGCGAGGCCGTGGCGCCTGCTCCTGCGCCGACCGAGATCGTTGCCGCCGGCGAGCTCACGAAGATTTCCAGCAGTCCGGTCATGGGTGGCCAACTCGACATCAGAACATCGGCCGGTGCCATTGGCATTACCGGCTTTCCGAACGAACTTGCTCGCGAGTGCAAGCCCTTGCTCTGGGAACAGGTGGAGATTGTGATCCGTTCCACGGCAGCAGCGCGACCCGCTGCGGCCGTCAAGGCGGGCGCAGGCGCGGATCGCGAGGCAGTCTGTCACGATTCTGCCGCTCCCTCATTGGAGCAGAAAGCGTGAGCCGACTGACGAAAGCCCAGCGCGATCGGCTCCGGCGCAAATACGACGGACGCTGCGCGTACTGCGGAATGCCATTGCCCGATCGGTGGCATGGCGACCATGTAGACCCGGTTGTGCGCGCGGTCGAGACCAAGCGTACCGCGGATGGCCAATGGAAGCTTGTGAGCGGGCCGTCCAGGCATCCGGAGCGTGACGTCGAGTCGAATTACATGCCGTCCTGTCCGCCTTGCAACATCAGCAAGGGGCAGATGTCGCTCGAGCAGTGGCGCCAGTCGCTCATGAAGCATGTCGCCTCCCTCAATGCGTATCACCCGATGTATCGCCTGGCGAAGTGCTACGGGTTGATCGAGGAAACCGGGGCGCCCGTCGTCTTCTATTTCGAGCGTGTAGCCGCGCGTGCGGTGACTTCCGGAGAACGTCAGTGAACTCTCCACGCCAATATCAACTGATTCCCTGTCCATTCTGCGACCGCGAAGCCGCCATGCGCGTGTCGGAAGGAATGTTCGGTGGGAGCTGCGTCGACCTTGCTTGCCTCGGCTATCAGATGGTGCTGCTCTTTAACGACGCCGCTGCCGCTGCGGCCGCGTGGAACCGACGCGCTGGCTCAGTGCATCCGGACGATGTCGCCGTCGACCTCTTCGCTGCACGGATGAAACGCAAGCTCGCCAAGAAGCGCGAAGAAGGCCGGGGCGGATGGAGCGACTCCGCGACGGTCTCGGCGATGACGCTCGCGCGCGAGCTTATCGAGCTCGTCGCGAAGGGCGATCCAGTGGATGTTGGCAACGTCGCGATGATGCTCGACCAGCGAGGTGCAGACGCGCGGTTCTTGCCGGCCGCGCTGTGGGACTTCGTGCAACGCCGCAAGCCCGCGGAGGACTGACCATGCCGCGCGCCAAATATATGCCAACTGCCAACGATGTACTTGCTGCGATGCGCCCACGTGTCGCCTATGCAGCCTACGCGTTGGCAAGCGAGTTCCACCTGAGCGCGGCACGAATCCGCCCGTTGCTCGAGGCGATGGTCGCGCAGGGCACGCTGTCAATCGCGCATGTTCCGAATTCGCGGGGCTACAACGTCTGCATTGCCGGAGATAGGCGGACTCCGGATTTCCCTGTTGAAAAGTATGTCGGCGTGCCCGCCGCACCGCGCACGCATGTTGTGTTGACCGGCGACTTGACCGTATACGCGGATGAGATCAAGCGCCGCGCCGACCTTTGCATGATGGTGCGGCGATGACCGAGTCCAGCAAGATCGAGTGTTGCGACCGCACGTGGTTGACCCCTCTTCCCGCGTCGGCATCCACGTTCGTCGGCGGCCCCTTTTCCTCAACATGCTCAACGATCCAATGAAACAGGCCAAATTCACTTTCGCTCTTCTGATGACGACGTGCATCGCGTGGGGTTGCACCACCCAAGGTACGTCCACCGTGCCGGCGCACGTCGCCGGGCCAAGCTCTGAAGTCGGTGTCACGGCGTCCGCCGCTCAGGGTGCCACGTCGCAGATAAACCCGGCCGATCCGAACGTTGATCCGGGGGTTGCTGCGCTCAAGGCAGCGCTCCATGCACGCTACCCGGCGACCCAGTTTCGCGAGGTCGCCGCCACGCCGTCGGCTGGCATCTATGAGGTCGTGATGGGTAACAAGGTTGCCTACACGGACGTCACCGGGCGGTACTTCCTGTTTGGCCACCTCTTCGACATGGTGACGCAACAGGATCTGACCGTGCCGCTCGAGCAAGCACTGCAGAAGGTGCGGTTCCCGGCCGACCGGCTTCAGGACGCGTTCGTCGAGGTTCATGGTACCGGCCGCCGCAAGCTCGCGATCTTCGACGATCCTGATTGTCCCTACTGCCTTGCCTTGGAGGACGACCTCTCCAAGCTCAAGGACGTCACGATCTATCGATTCATGTATCCGCTCGAATCGATCCATCCGCGGGCCCGCGCGCATTCCATAGCGATCTGGTGCGCCGAGGACCGGCTTGCCACCTTGCACGCGTGGATGCCCCTCGCATTGTCGCGCTGGATGCGCGATCAAGGATCGGCTGCGACTGGCGGCGCTGGCAAGAAACCTGCACCGCCGCGCGTCGAACCGAAGCTCGTGTCGTGCGCAAATCCCATTGACGCGAACGAAGCGCTGGCCGCAAGCATGGGCATTTCTGGCACGCCGGCACTTGTGAGCGAGGACGGGCGGGTGTTGCCTGGCGCAGCCAGCGCCGAAGCAATCGATCAATGGCTCGGAGCGAAGTGACCATGAAAAGCAAGATCAATCTCGTCACGCTTTACGCGCTTCTCGGTCTGACCGGCTGCAGCTTCAGCGGATACGACGCGAGTTCGCAATTCGCCTGCAAGGCGCCCGAAGGCGTGCTTTGCAGCAGCATGTCCGGTATCTATGCCAATGCGATGGCGCATAACCTGCCCGATCAGCGCGTTCATACAGGCGCCGGCGCGACGACGAATATCGCACTCGGCAGCTATGCCGGAGATCCCGGCACTACATCGAGCGCATCGGGTGCTCCGGTCAGTGCCAGTT
>NZ_SCNZ01000081.1:0-20944 GCF_005502655.1 Burkholderia sp. 4NA327C6 | reverse complement strand
GCGACCTCGCACGCTACCGGCACGACGGCAACATCGAGTTCCTCGGCCGCATCGATCACCAGATCAAGCTGCGCGGCCTGCGCATCGAACCCGGTGAAATCGAGGCGGCGCTGACGTCGCACCCGCTGGTCGATGCCGCCGTCGTCGCGCTGCGCGGCGTGGACGACGGCGCGAGACTGGTCGGATGGCTGTGCTCGTCGCACCCCGAAGCCGAACTGATCGAAGCGGTGCGCGGCCACCTGCGGCAGCGGCTGCCGGATTACATGGTGCCCTCCGCGTTCGTCGTCGTGAGCGCGTTCGAGCATCTGCCCAACGGCAAGCTCGATCGCACCAGGCTGCCCGAACCCGGCGACGGCCTGGACCACGTTGCGCCCGTCAACGCGCTCGAAGCGCAGTTGGCGGCCATCTGGCAGGAAGTGCTCGGCCAGGCGCGGATCAGCACGACCGCCAATTTCTTCGATCTGGGCGGCAATTCGCTGCTGGCGACGAAGGTCGTCGCGCGCATCCGGCGCGACCTGCATGCGAAGCTGGAAATCCGCAGCCTGTTCGCACTCCCCACCATCTCGAGCCTCGCGAAGCGCATCGCCGATACGCAGCCGATCGATTACGCGCCGGTGACGCCGCTGCCGGCGCAGGCAAGCTACGCGCTCTCTCCCGCACAGACGCGGCTGTGGGTCCAGGATCGTCTCCATGCGGCGCAAGCCGAGGGGCCGCTGCCCACGTCGCTGCTGTTCGAGGGCGTGCTGGACGTGGACGCGCTCGTGCGGGCGTTCCGCGCGTTGAGCGAGCGTCACGAGATACTGCGCACGCGTTTCGTGCTGGAAGGCAACCAGCCGGTCCAGCACGTGCTGCCGCCCGGCGAAGCCGCGTTCCCGGTCGAGATCGTGGATCTGCAGGATGCCGAGGACCGCGATGCCCAGGCGGCGTCGATCCAGGCGAGCGAACGGCTCGTGCCGATGGATCTCGCGACCGGCCCGCTGTTCCGCGTCAAGCTGCTGAGGCTCTCCGAAGTCCGTCACGTCTGCATTTGCACGATGCATCACATCGTGAGCGACGGCTGGTCCACGGAGGTACTGCTCGACGACCTGTCCGCGCTCTATGACGCATTCGTCCAGCGTCGCGACGATCCGCTGCCCGCCCTCCCGATCCAGTACAAGGATTACGCCGGCTGGCTGAACCGCCTGCTCGCCGGGCCGGAAGGCGCGCGCATGAAGGACTACTGGATGACCAAACTGGGCGGCGGCCTGCGCGCACTGGAACTGCCGGGCGACGTCGAGCAGCCGGCCGCCCCGAGCTGGAAATCCTGGCGATTCGACCTGCCCGCCGCCGAGACTGCGGCGCTGGAATCGCTCGGCAAGCGCCACGGCGCGACCTTGTTCATCGCGCTGCTGTCCGCCATCAAGGCGCTGTTCTACCGCCGCTCCGGCCAGGAGGACATCGTCGTCGGCACGCCGGTCGCGGGCCGCGAACTGCCCGAATTCGAGTCGCAGGTCGGCCCCTACCTGAACGTGCTGGCGCTGCGCGATCGCGTCGCGGGCGACGACCGGTTCGACACGCTGCTGACCCGGGTGCGGGACACCACGCTCGAAGCGTTCTCGCACCCGCTGTATCCGCTGGATCGCCTGCTCGACGAGCTGCACATCAAACGCGTGGCGGGACGCAATCCGCTCTTCGACATCGGCCTGACGCTGCAGAACCAGCGACACGGCCCCGTCGATCGCTACGCGGGGCAGGTGCATATCGCCGAGCTGCCGGACCACGACCCGCAGCGCGCGGACACGGAAGCCGCGACCGACTTCTGGTTCCTGGCCGAGCCGCACGCCGAGGGCCTCGCGATCCGCGTCGTCTATCACGCGGGGCGGTTCAGCGAAGCCCTGGTACAAGGCCTCGCGAACGAGCTGACGTCCGTCATCGGCGAGGTGCTCGCCAATCCGGGCGTTCGCGTCCGGAACCTGACCCTGGGACAACGCGCGCTGCACGCCGAAGCCCGCCAGCCCACCGTCGAACTCAGCGCATTCTAAGGAGCCTTCGTTGACTATTTCGTCCAGCACGCAGGTCTACCTGCGCCAAAACATCCAGTTCGAGCCGCTGATCAACAGCTGGTACGCGTGGTATCACACGCTTCCGCCGTTGACCGCCGCCCTCAACGTGGCGGAGCGGTTCCTGCCGCTGCTGAAGTCCTATGCCGCATCGCCGATGATGCATGCGGCGGCCTGCAAGGATCCCGCGATGCGCGGCGGGCCGTTCCTCGACCTGGGCGGCCAGCGCGTCGACGAAATCCGCGCGCTGATCGAGCAGACCACCCAACGCGCGACCCGGCAACTGGAACTGGCGAAGGCATACAAGGCGTTCTCCACGCTGCTGCTGGAACGGGCCACGGGGATGGCGTCGGACCCGCTCTACCCCGAGATTCCGGAGGTGCTGAAGGGCTATGTCGAGATCTACTACGACCTGAACCACAACCCGTCCTTCCGGGTGTTCGAAAGCCTGCTGTACGCGAGCCCGTTCTATGCGCGCGATGCGCAGAGCATCGCGCTGTCGGCGATCGAGGAGCACACGCCGCGGCCGTTCATCCTCAGCACGCCCCGGCTCCGCGACGAGCGCACGGTGTTCAGCAACATGGCCTTCGACGACCGCGCGCTCGACACGCTGTTCCGCATGCGCGACACGCCCGGCAGCTACGCGAAGATCGTCGACCTGATGCGCGTGGAGGAGAAGGACGAGCCGCTGTTCCGCTCGTTCTTCGTCGAGGAGGCGCCGGCGCCGAAACCGGATCGTTCGTTCGACGGCGACGACATCCGCATCCGCTACTACGGCCACGCGTGCGTGCTGATCCAGAGCCGGGGCGTGAGCATCCTGATCGATCCGGTGATCAGCTACGGCTACGACACCGCGCTGCCGCGCTATACGTTCGCCGACCTGCCGGACCAGATCGACTACGTGCTGATCACGCACAGCCATCACGATCACATCGTCCTCGAAACGCTGCTGCAGCTTCGCCACAAGGTCAAGACCGTGGTGGTCGGCAGGAATCTCGACGGCTTTCCGCAAGATCCGTCGATGGAGCTGGCGTTGCGCAAGCTCGGCTTCGACGACGTGCTGGAAGTTCGGGATGCGCAGGAAATCAAGGTGCCCGGCGGCGCCATCACCGCCATTCCGTTCATGGGCGAACACAACGACCTGGCGATCCACAGCAAGCAGAGCTTCATGATCCGCTTCGGCTCGCGCTCGGTGCTGTGCATCGCCGATTCGTGCAACCTGGACCCGCGCCTCTACGAGCATGTCTTCCGCCTCGCCGGCAAGCCGGACACCCTGTTCGTCGGGATGGAAACCGAGGGCGCGCCGCCGTCATGGGTCTACGGCCCGCTGTTTCCCAAGGCGCTGCCGCGCGACATCGATCAGTCACGCCGGGCACGCGGCTGCCAGTTCGGCGAGGCCGCCGCGCTGGTGGACGATTTCGCGTTCAACGCGGCGTACGTCTATGCGATGGGTCAGGAGCCCTGGCTGAACCACCTCCTCGACAACACCTTCGACGAAAACTCGCCCAGCCACATCCAGTCCACCCAGTTCGTCGCGCACTGCAAGGCCAAGGGCATCGCTTCCGAAATCCTGTACGCGACGAGGGAGATCGTGCTTTGTCAGAACTGAATCTCAACGCGCTCTCGACCAGCGGGCAATACCAGGAACACGTGGCGTTCTGGAACGACGCGCTCGGTCGCATCGATGAAGATTTCCGCCTTCAGCAGGCGTGGCAGGCGTATGCGCTGCCGCTCGGCCCCGAGCCGGCCCTGACGTTCGCGCTCGACGGCGACGCGGCGCAGGTGCTGGAGCGGCTCGCCGCCGGCAACGAGCTGGGCGCGTTCGTCGTGCTGCTGGCCGCGCTGTTCCGCGTGCTGGGGCGCTACGACGGCGCGGCCGGCCTGTTCGTGGCGTCGCCGCAGCTGATCGTCGAACCCGCGAGCGGCTGCGCCGAGCCCGTCCCGCTGCTCGACGCCGGCGAGCCCGGCCCCACGGTTCGCGCGTACCTGAACCAGCTGCGCGACAGCGTGCAGCGCAGCTATTCGTACCAGGATTTCCCGATCGCCGCCCTCGCGCACAAGCTGCATGGCGAACGGCGCGCGACCAACGTCGGCGTGCGCTTCGACGGCCTTCACGAAGCCTGGGCAGCGGCCGACTACGACCTGTCGATCGAGATCCGGCATCGGGAGCGCTACGAGATCGTGCTGACGGGCCGGCCGACGGTATTCACGCTGCACTATCTCCAGCATGTCGCACGGCACCTGCGCAACGTCGTGGCTGGCTTCGGCGCACTGGATGCGCCGCTCGACACCGTCTCGCTGCTCGACGACGAAGAGCGCGCGCGCCTGCGCTCGCATGCGGCGCCCGTCGCGGTACAGGGCACCTTCCTGGAGCAGTTCGCACAACGGGTCGCGGCCGCGCCGGACAGCGTCGCGGTGGTGACCGCCGACGCATCGCTGACCTATGCCGAACTCGACGACCAGGCATCCCGGCTGGCGAGCTTCCTGCTCGCGGAATACGCGATCGAACGCGGCGACGTGGTGGGCGTGGTGGCCGACCGTTCCGAGCGCTGGATCGTCGGCATGCTCGGCGCCCTCAAGGCGGGCGCGGTGTATCTGCCGCTCGACCCGGAATTTCCGCGGGAGCGGCTGCGCTTCATGATCGAGGACGCGAAGGTCAAGGCGCTGCTGACGCACTCGGAACACCTGCCGTTGCTCGCCGATTTCTGGGCGATCCCGATGTTCGCCCTCGACTTCCAGCTCGACACGCTGGCCCCCGCGTCGGCATCGGCGCCGGTCGAGGTGCGGCCGGACGATGCGGCGTACATCATCTATACGTCCGGCTCCACGGGCGTGCCCAAGGGCGTCGTGCTCGAACACGCAGGGCTCCTGAACATGGCGCAGTACCACGTGGACGCATTCGGTTTCGATGCCGCCGACCGCTTCGCCCAGTTCTACTCCCCGGGCTTCGACGGCTCGATCATGGAGATCTTCGTCACGCTGCTGGCGGGCGCCCGCCTGGTGCTGGCGAAGACCGCCGTGATCCGGGACGTGCCGCGTTTCGTCGACTACATCGCGCAACAGGGCGTCACCACCGTCAACGCGACGCCGGCCTATCTCGCCGCGCTCGACTGGCACGCGCTCGGCGCCGTGAAACGGGTCATCAGCGCGGGCGACAGCGCCCGCGTGGCGGATCTGCGCGAGCTGGCCCGGACCCGCACCTGCCACAACTCGTACGGCCCGACCGAGGCAACCGTGTGCATCGCGGACTACGTGGTCGACCCGGCCATCACCTACGGCGCCCGTCTGCCGGTGGGCCGCCCGATCCATAACACGCACCTGTACCTGCTCGACGAGCACGGGGCGCTGGCCCCCGAGGGCTGCACGGGCGAGATCTGCGTGTCCGGCATCGCGCTGGCGCGCGGCTATGTCGGCCGCGACGACCTGACGGCCGCCGCGTTCGTCGACCACCCGTTCGAGGCGGGCGAGCGCCTCTATCGCACCGGCGACCTCGGCGTCTGGCTGCCGGACGGCAACCTGGAAGTCACCGGGCGGCGCGACACGCAGGTGAAGATTCGCGGCTACCGGATCGAAATGGGCGAGATCGAGGCGGCGCTCAGGCAGCACGCCGGCGTCGCCGACGCGATCGTGTTCGTGCGCGAGGACACGCCGCAGCACAAGCAGCTGGTGGCCTGCGTCGCGACGGCGACGGCCAGCGTCGCCAGCCTGCGGGAACACCTGAAGGAACGCCTGCCCGAGTTCATGGTGCCGGCGTCGATCGTGACGCTCGAACGCCTGCCGCTGACGCCGAACGGCAAGCCCGACCGCAAGGCGCTCGCCGCGCTGGAACTGGCGCCCGCGCCGAGCGAAACCGCCTACGTCGCACCGGCCAATGACGTCGAGGCGCGCCTGGGCAGGATCTGGTGCGACGTGCTGGGCCGCGAGCCGATCGGCGTGCACGACAATTTCTTCGAACTGGGCGGCGACTCGATCCTGATCATCCAGGTGATGTCGCTGGCCCAGCAGGTCGGGCTCAAGTTCACCGCCGACCAGTTCTTCGCACACCCGACCATCGCCGAGCTCGCCCAGGTCGCGACGGAGGCGCCGTCGATCCGGATCGCGCAGGAGCCGGTGGTCGGCCCCGCCCCGCTGACGCCGATCCAGCACTGGTTCTTCGCGCAAGACGTCGCCGATCCGCACCACTACAACCAGTCGACGATGATCGAGGTACCCGCATCGCTGCGGCCGGACACGATCGAGCGCGCGCTGGCGGCCGTCGCGACGCATCACGACGCGCTGCGGCTGAGTTTCGCGTGCGTCGCCGGCGTGTGGCAGCAATCGCATGCCGCGCCGCCGCTGGCCATTCCGCTCGGCGTCACGTCGCTGGCGGACGCGGCGCCTGCCGCACGGCAGGCCGCGATGCTCGCGACCGCCACCGGCATGCAGGAAGGCTTCACGCTGTCGGCGCCGCCGCTGCTGCGCGCGCACCTCTTCCAGTTCGGTCCCGACGCGCCGCAGCGCCTGCTCGTGGTCGCGCATCACCTGGTGATCGACGGCGTGTCGTGGCGCATCCTGTTCGAAGACCTGTACACCGCATGCCGCCAGCTCGAAGCGGGCCACGCGGTACAGCTCCCGGCCAGGACGACGGCCTGGCGCGACTGGTCGACGCGCCTGTCCGGACTCGGCGCGACCGCGCTCGACGGCCTGGGGCTGGACTACTGGCTCCAGGGCAACGCCGGCGAGCCGGCGTGCTTCGACGACATGCCGGCCGGCACCGTCGCCGAAGCGGGCTCGACGATCGTCGAGTTCGATGCGCAGCAGACACTCGCGCTGTTGCAGGACGTGCCGCGTGCGTTCAACACGCAGATCAACGAAGTCCTGCTGACGGCCCTGCTGCTCGCGTTCGGCGACTGGACCGGCAACGCGTCGCTGGTCGTCGATCTCGAAGGCCACGGCCGCGAGGACGTTTTCGACGGCGTCGATACGTCGCGCACGATTGGCTGGTTCACCACCCACTATCCGGTGTGCCTGAACGCCGGCGACGCCACCGTGGCGGTCGACGCGCTGCGCCACGTCAAGGAGCAACTGCGCGCGGTCCCGATGCGCGGGCTCGGCTACGGCATCGCCCGCTACCTCGGCCACGACGCCGGCATCGCGGCGGCGCTCGAACGGCAGCCGCCGGCGCCGGTGCGCTTCAACTATCTCGGCCAGGTCGATCGCGTGCTGCCCGACGACACGGGCTGGAAGCCGGTGCTCGACTTCCAGAGCCCCGAGCACAGCCCGCGCGCACGTCGCGGCCACCTGTTCGAGATCGACGGGATGGTGTTCGACGGCCGTCTGCGCCTGACCTGGCGCTACAACCGCGAGGCCTGCGCACCCGGCGTCATCGAACAGCTGACGCAGTGCTACCGCAGCCGCCTGCTGTCGATCGTCGCGGCCAGCGGCGACGGCCCGCGCGCGCTGAGCCCGTCGGACTTTCCGGCCGCGCGCATCAGCCAGGAAGCGCTGGACGCCCTTGTCTCAAGGATCAAATCGTGACATCCCCCACCATCGCCGATATCTACGAGCTCTCCCCGATGCAGGAGGGGATGCTCTTTCATGCCGTGCACGAGCCCGGCTCGAGAAGCAGCTTCAACCAGCTCAGTTGCCGGATCACCGGCAGCCTCGATCCCGCGCTGTTTCATGCCGCGTGGCAGCAGCTCATCGATCGGCATCCGGTGATGCGCACGTCGTTCCATTGGGAGGAGTTCGACAAGCCCATGCAGGTCGTGCACGCGCACGCCACGCTGCCGTGGGTGCAGGACGACTGGCTCGACCTGCCGGAACACGAACAGCGCACACGGTGGCGCGCGCATCTCGACAACGACCTGGCCGAGGGCTTCGCGCTCGATCGCGCGCCGCTCGTGCGCTGTCGCCTGGTGCGCGTCGCCGCCGACGCCTACCTGTTCAGCTGGAGCCACCATCACATCCTGGCCGATGGCTGGTGCCTGTCGCTCGTCATCGAGGAGATCTTCGAGGTCTATGGCGCGCTCGCGCGCGGTGTGCCGCCGGCGCTCCCGCCGGTGCGCCCCTACCGCGACTATATCCAGTGGCTGCAGCAGCACGAGCCGCAAGCCGCGCAGCAATACTGGACGCGCTATCTCGAAGGGTTCCGCACGCCGACCCCGCTGCCCACGGCCGCGCGCGCGGGCGCGGGCGCGGACGAACGCTTCGGCCAGGGCCTCGCGCAAGTGCAGGCCGACCTGTCGGCCGACCTGAGCGCGCGCCTGCGGCAATTCGCGGCCCGCCATCACGTCACCCTCAATACCCTCGCGCAAGCGGCGTGGGCGCTCGTGCTGTCGCGTTACAGCGGGGAAACCGACGTGGTGTTCGGCGCCGTCGTGTCCGGGCGGGGCGCCAACCTGCCGGGGATCGAAACCATGCTCGGCCTGTTCATCAATACGGTGCCGGTGCGGGTGCGGGTCGACCCGAGGCAGCCGCTGGTGCCGTGGCTGAAGATGATCCAGGCGCGCGTGGCCGCCCGCGCGCCGTTCGAGCACACCCCGTTGCCCGACATTCAGCGCTGCAGCGACGTGCCGCCGACGGCGCCGCTGTTCGAGAGCAACATCACGTTCATGAATTACCCGCTCGACGCGTCGCTCACGCATGGCGCGCACGGGCTGGCGGTCGACGAGGTGCAGCTCTACAACCGCGCCGACATTCCGCTCGAATTCGTGGTGACGGCGCGCGACGACTGGAAGATGGAACTGTCGTTCGACCCGCGGCGCTTCGATGAAGACACGATGCAGCGGATGCTGGGCCACGTGGCCGCGACGCTCGACGCGTTCGCGGCCGATCCGAACCGGCTGCTCGGCCGCGTGCCGATCTTGCCCGACGCGGAACGCCGGCAGTTGCTGGAGACCTTCAACGACACCGCCGTGCCGTTCGACGCCGCGCTCACCGTGGTGCATCGCCTGGAGCAGGCCGCCGCGGACCACCCCGAGCGGCCCGCGGTCGAGTACCGGGATGGCGTCCTGAGCGCGGGCGAACTGAACGCGCGCGCCAACCGCATCGCGCACCGCCTGCTCGCCGCCGCCGACCTGGGCCCGGACGCGCTGGTCGCGATCTGCATGCACCGGTCCGCCCAGCTGATGGAGGCGATCCTCGCGGTCTGGAAGTGCGGCGCCGCCTACATTCCGGTCGACCCGAATTATCCGGTGGCCCGCATCCGCACCATCCTCGAGGATTCCGGCGCCGCCCTCGTGATCACCTGCGACGAGCTCCTGCCCCCGGAGCTGGCCGGGATCGCGCCGGTCGTGTCGCTCGACGCCGCCACCGACACCGTCGACGACACCAATCCCGGCCGCCCCGTGTCGCCCGACAGCCTCGCCTACGTGATCTACACGTCCGGCTCCACCGGCAAGCCCAAAGGCGCGATGGTCGAGCACGCCGGCATGCTGAATCACATGCTCGCCGAGATCGACGAGTTCTCGATCTCGGCGTCGTCGGTGATCGCGCAAACCGCGCCGCATTGCTTCGATATTTCGGTCTGGCAATTTTTCACGGCACCACTCGTCGGCGGCAAGACCGTGATCGTCGAGGACGACTGCATTCGCGATCCCGCGCGTTTCGTCGCGTACCTGGAAACCACCCGGATCAGCATCCTCGAACTGGTGCCGTCCTATCTGTCCGCCGTGCTCGAGCGCGCGTCGGAACGGCCGGCGATGATGCGGCACCTGCGGCACCTGCTCGTCACCGGCGAGATGGTCAGCCCGGCCCTGGTGAAGCAGTGGTTCGACGTGTTCCCGGCGATCCCGCTGGTGAACGCGTACGGCCCGGCCGAAGCGTCCGACGACGTCGCACAGCACCGCATGACGAGCGCGCCGTCCACGCCTTACGTACCGGTCGGCAAGCCGATCCGCAACGTTCGCCTCTACGTCGTCGACCCGCAGATGAACCTGTGCCCGATCGGGATTCCCGGCGAGCTGTGCGTGTCCGGCATCGCCGTCGGCCGCGGCTATCTGAACAACGAGGCCGCCACGCGGGACGCGTTCGTCGAGGATCCGTTCCATCCGGAGCGCGGCGTCCGCCTGTACCGCACCCGCGACATCGGCTGCTACCTGCCCGATGGAACGATCGTGCTCCACGGCCGCAAGGACCACCAGCTGAAGATCCGCGGCTACCGCATCGAGCTCGGGGAGATCGACAACGCGCTGGCCGCCATTCCGGAAATCCGCCAGGCCGCCGCGCTCGACTATCGCGACGAGGCCGGCCGCGCCGCGCTGTGCGCGTACGTCGCGTTCCGCGACGGCGCGTCGCTGAGCGACGCCGGGATCGCCGCCGCGTTGTCCGCCACGCTGCCGGACTACATGGTGCCCGGCATCTACGTGGTGCTCGACGCGCTGCCCCTGAGCGGCAACGGCAAGATCGACCGCAAGGCGCTGCCGCCGCTGGACCGCGCGCGACTCGCCGCCACGGCACACGCGCCGACGCCGCCCCGCACGCCCACCGAGACGCTGCTGTGCCGCATCTGGGGCGAAGCGCTGGGCATTCCGTCGCCCGGCATCCACGACAACCTCTTCGCGCTGGGCGGCGATTCGATTCTGAGCATGCGCATCGTGTCGCTGGCCGCGAAGGCGGGCCTGAAGCTCACCACCCGGCTCATCTTCCAGCATCCGACGGTGGCCGAACTCGCCGCCGTGGCGACGCGCGGCACCGTCGGCGCGGCGGCGTTCGTCGCGTCGTCCGGCCCGCTGCCGCTGACGCCCATCCAGAAGCGTTTCTTCGCGCAGAGCAAGCACGACCCGGACCAGTACAACCAGGCGGTCCTGCTCGACGTGCCGGCCGACCTCGATCCGGCCTTGCTGCGCCAGGCGCTGCGGCACGCGGTCAAATGGCATGACGCGCTGCGGCTGCGCTTTCGCGCGGGCGAGAGCGGCTGGACCCAGGAAGTCGTCGACGACCCGGAGATCCCCGTCGTCGTGTCCGACATTGCGCGCGACCAGCTCGCGGAATACGTCGCGCAGTCGCATGCGAGCCTGAATCTCGCGGACGGCCCCGTCGTGCGCGCGGACCTGTTCCGCGTCGACGAAGGCCGTTCGCTCCGCCTGCTGCTGGTCGCCCATCATCTGGTCGTCGACGGCGTGTCGTGGGGCGCGCTGCTCGAAACCGTGTACGACGCCTATACCCGCCTGCGCAACGGCAAGGCACCCGAATTCGCGGGCGGCAGCGCGACCTGGACCGCATGGACCCGGGCGATCTCGACCTGGGCCGGCTCCGGCGCCGCCGACGCCGACCTCGCCCATTGGCAGGCCCTCGCGCGTGCCGCCCTGCCCGGCCTGCCGCTCGATCGCGCTGCGCCTGCCGACGCCAATACCGTGTCGTCCGCCGAAACGATCGTGGTCGAGCTGGGCGAAGCCGCGACGACGGCCTTGCTGGGCGCCGCGCCCCGCGCCTACGACGCGCAGGTCAACGACGTGCTGCTCGCCGCGCTCGCGCGTGCCGTCAGCGACTGGAGCGGATGCGCCGACGTGTTGCTGGATCTCGAAGCGCACGGGCGCGAGGAACTGATCGACGCGCTCGACATCTCGCGCACGGTGGGCTGGTTTACGTCGGTCTTCCCGGTCTTGCTGACGGTCGATGCCGGTTCGCACGATCCGGCCGGCCTCGTCGCATCGGTCAGGACGCGGCTGCGCGCGGTGCCGAATGCGGGCATCACCTACGGCCTGCTGCAGGACCGGCTCGACGGCCCGCTTCCGCAGCCGCGACTGCAGTTCAACTACCTGGGCCAGACCGACCAGCTGTTCACCGCCGCACGCGACTGGAAACAGGCCGCGGAACCGAGCGGGGACGGCCGCCATGCGAACCAGCTGCGCGAGCACCTGCTCGACATCAACGCATACGTGACCGGCAACCGCCTGCACGTTGCGTGGGAATTCAGCCGGGCCTGTCACGACACGGACACCATCCTGCGCGTCGCGCAAGCCTACATCGCGGCGCTCGAAACCCTGGTCGCCGGCCACGCCGTCCCGTCCGCATCGACCCGGCCCGCGACCGCCTTTCCGCAGGCGCCGGCGTCGGTGAGGCCGGACGAGATCGCCGACGTCTACCCGCTGACGCCGACCCAGCAGGGCATGCTGTTCCACAGCCTGTACGAACCCGCGTCGGATGCGTACTTCAGCAGCCTGAATTTCGGTATCGACGGGGCGCTCGACGTCGAACGGTTCCGCCGCGCGTGGGAAACCGTGGCGCACCGGCACGACATCCTGCGTACGTCGTTTCACTGGGAAGACATCGAAAGCCCCGTGCAGGTCGTGCATCGCCGGATCGACTTGCCGTGGCACGACGAGGATCTGCGCGCGGCGTCCGCCGCGGAGGCCGAACAGCGCCGGGAAGCCTACGTGGCGCAAGACCGGGCGCGCGGCTTCGACTTTACCCGCGCGCCGCTGATGCGGCTCGCGCTGTTCCGCGTGGGCGAGCACGCATGGCGCTTCCACTGGAGCCATCACCACATCCTGCTCGACGGGTGGAGCTCCGCCCGGCTGCTGAGCGAAGTGGCCGCCGCCTATCAGGCGCCGCCGGCCGACGGCGCGCCGCAGCGGGACGCGCCGCCCGCCTTCGCCGATTACGTGCGCTGGCTGGCACGCCAGGACGACGACGACGCGCAACGTTTCTGGAAGACGAAGCTGGCGGATTTCCCGGCGACGACACCGCTCGTGCTGGGCCGCCCCGAACTCGACGGCACGGCCGTGCCGGGCGCCTACGTGGAAGAGCCGCTGCTGCTCTCCGAAAGCGACACGCAACGGCTCGTCGCGTTCGCGCAAACCAGCCGCCTCACCCTGAACACGCTCGCGCAGGGCGCATGGGCGCAGTTGCTGAGCCGCTACAGCGGCGAATCGGACGTCGTGTTCGGCACGATCGTTTCCGGTCGTCCGGCGTCGCTGCCGGCGTCGGACGAAATGGTCGGGCTGTTCATCAACACGCTGCCGGTGCGGGTGCGCATCGACGCGCGCCCGACTTCCGCGTGGCTGGCGCAATTGCAGATGGATCTCGCGCAGCAGGAGGACTATGCGCACTATCCGCTGGCCGACATCCAGAAATTCGCCGGCCTGCCGCCCGGCGTGCCGCTCTTCGAAAGCCTGCTCATCTTCCAGAACTATCCGGTGGAAGAAGCGCTGGCCGATGCGCTGCCCGGCCTGCGGATCGGCGCATTCGAGGTGTCCGATCCGAACAATTACCCGCTGACGCTGGTCGTGACGCCGGGCAAGCGCCTGTCGCTGCAGGTGCTGTACGACGACGGCCGGTTCGATCGCGACACGATCGTCCGCCTGCTGCGCCATGTCGAGACCCTGCTCACCGGCCTGGCCGGCGCGGAAGATCGCCCGAACCGCAGCGTGCCGCTTCTCGCTGCCGCCGAGCGGGACGCCATCCTGCTCGGCTGGAACGACACGTTCGCGCCGGTTCCGTCCGACCGGACGCTGCCCGAACTGATCGAGGCCGTCGCCGCCGCGCATCCCGAGCGCGTGGCGGTTCGCTGCGGCACGGAGGTTCGCACCTATCGTGACCTCGTCGAAGGCGCCAACCGGATCGCCGCGCATCTCCTGCAGACGGCGCCGCTGCAGCCGGACGACCGGATCGCCGTCTGGATGCCGCGCTCGCCGCTGATGCTGGAAACGATCCTGGCCATCTGGAAGTGCGGCGCGGCGTACGTGCCGATCGATCCGGCCTACCCGGCCCAGCGGGTCGAGACCCTCCTGACGCTGGCGCGGCCGGCCGTCATCGTCACGACGGACTGCGTGCCGCCGCCGGCGCTGGCGTCGATCCCGCTGGTCGATCCGGCCCGCCTGCCCGACCATCGCGGTGCCGAAGCGCCGACGCCCGTGACGCCGCGCTGCCGGCCCTCGGACCTCGCCTACGTGATCTTCACGTCGGGTTCGACCGGCCAGCCGAAGGGCGCGATGGTCGAACATCGCGGCATGCTCAATCACGTGCTAGCGATGGCGCGCCGGGTCGGGCTCGGCGCGCAGAGCGCGGTCGCCCAGACTGCTTCGCACTGCTCCGATATTTCGGTCTGGCAGTGCTTCGCGGCGCTGGTGTCGGGCGGCACGACGGTGATCTATCCCGATGCCGTGATCCTCGAACCCGCGCGCCTGATCGACAGCCTGCACCGCGACCGCGTCACGGCGATGCAATTCGTACCGTCCTATCTCGCGACCTTTCTCGGCGAACTGGAACGGCACGCGGCACCGGCCTTCCCGCACCTCGACACGCTGCTGACGATCGGCGAAACGCTGCAGCCCGCCACCGCGCAAGCCTGGTTCCGCCTGAATCCGGCCGTCCGGCTCATCAACGCCTACGGGCCGACCGAAGCGTCGGACTCCGTCGCGCATTACAGCCTGACGCGCGCGCCGGATGGGCCGGCGATTCCGATCGGCCGGCCGATCGAGAACCTGCGCCTCTACGTCGTGGACGCCGACATGAATCCGTGCCCGGCCGGCGTCAAGGGCGAGATCTGCATCGGGGGCGTCGGCGTCGGGCGCGGCTACCTGTTCGACGAAGCCCGCACCCGGGCGGTGTTCCGCGACGATCCGTTCAGTCCGGAACCGGGCGCGCGCCTGTATCGCACCGGCGACATCGGCTGCTTCGGGGCGGACGGCAATCTGCACTTCTTCGGCCGCCGCGACTTCCAGGTCAAGATCCGTGGCTATCGCATCGAGCTCGGGGAAATCGAAGCCGCGCTGACCGGTCTCGCGGGCATCTCCCACGCCGTGGTGGTCGCCCGGGAAACGTCGGATGCCGAAATGACCCTGTGCGGCTACGTATCGGGATCCGGCTGGACGCCCCAGCGCTTGCGCGACGCACTGCGCGACGCGCTGCCGGCGCACATGGTGCCCGACACCATGATGCTGCTGCCGGCGCTGCCCGTCATGCCGAACGGCAAGATCAACCGCGCCGCGCTGCCGCTGCCGGAAGCCGCGTCCGTGCCCGACGGCGTGCGGGCCGAACCGCGCACGCCGGTCGAAGCGGCGCTGCTGCGCCTGTTCGCCGAGGTCCTCGGCCGCCGGCCGAACGGCGTCGACGACGATTTCTTCGAGCACGGCGGCCAAAGCCTCAAGGCGATCCAGATGGTCAGCCGGATCCGGCGCGAACTGAAACTGGACGTCGCGGTCGCCGACATCTTCCATGCGCCGACGCCGCGCGCGCTCGCACGGAGGCTGGCTGCCATGCCCGTCGACGGCGCCGCCGACGACGACGCGATCATTCCGGCGCTGGCCGCACAACCGTCCTACGCGGTGTCTCGTGCACAGAAGCGGATCTGGCTCGCCAGCCGCGGCGCGGATCCGTCCACGTACAACATGGCGGGCGCGCTGCAGCTGGACGGCGCCGTCGACACGGTGCGCCTCGTCCGTGCGTTCGACATGCTGGTCGATCGCCACGAGAGCCTGCGCACCGTGTTCGCGATGATCGAAGGCGAGTTGCGGCAACGCATCCTCAGCCGCGAAGCGTCCGGATTCCGGGTCGAGCAGCGCGATCTCGCGGACGATGCGGGCCCGCAAGCGATCGATGCGCTGATTCGCGCGGAAAGCGAGCAGCCGTTCGATCTCGCGTCGGGCCCGCTCTTTCGCGTCAAGCTGGTGCGGCTCTCGCAGGAGAAGCATCTGCTGTTGCTGAACATGCACCACGTGATCTCGGATGCATGGTCGATCCGCGTGCTGACCGACGACCTGCATGCGCTGTATGCGGGACGCGACCTGCCGCCGCTGTCGATCCAGTATCGCGACTACGCCGCGTGGCACAACGCGAGCCTCGCGGGTCCGCGCGCCGCCGCGCATCGCGCGTACTGGCTCGAGCAACTGGCGCCGCCGCTGCCCCGCCTGCAACCGGCATCCGACTTCCCGCGTCCCGAGCGGCTCGGTCATGCCGGGCAGACGCTCGAAGTCGAACTGCCGCAGCCGCACGCGGCGGATCTCGCGACGCTCGCCCGCGCTCACCATACGTCGCTCCACGCGGTGCTGCTGGCGTCGTTCTGCGTGCTGATGCACCGCTATACGGGGCGTGAGGACATCGTCATCGGCAGCGTGTCGGCCGGACGCGACAGCGAGCAGCTCGAGTCGCAGGTCGGCGTGTACCTCAACACCGTCGTGCTGCGCGTGCCGGTGCGGAAATCCGCGACGGTCGCGGAGGTGATCGACGGGGTGGCGAAAGCCTCCGCGCAAGCGCTGGAGCATGCGTCCTATCCGTTCGACGTGTTGCTGGAAGACCTGAAGATCCGCACGCCGGCGAACCATTTCCCGATCTTCGACATTCAGGTGAACCACGTTTCGATGCCGACGCCGCAGCCCGGCCTGCGCATCACGGACATCTCGCCGGCGGACACGACGGCCAAGTTCGACCTGTCCTTCCAGGTCGTGGAAAGCGAAGGCCGGCACCTGATCCAGTTCATCTACAACACCCACCTGTTCCGCCCGTCGACCATCGCCGCGATGCGCGATCGACTGCTTGCGATCCACGACGTCTTCCGTCGCGATCCGGCCACGCCGGTCGATCGCATCCCGCTCTCCGACGACGCGCCCGCCGCCGGCCCGAGGGTCCGGGTCGGCCTGCGCCTGAAGCGCGCGCCCGCGGTCACGGCCGACGACGCGCTCGAGGAGAAGACGTGATGCGCGCCCGCCGGGGTTCGGGCGGCGCGCGCCGTGCGCGCCGCTTCGGGTTGTTTCAGGTGAACACAACGTCTCAAGGAGTTTCCCGTGCAAGACAATAACGTGCTGGTCACCGACCATCGCTATGCAGCCACCGCGCGTTTCTGGCGCGAAAGCCTTTCCCGGGTCGCCGGCGTGTACGGAATCGCGGCGTACGCCCCGAGCCAGCAGCCGGGCCGCCAGCTGTCCCGCTCGGTGCGGCTCACGCCCGCGTCGCTCGACCTGTTGCGGCGCATCGGCGACGGCGAGCTTGCCGAATTCGCCGTCACGGCGGCGGGCATCGCGTTCCTGCTCTGGAAATACTTCCGGATTCCGGTCACGGTGCTCGGCACGCCGGGGCTGGCCGGGCATCCGTCGGCCCGGGCCGCCATCGTTCCGCTGATCATCGAGGTCCGCCCCGACGAGCGCATCGAGGACTACCTGTCGCGCGTGGCCGGGATCGTGGAAGACAGCTACGCCGAGCCTCGATTCCCGCTGGAAACGCTCGTGCGCAACGAAAAGGACATGGCGCTCGCGCAGCTCACGAAAGTCGCGCTGGCGGACGACCGCGTGCACCACGCACCGACCGGTCGGGACGACGATCTGCAGTTGCACCTGCGGCTCGCGCGCGGCGAAATCGAGCTTCGTTACAGCGGGGCCATCGAGCCTTTCATCATCGACGGTTTCGCCGGCAGCCTCGCCGCGGTGCTGGAGGCATTCGAACACCTCGACGGGGCCGTCGGCGACATCGAAGCGGCCCCGCCGGAAGAGGGCCCGCTGCTGGCCGCGTTCAACGAAACCGCGACGGCCGGCCCCAGCCATCCGACGGTCGTCGCCATGTTCGAAGCCCAGGTCGCACGCACGCCGACGGCGCCGGCCCTGGTCACCGACAGTTCGCTGATGACCTACGCCGACCTGAACGCCCGGGCCAACAGCCTCGCGCATCACTTGCGCGAACACCACGGCGTCGGGCCGGAATCGCTGGTCGGCATCATGCTCGACCGTTCCGAATGGATGATCGTCGCGATTCTCGGCATCCTGAAGGCGGGGGCGGCGTTCGTTCCGCTGGACCCCGCGTATCCGGCCGAGCGGATCAATCACATCCTCGGCGACACCGGCCTGTCGCTGCTGGTGACCGAATCGAGTCAGCTCGCGCAGTGGTATGAATTCTCCGGCGTGACGCTGCTGCTGGACCAGGAACTCCCCGGCTGGGCGCCGCTGCCGGACAACCCGCCGCACCGTGCCGAACCGGCGCACCTGGCCTACGTGCTCTACACGTCGGGCTCGACCGGGAAACCCAAAGGCTGCCTGCTCGAACACCGGAACCTGGCCCACTACATCGCGTGGGCCGCCGCGTATTACTTTCCGGAAAGCACGACCGGCAGTTTCGGCCTGTACAGCTCGCTCTGCTTCGACTTCACGCTCACCAACATCTTCTGCCCGCTGGTGCGCGGCAAGACGCTGCGCATCTATCCGCAGTCGGAAAGCATCGACACCATCCTGGCCCGGATGTTCCAGCCCGGTAGCGGCGTCGACACCCTCAAGCTCACGCCCACCCACATTCACCTGCTGGAATACATGAACCTGGCACGCTCCGGCGTGCGCAAGGTGATCGTGGGCGGCGAGGAACTGACGCCCCAGCACATCGCCACGCTGCGCAAGATCGATCCCGCGATCGAAATCTACAACGAGTACGGTCCCACCGAGGCGACGGTCGGCTGCATCGTCGAGCGCGTCGAGGACGCGCCGCCCACGGTGCTGATCGGCCGCCCCATCGCCGACACCCGGGTGTACATGCTCGACGACGCGCTGCGGCCGGTTCCGCTCGGCGTGCCAGGGGAAATCTGCCTCGCCGGCGCCGGCCTTGCACGCGGCTACCATCAGCGGCCCGACGTCACCGCCGCGAAATTCGTCGAGCATCCGTTTCCCGGCGAAGCGCGCATCTATCGCACCGGCGACATCGGCCGGTGGCTGCCCGACGGACGTATCCAGTGCTACGGACGCGTCGACCACCAGGTCAAGATCCGCGGGCACCGTGTCGAACTCGGCGAGATCGAGGCCGCGATCGCCGCGCACGAGGACGTCGTCGGCGCCGCGGTCATGCTGCGCGAATCCGCCCACGGGGTGCGCAAGCTGGCGGCCTACGTCAAGGGCGCCGCGAGCCTGAGCGTGCCGGACCTGCGGGCCTACCTGGCCGGGAAGCTGCCGGACTACATGGTCCCGTCCGACATCATCCCGATCGCCGAATTCCCGCTCAACGCCAACGGCAAGCTGGATCGCCCGGCGCTCCTGGCCCTGGAGCCCGCCGCCGCGCCCGAGGAAGCCCCTCTCGACGCCACGCCGATTCAGCGCGAACTGGTGCGCATCTGGCGCGACGTGCTCGACAATCCGGCCGTCGATCTCACCGGCCGCTTCTTCGACTACGGCGGCGATTCGCTGCAAGCCATGCAGCTGGTCTCGCGGATCTGGAGCAGCTTCTCCGTCGAGATCGGCATCGACGCGATCTTCGAACTCCAGACCATCGGCGCTGTGTCCGACCTGATCGAAGCGTCGTCGCCCCACCCCGGTTCGACGGCCGGCGCCATCCTGCCCCGCTCGCGCGCGAACGACCTGCCGCTGTCCTTTCCGCAGCAGCGGCTGTGGTTCCTCGCGCAACTGGAAGGCCCGTCGGCCACCTACAACATCTCGAGCGCGCTGCGCTTCGAAGGCGAACTCGACGTCGCGCGCCTGCGGTTTGCCGTGTCCGAGATCAGCCGGCGTCACGAGATCCTGCGCACGACGTTTCCCGCCGTCGACGGCCGCGGGGTTCAACGCATCGCGCCGCCGGCGCCGGTCGCGCTCGACGTCGTCGACGTCGCCAGCGAATCCGACACGCTCGCGCTGCTCGCGGAGAAAGCCGACCGCCCGTTCGATCTCGCCGCCGGGCCGCTCTGTCGCGTCGTGCTGTATCGCGTCCATGAGCGCCTGCACGTCTTCGGCATCGTGATGCATCACATCGTCTCCGATGCATGGTCGTCAGGCATCCTCATCGGCGAGCTGGCCGCGCTCTATGCCGGCGAGTCGCTGCCGGAACTGACCGTGCAGTACGCGGACTACGCCGTGTGGCAGCACGAGCGCCTGGCGTCCGCCGACACGCATCGGGAACTGGCGCTCCTGAGCGCCGCGCTGTCGGACGCGCCGGACCTGATCGAACTGCCCACCGACCGCCCCCGGCCCGCCGTCCAGCAGTTCCGCGGCGCGGTCCTGCCGTTCCAGCTGAGCAGCGAACGCGCCGACGGCCTGCGCGCGCTTGCCCGTGCGTCCGGCACCAGCACGTTCATGGTCGTGCTCGCCGCGTATGCGCTGCTCCTGTCGCGATACAGCAACCAGCAGGACCTCGTCATCGGCTCCCCGATCGCCAATCGGCGTTCCAGCATGACCGAGCCGCTGATCGGCTTCTTCGCGAACATGCTCGCGCTGCGCGTGGACCTGTCGGGCAATCCGACCTTCGGCGAACTGCTGGCGCGCGTGAAGCGCGTCGCGCTGGACGGCTACAGCCGCCAGGAGATTCCGTTCGAGCAGGTGGTGGACTCGCTCGAGCTCGAACGCAACCTGGGCCGCACGCCGGTGTTCCAGGTCGTGTTCGCGTACGAGAAAGCGCAATCCCGGGCGGTGAGCTTCCCCGGTCTCGTGGCCACGCCGGTGGCGGTGGAGACCCACACCGCGAAGTTCGACCTCACGCTTCATGTTCAGGATGCCGACGACGGCCTCGCGGGCTCGCTGGAATACAACCTGGATCTGTTCGACGCCGCCACGATCGATCGCATGGCGGAACACTTCCGCACGCTCGTCGATGCCGTGATCGCCGATCCGGACCGGCCGCTCGGTGCGCTGTCGTTGTCGAATGACACGGAGCGGAACCTGCTGACCGTCGAGTGGAACCGCACCGACACGGATTTCGGCGAGGACGCCGCACAACCGCTGCATCGCCTGTTCGAGCAGCAGGTCGAGCGCACGCCCGATGCCATCGCTGTCGTCTTCGATGACCAGGCGCTCACCTACGCCGAACTCAACCTGCGCGCCAACCGCCTCGCCCACCACCTCATCGCGCTCGGCGTCGGCCCCGACGCACTCGTCGGCGTCGCCATGGAGCGCTCCCTCGACATGAGCGTCGCATTGCTCGCGATCCTCAAGGCCGGCGGCGCCTACGTCCCCGTCGACCCCGACTACCCCGCCGAGCGCGTGCGCTTCATGATCGACCACGCGCAGTTGCGCTGGCTCCTCACCCAG
>NZ_SCNZ01000080.1:0-21866 GCF_005502655.1 Burkholderia sp. 4NA327C6 | reverse complement strand
ATCTACGTCGACTTCGAGCGTAACGGCAAGAAATACACGCTGATCGACACGGCCGGCCTGCGCCGCCGCGGCAAGGTATTCGAAGCGATCGAGAAATTTTCGGTCGTGAAGACGCTGCAGTCGATCTCCGACGCGAACGTCGTCATTCTTCTGCTGGATGCGCAGCAGGACATTTCCGACCAGGACGCGCACATCGCCGGCTTCGTCGTCGAGCAGGGCCGCGCGCTCGTGATCGGCGTCAACAAGTGGGACGGCCTTGACGAGCATGCGCGCGATCGCGCGAAAGCGGATTTGACCCGCAAGCTGAAATTTCTCGACTTCGCGAAATCGCATTTCATTTCGGCCACGAAGAAGACCGGCATCGGTACGCTGATGCGCTCGGTCGACGACGCGTACGCGGCGGCG
Source organism: Burkholderia sp. 4NA327C6 (assembly GCF_005502655.1). NCBI lineage: Bacteria > Pseudomonadati > Pseudomonadota > Betaproteobacteria > Burkholderiales > Burkholderiaceae > Burkholderia > Burkholderia sp. 4NA327C6. The sequence goes on along the minus strand of NZ_SCNZ01000080.1, from coordinate 21,461 downwards.
ATGGCGAAGCTGCCGACGCCGAAGCTCACGCGCGCGCTGATCGAGGCGGTCGAGTTCCAGCAGCCGCGCCGTCGCGGCCCGGTGCGTCCGAAGCTGCGCTACGCGCACCAGGGCGGCCAGAATCCGCCGATCATCGTCATCCACGGTAACGCGCTCGACGCCGTGACGGAAACGTACAAGCGTTACCTGGAAAACCGGTTCCGCGAAACTTTCTCACTGACAGGGACTCCATTGCGCATAGAGTTCCGTTCGTCGAACAATCCGTACGCGGACAAGAGCTGAAGACGTCTGTTACACGCGTCACGCAAGGGGTTGGCCGCAAGGCCTACGCCCCGGGCGGGCCAGTTAAAATCGGCTATAGTGTAGCGATTGGCGCCGGATCTCTTTTTCTTCGCCGCCAGTCCAGATCAACCTGCAAAAAAAGATGGAGTACGCCATGAGCAACAAAGGGCAATTGTTACAAGACCCGTTTTTGAACGCACTGCGCAAAGAGCACGTTCCCGTTTCGATCTACCTCGTCAACGGCATCAAGCTTCAAGGGAACATTGAATCGTTCGACCAGTACGTCGTGTTGCTCCGTAATACGGTGACCCAGATGGTGTACAAGCACGCCATCTCGACGGTCGTGCCGGCGCGCCCGGTGAATTTCCACCCGGACGCGGAAGCCTCGTCCTAACCTATCGCAGCGGCCGGCATCCGGTCGCCGCGAGCGACCGATGCCAGCCGCCTTATCTTGACACCTGAAAATTTGATCAACGCAGCGCTCGTCGGCATCGATTTCGGCAAGACCGATTTCGAAGCCAGTCTCGAAGAACTCAGTCTTCTCGCCTCCAGCGCGGGGGCCCGTCCCGCAGTCACCCTCACGGGTCGTCGCTCCAGTCCCGATGCCAAGATGTTCATCGGCAGCGGCAAAGCCGAAGAACTCCGGCTCGCCTGTGACGCGCACAACGTCGAAATCGTCATCTTCAACCACGCGTTGGCGCCCGCCCAGCAACGTAATCTGGAGCAGGCACTTAACAGGCGCGTGGTCGATCGCACCAGCCTCATCCTCGACATCTTTGCACAGCGTGCCCGCAGCCACGAAGGCAAGCTGCAGGTCGAGCTCGCGCAGCTTCAGTACCTGTCGACGCGGCTCATTCGCGCGTGGACCCACCTTGAGCGGCAGAAGGGTGGTATCGGCCTGCGCGGCCCCGGTGAAACCCAGCTCGAAACCGACCGCCGGCTGATCGGCGAACGCATCAAGATGCTGAAGTCGCGGCTCGACCGGTTGCGCCGGCAACACAGCACGCAACGCCGCCAGCGCGCGCGCAGCGGCACGATGTCGGTGTCGCTCGTCGGCTATACGAACGCGGGCAAGTCGACGCTGTTCAACGCGCTGACGAAGGCGCAGGCCTATGCGGCCGACCAGCTGTTCGCCACGCTCGATACGACGTCGCGGCGCGTGTACCTCGGCGACGAGGTCGGCCAGATCGTCGTGTCGGATACGGTCGGGTTCATCCGCGAGTTGCCTCACCAGCTGGTCGCCGCATTCCGCGCGACCCTCGAGGAAACGATCCACGCGGATCTGCTGCTGCACGTGGTCGATGCGTCGAGCGCGGTCAGGCTTGAACAGATCGAGCAGGTCAACGGCGTGCTGCACGAGATCGGCGCGGACACGATCCGCCAGGTGCTGGTGTTCAACAAGATCGACGCCGTGCCTGAGCTGGCGGCCCGCGGCGACGCGGTCGAGCGGGACGAGTATGGTAATATTTCGCGCGTCTTTTTGAGCGCGCGCACCGGTCAGGGTCTTGATACGTTGCGTGCCGCCATCGCCGAAATCGCCTCCGCGGAACACCTTTCCAGCGCGACGTTACCCAACGGCGCGCTCGACGGCGCGCCCGCTGAACCACACGAAGACCACACGATTTCCGAACACGGGCGCTAACCGGTCCCGGCCGGTTCGCCGGCGTCTAATCTGGTGAACAAACTCTGGTGAACGAATACAACGAGCGGAGTACCTGGCGGCGGATGCGCGCCTTGCTGTCGATCAACGATCCCCGCTGGGGACGCGGCGAAGGCAATGGCAAAGACGGATCCCGTCCCCGCCCGAACGAATCGAAGCGGCCGCAAGGCGGCGACGGCGATGGTCCGCCCGATCTCGACGAGATGTGGCGCAACTTCAACCGGCGCCTGAACGGCCTGTTCGGCGGCAAGGGCGGCAACGGCTTCCGTCCTGACAACGGGCGTGCCGCGCGCGTCGGCGTGGGCATCGTGATCGGCGTGCTGGTCGCGGTCTACGCGGGCAGCGGGCTGTTCGTCGTGCAGGAAGGGCAGACGGGCGTCGTGCTGCAGCTCGGCAAGCTGTCGGGCACGGTCGGCCAGGGCGTGCACTGGCGCGCGCCGTATCCGTTCGCGTCGCACGAGATCGTCGATACGTCGCAGGTCCGCTCGATCGAAATCGGCCGCAACAACGTCGTGCGTCTCGCGAACGTGAAGGAAGCCGCGATGCTGACGCGCGACGCCGATATCGTCGACGTGCGCTTCATCGTCCAGTACCGCATCCGTTCCGCGACCGATTACCTGTTCCGCAGTGTCGACCCCGAGCGCAGCGTCTCGCAGGCCGCCCAGGCTGCGGTACGTGCGATCGTCGGCACGCGTAGCGCCGCCGACGTGCTGAACCAGGACCGCGACGCACTGCGCGAGCAGCTCTCCGCCGCGATCCAGCGCGACCTCGATCGCTACCAGTCGGGGCTCGAGGTGACGGCCGTCACGATGCAGAGCGTTGCGGCGCCCGAGCAGACGCAGGCCGCGTACGGTGAAGTCGCGAAGGCACGCGACGAGCGCGAGGCCGCGAAGCGCGCCGCGCAGACGTATGCAAACGACCTGCTGCCGAAGGCGCAGGGCGATGCGGCGAAGCTCGTCGATGAAGCGAAGGCGTATGCCGATCGCGTGGTCACGCAAGCCGAAGGCGATGCCGACCGCTTCAAGCAGGTCTATGCGCAGTACTCGAAGGCGCCCGCGGTGATCCGCGAGCGGATGTATCTCGAGACGATGCAGGAAATCTATTCGAATTCGACGAAGGTATTCGTCGGCAACAAGGGCGGCAACAGTGTCGTCTATCTGCCGCTCGACAAGCTCGTCGAGCAGGGGCGACAAAACGCCGCGGCGTCCACGGGCGCATCCGTGCCCGATGCGGCGTCGGCACCGGCGGCGGTCGCGCCGGCTGCAGCGGCGCCAGCGAGCGCGGCGTCGGGCACCGACGTGCTGCGGTCGCGCGAGGCCTTTCGCAGCCGGTCGCGCGAAGACGATCTGAAGTAACGGGGAGCGCAGAACATGAACCGAATCATTGCGCTCGTCGTCGCAATCGTGATCGTTGCCTTCGCGGCATCGTCGACAGTCCTCACCGTCGATCCGCGCCATGCGGCCGTGCTGTCGGGGCGTGATGGCGCGCAGCCCGAACTCGCGGACCCCGGTATCCATTTCAAATTGCCGCCGCCGCTGCAGACGGCCACGCTGATCGACACGCGCCTGCAATCGCTCGAGTCGTCGGATCCGCTGCAACTGGCAACCGAAGACAAGCACGACTTGCTCGTCGCCTACGCGGTGAAGTACCGGATCAGCGATCCGATGAAGTATTTCACGACGACGGGCGGTGACCCGTCGGCAGCCGGCGACCGTCTCGCCGGCGCGCTGAAGAGCGCACTTGGTGACGCGTTCGGCAAGCGCGCGCTCGACGACGCGCTCGGCGGCCAGCGTGCGATCGCCGATGCGGCCCGCGACGAAGTGAAGCCGAAGGCGGCTGGTTTCGGCGTCGACGTGATCGACGTCCAGCTGACGCGCGTCGACTTGCCCGCTGCGCAGACCGATGCCGTCTATCAGCGGATGATCGGCGCGCTGCGCGATCAGGCGGCGCAGGTGCGTGCACAAGGCGCGGCTGACGTCGAACAGATCAAGGCGGACGCGGAACGCGAACAGCAGGCCGTGCTTGCGAACGCGTACAAGTCCGCGCAGACGATCAAGGGCGAGGGCGACGCGAAGGCCGCCACGATTGCCGCCGACGCGTTCGGCCGCGATCCGCAGTTCTACCAGTTCTACGCGAGCCTGCAGGCTTACCGGAACACGTTCAAGCGCAACGACATCATCGTCGTCGATCCCGACAGCGAGTTCTTCCGCTTCATGCGCAGCCCGACGGGCGGTGCCGCACCGGCGGCGCCTGCTCCCCGCAAACACTGACCTTGGGGCGCCGCGTCGAGCGGCGCCGTCGCTCGCATGGACCTGGCTGGCTCGTTGTTGCTCGCAGTAGCGCTGATGCTGATCATCGAGGGGGCGTTCCCCTTCGTGTTTCCCGTCGCCTGGCGCGACACGTTTCGTAGAATAGCGGAGCGTCCGCCGCATCATATCCGGATCGGCGGGCTGATCGTGATGGTGCTCGGGCTCATACTGCTGCTGCTCGCTACCTGACCGGGGACCTGATCCGGACGGCGCATCCGCCGTTCGTCCCGCCCGAATTCAGCATTTCCGATTCACATCGCGGCGCGCGTGTCGCGCGCTGTTTCCCGTCGTAGGACCGTACCGATGTCGACCTGGTTACTTCCCGAGAATATCGCCGACGTACTGCCGTCGGAAGCGCGCAAGATCGAAGAACTGCGCCGCAGGCTGCTCGACCGCTTTCGTTCATATGGCTACGAAATGGTGATGCCGCCGCTGCTCGAGTATCTCGAGTCGCTGCTGACGAGCGGTGGCGCCGACCTGCGCCTGCGCACCTTCAAGCTGGTCGATCAGCTATCGGGTCGCACCCTCGGCCTGCGCGCAGACATCACGCCGCAGGTCGCGCGGATCGACGCGCACTTGTTGAACCGCCAGGGCGTGACGCGCCTCTGCTATGCGGGCCACGTGATGCATACGCGTCCGCGCGGCCTGCACGCGACGCGCGAGCAGATCCAGATCGGCGCCGAAATCTACGGGCATGCAGGCCTGGAGGCCGACCTCGAGATCCAGCAACTGATGCTCGACGCGCTGCATCTCGCGGGCCTGTCGCGCATCCGTCTCGACCTCGGCCACGCGGGCGTGCTCGCGGCGCTGCTGGCGCGTGATGCGCAGGCCGCCGAGCGCGGCGAGTCGCTGTACGACGCGCTGTCGGGCAAGGACGTGCCGCTGCTGAACGAGCTCACCGACGATCTCGGTGCCGATACGCGCGCCGCGCTGCGCGCGCTGCCGCATCTCTATGGCGACGCGAGCGTGCTCGCCGAGGCGCGCGCACGCTTGCCGGTCTTGCCCGAAATCACGCGGGCGCTCGACGATCTGGCGCAGCTCGCGGCGCAGGCGAAGGGGGCCGAGGTGGCGATCGATCTCGGCGACCTGCGTGGCTATGCGTATCACAGCGGCGCGATGTTCAGCGCCTACATCGATGGCGTGCCGAACGCGATCGCGCGGGGCGGCCGGTACGACCACGTCGGTCAGGCGTACGGCCGTGCCCGTCCGGCTACGGGCTTCTCGCTCGACCTGCGCGAGCTCGCGCGAATTTCGCCGGTCGAGGCGCGCGGCACCGCGATTCTCGCGCCGTGGGCACAGGACGACGCGCTGAGCGCGGCCGTCGCGGCGCTGCGCGATTCGGGCGAGGTCGTGATCCAGGCGCTGCCGGGTCACGATCATGTGCTCGACGAATTCGCGTGCGACCGGTCGCTCGTCGAGCGCAACGGCGCATGGGTGGTCGAACCCCGATAAACAGGCGTTCGCGGGACCTGCTTCGGCGTGCATATCGTTGAAGCGAAACGGAAAAATTCGGAATCGCCCGCGAACATAGGTAGAATACGTTTTTAACCAGCTAACGAATCAACATGTCTGCCAGCGCAGTGAACGTGACTCCCGGGCGCAATGTCGTCGTCGTGGGAACGCAATGGGGTGATGAAGGCAAGGGCAAGATCGTCGACTGGCTGACGGACCACGCTCAGGGCGTCGTGCGTTTCCAGGGCGGTCACAACGCCGGCCACACCCTCATCATCGGCGGCAAGAAAACGATCTTGCGCCTCATTCCGTCGGGCATCATGCGTGAAGGCGTCGCCTGCTACATCGGCAACGGCGTCGTCCTGTCCCCCGAAGCACTGTTCAAGGAAATCGGCGAGCTGGAAGAAGCCGGCGTGAACGTGCGCGACCGCCTGTTCATTTCCGAAGCCACGACGCTGATCCTGCCGTACCACATCGCGATCGACCAGGCGCGCGAAGCGCGCAAGGGCGCGGGCAAGATCGGCACGACGGGCCGCGGCATCGGCCCCGCGTACGAAGACAAGGTCGGCCGCCGCGCGCTGCGTGTGCAGGACCTGTTCGATGCGAAGACCTTCGCCGACCGTCTGCGCGAAAACCTCGATTTCCACAACTTCGTGCTGACCCAGTACCTGGGCGGCGCGGCTGTCGATTTCCAGGCCACGCTCGACACGATGCTGGGTTATGCCGACCGCCTGAAGCCGATGGTGGCCGACGTGTCGCGCCGCCTGTACGACGCGAACAATGCGGGCCAGAACCTGCTGTTCGAAGGCGCACAAGGTACGCTGCTCGACATCGACCACGGCACCTATCCGTTCGTCACGTCGAGCAACTGCGTCGCAGGTGCGGCGTCGGCTGGCGCGGGCGTGGGTCCGCAGAAGCTCAACTACATCCTCGGCATCACGAAGGCATATTGCACGCGCGTCGGCTCGGGCCCGTTCCCGAGCGAACTGTACGATGCGGACAATCCGCAGCGTCAGGACCAGGTTGGCGTCACGCTCGCGAATGTCGGCAAGGAATTCGGTTCGGTCACCGGCCGTCCGCGCCGCACGGGCTGGCTCGACGCAGCCGCGCTGCGCCGCTCGATCCAGATCAACGGCGTGTCGGGCCTGTGCATGACGAAGCTCGACGTGCTGGACGGCCTCGACGAAGTCAAGCTGTGCGTCGGCTACAAGATCGACGGCAAGGATGTGGACATCCTGCCGCGCGGTGCCGCTGACGTGGCCCGTTGCGAGCCCGTATACGAAACGTTTGCCGGCTGGAAGGAAAGCACGGTCGGCATCAAGACGTGGGAAGCCCTGCCGGCGAACGCGCAGGCTTACCTGACCCGTGTCCAGGAAGTGGCTGGCGTGCCGGTCGACATGGTGTCGACGGGTCCGGACCGCGACGAAACGATCCTGCTCCGCCATCCGTTCAAGGTGTAATTTTCAGATGACGCAGCAAATCACGATGACGGCGGCAGACTTGATGACCGATCCGCGCAACGACGACAAGAACCTGTGGGTAGGCTGGGACGAGTATCACCGTCTCATCGAGTTGCTCGCGCTCCAGGTGCATGCATCGGGCTGGAAGTTCGACCAGATCCTGTGCCTCGCGCGCGGCGGCCTGCGCGTCGGCGATCAACTGTCGCGCATCTACGACGTGCCGCTCGCGATCCTCGCGACGAGTTCGTACCGCGAAGCGGCCGGCACGGAGCAGGGCGACCTCGATATCGCGCAGTACATCACGATGACGCGCGGCAACCTGGCGGGCAACGTGCTGCTGGTCGACGATCTCGTCGATTCGGGCGTCACGCTTGCGCGTGTGCAGGAGCACCTGAAGGAGCGCTACCCGTCGGTGACGGCCGTGCGCTCGGCCGTGCTCTGGTACAAGGGTTGCTCGAAGGTCAAGCCCGACTATCACACGCAGTTTCTGCCGACGAATCCGTGGATTCATCAGCCGTTCGAGGAGTGGGACACGGTTCGCCCGCACAACCTCGAGGCGTGGATCAAGCGCGGTCGCGCACAGCGCGAGGGCTCGGGCGCATAAGCGGCCGGCCAATCGAAGGAAAGCCTTGTACGGCGCCGCTTGCGGCGCCGTTTTTCATTGGGGCGCCGTACGCGCTGGCGCCGCGCGCACCGTGGATCCGGTAGGCAGACGCCGCTGCCCCGGCTATGATTGGCAGCCCTGCCACAGCTCGCGCCGGATTGCATGCGCAGCGTGGATCACGTGGCTACAAGGCAACAGAGCAGGACGGCGTTTCACGGGGGCGCGAGTAGAATAGCGCTCGTTTTGTCCGACCCGGACCCGATTATTACGCTTCATATGAACGACACGATCCACGCGACCGACGCAGCACACGCGCCGCATTCGACGCAACAACATTCGATGCGGGCGCTAGCGATAGCAGCCATCGGCGTCGTGTTCGGCGACATCGGCACCAGCCCGCTGTATTCGCTCAAGGAGGCGTTCAGCCCCGCACACGGCATTCCGCTCACCGAAGCATCGATTCTCGGTGTGATCTCGCTGCTGTTCTGGGCCATCATCCTGGTGGTCGGCATCAAGTACCTGCTGTTCGTGATGCGGGCGGACAACAACGGCGAAGGCGGCGTGCTCGCGCTGATGGCGCTGTCGCTGCGGCCGCTCGACTCGAAGACCCGCGTCGCGGGCGCGCTGATGGCGCTCGGGATCTTCGGCGCGTGCATGTTCTACGGGGACGCGGTGATCACGCCGGCGATCTCGGTGATGTCCGCGGTCGAAGGTCTCGAAATCGCGACGCCGCACCTGTCCCATCTCGTGCTGCCGATCACGATCGTGATCCTGATCGCGCTGTTCTGGATCCAGCGCCACGGCACCGCGCTGGTCGGCAAGCTGTTCGGCCCGATCATGGTGCTGTGGTTCGTCGTGATCGCGGCGCTCGGCGTGTACCACATCGTGCGCGTGCCGGGCATCATGGCGGCCATCAACCCGTATTACGCGGCGTCGTTCATGGCCGATCACCTGCTGCAGGCCTACGTCGTGCTCGGCTCGGTCGTGCTGGTGCTGACCGGTGCGGAAGCGCTCTACGCGGACATGGGCCACTTCGGCGCGAAGCCGATCCGCATCGCCGCCTACGGGCTCGTGATGCCGTCGCTCGTGCTGAACTACTTCGGCCAGGGCGCGCTGCTGATCCAGAATCCGAAGGCGATCGAGAACCCGTTCTTCCTGCTGGCACCCGAATGGGGGCTGTTGCCGCTCGTCGTGCTGTCGACGGTCGCAACCGTGATCGCGTCGCAGGCGGTGATCTCGGGCGCGTATTCGCTGACGTCGCAGGCCATCCAGCTCGGCTACGTGCCGCGCATGAAGGTGCTGCACACGTCGGAACTGGCGATCGGCCAGATCTACGTGCCGGTCGTGAACTGGCTGCTGCTGTTCGTGATCCTCTGCATCGTCGTCGGCTTCAAGAGCTCCGACAACCTCGCGGCTGCGTACGGCATCGCGGTGACGGCGACGATGGTGATCACGACCGTGCTCGCCGCGGTCGTGATGGTGAAGGTGTGGAACTGGAACCGGCTGCTGGTCGGCGCGATCATCGCGGTGTTTCTCGCGGTCGACCTCGGCTTCTTCGGCGCGAACCTGCTGAAGGTCGCTCAGGGCGGCTGGCTGCCGCTCGGCATCGGCGCGCTGCTGTTCTTCCTGCTAATGACCTGGTACAAGGGGCGTCACATCGTCAAGGAGCGCACGGCGGCCGACGGTATCCCGCTCGAGCCGTTCCTGCAGGGGCTGCTCGCGCATCCGCCGCATCGCGTGTCGGGTACCGCGATCTACCTGACCGGCAACGACAAGCTCGTGCCCGTCAGCCTGCTGCACAACCTGAAGCACAACAAGGTGCTGCACGAGCGCACCATTTTCCTCACGTTCGTCACGCGCGACTTTCCTTACGTGCGAGACGACAAGCGCCAGTCCTCGCGTGATGCAGGCGGCGGGTTGTATATCGTCAAGGCCGAGTACGGCTTCAACGAGACGCCGGACGTGAAGGCCGTGCTCGAGGAATTCGGCCGCACGCACGACATGACGTTCGAGCTGATGGATACGTCGTTCTTCCTCGCGCGCGAAACCGTCGTGCCGACGCATCTGCCCGGGATGTCGATCTGGCGCGAGCGCGTGTTCGCATGGATGCACCAGAACGCTGCGAAGCCGACCGACTTCTTCTCGATCCCGGCGAACCGCGTGGTCGAACTCGGGACGAAGATCGAAATCTGATCGAGGGCGGCGCGCGGGCCGTTCAACCGCGCGCCGTATTTGCCGAAGTCATGAAAAAGCCCGCCTTTCGGCGGGCTTTTTTGTCTGTCGCGAAAGCTGGCGAATGCTCAGCGCTTCAGCTTCGCGAACGCTGCAGCCATTGCGCCAGCCGGTTCCGGCTCGCGCGAACGCTGCGGGCGCGCCGCGCCGCGCCCCGCGTTGCCGCGATCCTGGCCGCCGCGCGACGACATGCCGGGCGCCGCCGCGTCGTCGTCGAGGCGCATCGTCAGCGCAATGCGCTGGCGCTTCACGTCGACGTCGAGCACCTTCACCTTGACGACCTGGCCGGCTTTCACGACTTCGTGCGGATCCTTGATGAACTTCGTCGACATCGCGGATACGTGGACGAGGCCGTCCTGGTGGACGCCGATGTCCACGAACGCGCCGAACGCGGCGACGTTCGTCACGACGCCCTCGAGCGTCATGCCGGGCACGAGGTCCGACACCTTTTCGACACCTTCACGGAACGTCGCGGTCTTGAATTCGGGGCGCGGATCGCGGCCCGGCTTCTCCAGTTCGGACAGGATGTCGCGCACGGTCGGCAGGCCGAAACGTTCGTCAACAAATTCCGCCGGGGACAGACCCGACAGCGCTTCGCGGTTGCCGAGCACGTCGTCGATGCGCTTGCTGATCTTCGCGAGTATCCGCTCGACGACCGGATACGCTTCCGGGTGCACCGACGAGCGGTCGAGCGGATTCTCGCCGCCGTTGATGCGCAGGAAGCCGGCGGCCTGTTCGAAGGTCTTGTCGCCGAGGCGCGGCACCTTGCGCAGGTGCTCGCGCGACGGGAATGGGCCATTTGCATCGCGGTAGTCGACGATGTTGCGCGCGAGCGTCGCGTTCAGGCCCGATACGCGGGCGAGCAGCGGGGCCGACGCGGTATTCGCGTCGACGCCGACCGCGTTCACGCAGTCCTCGACGACCGCGTCGAGCGAGCGGGCGAGTTCGCGCTGGTTCACGTCGTGCTGGTACTGGCCGACACCAATCGCCTTCGGCTCGATCTTCACCAGCTCGGCGAGCGGATCCTGCAGGCGGCGTGCAATCGAGACGGCGCCGCGCAGCGACACGTCGAGTTCCGGGAATTCCTTCGCGGCCAGCTCGGATGCCGAATAGACCGATGCGCCGGCTTCCGACACGACGATCTTCTGCAGGCGCAGCTCCGGGTGTTTCGCGATCAGTTCGCTCGCGAGCTTGTCGGTTTCACGCGACGCGGTGCCGTTGCCGATGCTGATCAGCTCGGCCTGCGTCTGCGCGGCGATGCGTGCGAGTTTCGCGATCGAGCCATCCCAGTCGCGGCGCGGCTCGTGCGGGTAGATCGTGTCGGTCGCGAGCACCTTGCCGGTGCGGTCGACGACAGCAACCTTCACGCCCGTGCGCAGGCCGGGGTCGAGACCGATCACGGCCTTCGGGCCGGCCGGCGCAGCCAGCAGCAGGTCGCTCAGGTTGCGCGCGAACACGCGGATCGCTTCCGTTTCGGCCGTTTCGCGCAATTGCGTGAGCAGCTCGTTCTCGATGTGCGGCTGCACCTTCACACGCCAGCACCAGCGGCATACGTCGGACAGCCATTTGTCGGCCGGGCGGTTCTGGTTCGCGATGCCGAAATGGCGCGCGATCATCGCCTCGCCCGGATGCGGCACCTGCGCGTCGAGTTCTTCGCCGAGGCCGAGCTTGACCGTCAGCACGCCCGCGTTGCGGCCACGGAACAGCGCGAGGGCGCGGTGCGACGGCACGGTCTTGATCGTTTCCGCGTAGTCGTAATAGTCGCGGAATTTCTCGCCTTCCTCGTTTTCCTTGCCCTCGACGACGGCCGACGACACGACGCCCTGGTTGTGCAGGTAGTCGCGCAGCTTGCCGAGCAGCTCGGCCGTCTCGCCGAACTGTTCGGACAGGATGTCGCGCGCGCCGTCGAGCGCGGCCTTCACGTCGGCTACACCCTTCTCGGCGTCGACGTACGCGGCTGCCTCGGCCTGCGGGTCGAGCAGCGGGTTCGCGAGGAGGGCCCGGGCGAGCGGCTCGAGGCCGGCTTCGCGGGCGATCTGCGCACGCGTGCGGCGCTTCGGCTTGTACGGCAGATAAAGGTCTTCGAGCACCTGCTTGCTGTCGGCCGCGTCGATCGCGGCGCGCAGTTCGTCGGTCAGCTTGCCCTGTTCGTCGATGCTCGACAGGATCGCCGCACGGCGATCTTCAAGCTCGCGCAGATACAGGAGGCGTTCCTCGAGCTGGCGCAACTGCGTGTCGTCCAGGTTGCCGGTCACTTCCTTGCGGTACCGGGCAATGAACGGAACGGTCGAGCCTTCGTCGAGGAGTTGCACTGCCGCCGTGACCTGGCGCGGCTGGACGGACAGTTCGGTGGCGATGCGCTGTACGATCTTGAGTGCTACGGTTTCCGTCATGTCGTGGATGATCTGCCTGCTGAAATCGCGGCGGGGGCCGGCAGGCCCGAAGCGGCGGGCTGCGTGGCGGGCCCGTCGGGCCGGATGCCGCGGGTGAGTGAAGCGGGGCATTTTGCCATAAATGGCGGAGCGTCCAGCCGGGGGTGATAGAATTTGACACATGTCCCGCAGCTTTCCTACGACGTTGCCAACTTCCCGAATTTCTCTCGTCGCGCTCGGCGCAGCGCTCGCCGCGGCTTTGTCTGCCGGGCCTTCCGGCGCGTTCGCGCAAGCTTCGGATGCGACCGCGCCGGCCGCCGCCGCGGCTGCGCCCGTGACGGCCACGGCCGCACCGGATTTCGACGCCCGTCAAAAAGTGCTCAATCAACGTTCCGCAGAAAACGATTATCGTTATGCGGTGGCCGAGCACGATTGCTACAGCAAGTTCTTCGTCAATCACTGTCTCGGCAAGGCACGTGAACAGATGCGCGACGAGCGGGCGAGCATCCGCCAGGAGCAACTCGCGCTCAACGACGAGCAGCGGGCCGTGCGTGCGCAGCAGCGCGACCAGCAACAGGCGCTGAAGGCGGCGCAGAACGCGGCGGAAGCACCGCAGCGCGCGGCGAACGACGCGGCAAACGCGGCTGCATTCCGCGACAAGCAGGAGCAGAATGCGCTGAAGCAGGCGCAGCGCGGCGCGGAAGGGCCGCAGCGCGCGGCGAACAAGCAGGCATACGACCAGAAGCAGGGCGACTTCCAGCGTAAGCTCGACCAGGCGCACCAGCAGGCCGCGCAGAAGGCGCAGGAGCGGGCGGACAACGCCGCGCGCTACGAGCAGAAGCAGAAGGAAGCCGTGCAGCACAAGGCCGATGTCGAGCAGCGTCAGAAGGAAGCGGCCGAGAAGGCGCAGCAGAAGCAACAGCAGGGGCAGTAACGTGTTGGATTGATCGAGACCAGTCTCGGGCGCGCTGGCACGCCGGTCGGCGCGCTGCTTCGATGAGGAGGCAAGTATGCAAAACCGTCACACGGAACAGCAGCAGGAATTGCACAACCGTTTGGCTGCATTGCAGGAGCAGCACCAGCAGCTCGCTCGGGAGATCGAGCTGAAGGAAGGGCACTCCGACATCGACGACATCACGCTGCACAGGCTGAAGAAGGAAAAGCTGGCGGCCAAGGACAAAATCATTTTGCTGCAATCGCAGCTGGAACCGGATAAGCGCGCCTGAGCGCGGCCTGGCAAGCGCCGGCGCCGCCCGGGCGCTGGACACAGGAACGCTTGCCTTGAATTCACCGCTTGAAGCCACCCCCGATGCCCGGCGCGACGTGTCGCCTGCCGGGCGCGCTCGTGCGCCCGAAGGCACCTTTGAGCTGAGCCGCAAGCGCGTCGACGAACTCGACACGATCTTCGGCGAAGGCGGATTGCTGGCGCGCGCGCTGGACGGCTATCGGCCGCGTACGTCGCAGATCGAGATGGCGCGCGCCGTCGCGTCCGCGATGGAAGCGTCGGCGCGCCGCATGCCCGAGCCCGAGATCTTCGAAACCCGCAAGCGGCCGGCGCGTCGCCTCGGCGACGGCGACAAGGCAGCCGAAACGGGCGCGGACGCCGCGGCAGCCGAAGTCGACAGCGATGCCGGCGACAACACGCTGATCGTCGAGGCCGGCACGGGTACCGGCAAGACCTACGCTTACCTCGTGCCCGCGATGCTGTGGGGCGGCAAGGTGATCGTGTCGACCGGCACGAAACACCTGCAGGACCAACTGTTCGCGCGCGACATCCCGACCGTGCGCAACGCGCTCGCGGTGCCGGTGTCGGTCGCGATGCTGAAGGGCCGTGCCAACTACCTGTGCCACTACTACCTGCAACGCACGGCCGACAACGGCCGGTTGCCGTCGCGGCAGGATACGGCCTATCTGCAGGAAATCGTCCGTTTCGCGAAGATCACGAAGAGCGGCGACAAAGCCGAGCTCGCGAGCGTGCCGGAAACGGCGCCCGTGTGGTCGATGGTCACGTCGACACGTGACAACTGCCTCGGCCAGGAATGCCCGCATTACAAGGAATGCTTCGTGATGCAGGCGCGGCGCGAGGCGCAGCAGGCCGACGTCGTCGTCGTCAATCACCACCTGTTCTTCGCGGACATCATGCTGCGCGATACGGGGATGGCCGAGTTGCTGCCGAACGCGAACACAGTCATCTTCGACGAAGCGCACCAGTTGCCCGAAACGGCGACGCTGTTTTTCGGCGAGACGCTGTCGACGACGCAGATCCTCGAGCTCGCCCGCGACACGGTGGCGGAAGGCCTGAGCCACGCCCGCGACGCGGTCGAGTGGGTGAAGCTCGGCGGCGATCTCGAGCGCGCGGCGCGCGACTTGCGCCTTGCGTTCGCGAACGACCAGATCGTCCGCATGTCGCTCGCCCAGCTCGGCGATGATCACCCGATGTTCGGCGCGCTCGATGCGCTCGAGGCTGCGCTCGACGCGCTGGCGTCGGCGCTTGCCAGCCAGGCCGAGCGGGCGGAATCGCTCGGCGCATGCCTGCGGCGCGCACGCGAGCTGCAGGACCTGCTGGCCGGCTGGGTCGCACCCGGCGCGACGGAAGCGGCGGCAAAGGCCGATGCAACAGCGGCCGGCGACAAGGCGGCATCCGACGGCGATCCGAACGAGAAGGTGCGCTGGGTCGAAGTGTTCGCGCATACGGTCCAGCTGCACGAAACGCCGCTGTCGGTCGCGCCGATCTTTGCCAAGCAGCGCGCGGGCGTGCCGCGTGCCTGGGTGTTCACGTCGGCCACGCTGTCGGTGCGCGGCGACTTCACGCACTATGCGGCGCAAATGGGCCTCAGCTCGCGTCGCTCGATGACGCTCGCAAGCCCGTTCGACTACCAGTCGCAAGGGCTGCTGTACGTGCCGCGCAACCTGCCGCAACCGTCTTCGCCGGCGTTTACCGACGCCGTCTTCGACGCCGCGCTGCCGGCGATCGAGGCGTCCGGTGGCGGCGTGTTCATGCTGTGCACGACGCTGCGCGCGGTCGACCGGATCGCGTCGAAGCTGCGCGACGTGATCGAGTCGCGCGGCTGGAACACGCCGCTGCTCGTGCAGGGCGATGCGAGCCGTACCGAGCTCCTCGACCGCTTCCGCGCATATGGCAACGCGATCCTGGTCGGCAGCCAGAGTTTCTGGGAAGGCGTCGACGTGCGCGGCGACGCGCTGTCGCTCGTCGTGATCGACAAGCTGCCGTTCGCGCCGCCGGACGATCCGGTGCTGGCCGCGCGGCTCGACGCGCTGACGAAGAAGGGGCTGAGCCCGTTCGCCGTGCACCAGCTGCCGCAGGCCGTGATCACGCTGAAGCAGGGCGCGGGCCGGCTGATTCGCGCGGAAACGGATCGCGGCGTGCTGATGATCTGCGACACGCGGCTCGTCGACAAACCCTACGGGCGCCGGATCTGGCAGAGCCTGCCGCCGTTCAAGCGGACCCGCGAGATCGCGGTCGTTCAGGACTTCTTCGACGAGCACCGTTCGGCAAAGCGCTCCTGACGGTGCGTGCGGCGAGCGTCGCGCGATTGCACCGGTGCCGCCTGAATGCGGCGCCAATAAAAAAACCCGGCTCGATGGCCGGGTTTTTTTCGTGCAGCGCGGGCTGTACGGGGCGTTCGTCAGAACTGCCACCACGACTTCTTCGAGCCGGGGCGCGAGTGGCCCGTGACGTACGGGCTGTCGGGGAACGTGCCGGCGAGCACGCGCTTCGTGTCCTCGGCGAGTTCCGGCTGGTTCAGCTTGCCGTACGACAGGATCATGATGTGCAGCGCGTCTTCGATCGCCGGGGCGCCCTTGTAGTCCTTGATCGCGAGCTGCGCACGGTTGATGGCCGCGACGTAGGCGCCGCGCCGGTAGTAGTAGTCGGCTGCGTGCACTTCGTGCGATGCGAGCGCGTTGACGATGTAGCGCATCCGCGCGGCGGCGTCGGGCGCGTACTTGCTCTTCGGGAAGCGGTCGACGACGACCTTGAACGCATCGTACGATTCGCGCAGTGCCTGCGGATCGCGCTCGCTCATGTCCTGGCCGGAGAAGCGGCCGAACAGGCCGAGATCGTCGTTGAAGTGGATCATCCCCTTCAGGTAGTACGCGTACGGGATATCCGGATGATCGGGGTGGAGCTGGATGAAGCGATCGACGGCCTGGTCGGCGGCGGCCGCTTCGTTATCCTTCCAGTTGCAGTATGCAACGTTGATCTGCGCCTGCTGCGCGAAATGGCCGAACGGATCGCGACCTTGCAGCGATTCGAAATATTTCGCGCACTTGCCCCAGTCGCCGCCGGACAGTGCGTCCTGGGCCTCTGAGTATAATTTGTTGTTCGACCAGGTAGCCGTCTCGTCCTGCTTCTGCGGCAAGCCGTGGCAGCCGGCGATGAGGGCCGCGGCCGCTACCGCCGCAGCCCGGGCGGCGACGGTTCTGGCCGTGCGTTTGGTCGAATTCATCATGCTCGCATGTCCTAGCTTCAAGTCTCGGTGACCCAGTCTAAATGACCCGTTCAAGTTCGCAGAATGCCCAGCCGGGCACACCAAATCGCGAAGATTATAGCCCAAGCGATCGGCCCGCCGACGCTGCCTCGGGGGATTCCCTCGATGACGATCTGACTGGCGACGCAATGCAGCCGCCCGTCGTGCCGTCCGCAGCGGTCGATGAAGCACCGCGCGTCGTCGAAGTGCCGATGTCGCTCGCGGGCGAGCGCCTCGACAAGGCGCTCGCCCAACTGTTCCCCGAATTCTCGCGCAGCCGCCTCCAGAGCTGGATCGAGGCGCAGCGCGTGCTCGTCGACGGCGCGCCGGCGAAGATCCGCCAGCCGGTGCCGCTCGGCGCGAAGATCGAACTCGTGCCCGACCTACTCCCCGAGCAGCTCGCCTTTACGCCTGAGCCGGTGCCGCTCGACGTGATCTACGAGGACGATGCGCTCGTCGTCATCAACAAGCCGGCCGGCCTCGTCGTGCATCCGGCCGCCGGCAACTGGAGCGGCACGATCCTCAACGGGCTGCTGCATCGCTACGGCGATGCGGCGGCCGGCCTGCCGCGCGCGGGGATCGTCCACCGGCTCGACAAGGAGACGTCGGGCCTGATGGTGGTGGCGCGCACGCTGGCCGCGCAGACGGACCTCGTGCGCCAGTTGCAGGCCCGCACGGTGAAGCGCCGCTATTTCGCGCTCGTGTGGGGCACGATGCCCGAGGAAGGCACGATCGACGCGCCGATCGGCCGCGATCCGCGCGAACGCACGCGCATGGCCGTCGTCACGGGCGCATCGGGCAAGCCCGCGCGCACGCATTTCCGCACGGTTGACACATGCCTGTGGCAACGTCAGCCGGTTTCGGCGATCCAGTGCGATCTCGAGACCGGTCGCACGCACCAGATCCGCGTGCACTGCGCGCACGCCGGGCACCCGCTGCTCGGCGATCCCGTGTACGGGCGCGCGCGCGGCAAGCGCTCGGTCACGCCGCTGCCAGACGGGTTCGCGCGGCAGGCGCTGCACGCATGGCGGCTCGGTCTCGTGCATCCGGTCACGGGCAAGGCGATGCAATGGCGCTGCCCGCTGCCGGACGACATGAACGCACTCGTCGCGGCGCTCGGCTTCGGGCAGGGTGACGAGGAATTCGACGACGATGACGGTGTCTACGATGATGACGATTTCGGCGGCGAGTATCACGATGACGAGCCGTACCTGGACGATGAGGAGGAGTGAGTGCCGATGACGAACCTGGCGCCGTTGACGTGGCAGGACTGCGTGCAGCCCGACTGGCAGGTGTCGCCGCGCGTGCGCGCGCTGATCACGACGCGTGACGGCGGCGTGAGCGAAGGCCCGTACGGGCGCTGGCAGGGCGGCGACGCGCTGCCGGGCGGGATGAATCTCGGCCTGCATACCGGTGACGACCCGGCCCATGTCGCCGGGAATCGCGCGCGCTTGCTGGCGCTGGCAGGCCAGTCGAATGCTGCCTGGCTCGAGCAGGTTCACGGCGCGCAAATCGTCCGAGCGGACGAGGTGATCGCGGCGGCGCCGATGGCTACGGCGCCGGTGCAGGCCGACGCGAGCGTCACCGACCGGGCGGGTGCCGTGTGCGTCGTGATGGTCGCGGATTGCCTGCCCGTGCTGCTGTGCGACACGCAGGGCCGCGCGGTCGGCGCCGCACATGCGGGCTGGCGCGGGCTGGCGGCCGGCATCGTCGAGCAGACCGCGGCGCGTGTCGCGGCACTCGCGGGCGCTGCGACGGACGCGCTTCATGCGTACCTCGGGCCGGCGATCGGCCCGCGGGCGTTCGAGGTGGGCGCCGACGTGCGTGACGCGTTTCTCGACACGGCTCCGCAGTCGGAGCATGATGAAACCCGGCTTGCGTTCGTCGCGATCGATGGCGCGCCGGGCAAGTTTCTCGCCGATCTCTACGCGCTTGCGCGCCTGCGTCTCGCGCGCGCGGGTGTTGCGCACGTGAGCGGCGGGACGGCCTGCACGGTCACCGAGCAGGCACGCTTCTATTCGTACCGGCGCGATCGCGTGACGGGCCGCATGGCAGCAGCGATCTGGCTGGCCGATTGACGGAATGCGCATGCACGTGGCGTTTATTGCGTCGCAAAATCGGGTTATCTCGATATTTTGGCTGCCACGCCGCGCTGCATTCGCGATTGAATGAAAAATCCCGAAGTCAAGTCAACCCAAATGGTTTATGTTTCGCCGGAACCCTTGTCCCGTCTGTTGTGCGAGGATTATCTCCGTACGGAAATGTTCAGCGGTTTGACATCGCGCTTCACATGGGGAAAACGATAATGATAAAAATACCGCACTGCGGCAGAATCTGGAGGCGCCTCTCCAGAGCATGACGGCCCGGCTCGCAGCCGGCATGCCGCGCGCGAGCAGGATTTCACGATAGACGCTCACGAATCACCGGTAAGGCAGGTAATGACAGCATCGAAAAAATCGTCGACGTCCGCTCAGGCGGGCACTTCCCCGGGCAGCATTGGTTTCGATCCGGCCGCCCAGCCGATGCAGCAGATGTTCGAATCGTGGTTGAACGCGTGGCGCGGTTTTGCAGATCCGGCACGCGCCGCGACTGCGTCTGCCACCGTGAATCCGTTCGCGACATTCCAGTTTCCGACATCGTTCCCGTTCCAGATGCCGTCGATGCCCGATTTCGGCGCGATGGCGTCGCCGTTCGCCGGATTGAAGCTGCCGGCCGCCGCGATTCCGCCCGAGCGGCTGCAGGCGCTGCAGGCCGACTATGCGCGCGATTGCATGGCGCTGATGCAGCAGGCCGCCGCGGCGAAGCTCGAGTCGCCCGAACTGAAGGACCGCCGTTTCAGCGGCGACGCGTGGAAGGCGTCGCCGGCGCATGCGTTCGCGGCGGCCTGGTATCTGCTCAACGCGCGCTATCTGCAGGAACTGGCCGACGCGCTTCAGACCGATCCGAAGACGCGCGAGCGCATTCGTTTCACGGTCCAGCAATGGACGGCCGCGGCCGCGCCGAGCAACTTCCTCGCACTCAATCCCGACGCACAGAAATCGATCCTCGAAACGCAGGGCGAAAGCCTGCGGCAGGGGATGATGAACCTGCTCGGCGACATGCAGCGCGGCAAGATTTCGCAGACCGACGAATCGCAGTTCGTGGTCGGCAAGAACCTCGGGTGTACTGAAGGCGCGGTCGTCTACGAGAACGACCTGATCCAGCTGATCCAGTACACGCCGAAGACGGACAAGGTGTTCGAGCGTCCGCTGCTGATCGTGCCGCCTTGCATCAACAAGTTCTACATCCTCGACCTGCAGCCCGAGAATTCGCTCGTCGCGCATGCGCTGTCGAACGGCCATCAGGTGTTCCTCGTGTCGTGGCGCAACGCGGACGCATCGGTCGCGCACAAGACGTGGGACGACTACATGAACGAAGGCCTGCTCGCGGCGATCGACGCCGTGCAGCAGGTCAGCGGCCGCGAGCAGATCAACACGCTCGGCTTTTGCGTCGGCGGCACGATGCTCGCGACCGCGCTCGCGGTGCTTGCCGCGCGCGGCGAACATCCGGCCGCGTCGATGACGCTGCTCACCGCGATGCTCGACTTCACCGACACCGGCATTCTCGACGTGTTCGTCGACGAAGCGCACGTGCAGATGCGCGAGCAGACCATCGGCGGCAAGAACGGCACGCAGCCGGGGCTGATGCGCGGCGTCGAATTCGCGAACACGTTCTCGTTCCTGCGGCCGAACGACCTCGTGTGGAACTACGTCGTCGACAACTACCTGAAGGGCCGCACGCCGGCGCCGTTCGACCTGCTGTACTGGAACAGCGACTCGACGAGCCTGCCGGGCCCGATGTACGCGTGGTACCTGCGCAATACCTATCTCGAGAACAAGCTGCGCGAGCCGGGCGCGCTGACCGTGTGCGGCGAGTCGGTCGACCTGACGCTGATCGACGTGCCGACTTTCATCTACGGTTCGCGCGAGGATCACATCGTGCCGTGGCAGACGGCCTATGCGTCCACGTCGATCCTGTCGGGCCCGCTGAAGTTCGTGCTCGGCGCGTCGGGGCACATCGCGGGCGTGATCAATCCGCCGGCGAAGAAGAAGCGCAGCTACTGGGTCAACGACAGCGACCTGCCCGAATCGGCGGACGACTGGTTCGCCGGTGCAATCGAGCATCCAGGAAGCTGGTGGACGACCTGGGTCGAATGGCTCGACCAGTACGGCGGCCGCAAGGTGGAGCCGCCCACCCAGCCCGGTAACGCGCAGTTCCCGGTGATCGAGCCGGCGCCGGGCCGTTACGTGTTGCAGCGCGATTGACGAAAACCGGACAGCGGCGCAGGCTGTCCGGTGCACCGCAGTTTTTTTAACAGGGCCGGTAGCGATGCGCCGTGTCGTGCGGGCCTGGAGGAAAGGGAAATGACGGACGTAGTGATCGTATCGGCCGCGCGGACCGCGGTCGGCAAATTCGGCGGTTCGCTTGCGAAGATTGCGGCGCCCGACCTGGGCGCGACGGTGATCCGCGCGGTGCTGGAGCGTGCGGGCGTGAAGCCCGAGCAGGTCAGCGAAGTGATCATGGGCCAGGTGCTGACGGCCGGTTCCGGGCAGAACCCGGC
>NZ_SCNZ01000007.1:0-224527 GCF_005502655.1 Burkholderia sp. 4NA327C6 | reverse complement strand
CGACGCGTTGCTGCCCTGGAAAATGCCGGCCGACCTGCGCTGATCCGCTTCCTTACCGCACCTCAAGCGCTCCACCGATTTGCTCTGAGGGACGTCATTCGTGGATCGCATACATTCGTTCACCCTGTTGCGTCTCGCTCCCGCGCTGATCTGGGAGTCTGGCGAGCGACCAGCACCTTTCGCAGGCACGGTAGAGATCGACGCGACGCCCGCGGAAAACGACGCCAGCATGTCGGCTCCCGCGCCAACCGTCTCGGTGAACCCAGCGCAGGGAGGTCAAGAGCCTCCAATTTGGGAGGACGACAGCACCACCATCGTTTCACCGCCCGCGGCCCAGCCCGTGCCCGACGTCATGGAGGACTTGCTCGCGATGGTGGGCTTGGGTGAGTCGGCCGGCGTTGGTCAGGATGCCGAAGAGTTCCTCCACCCTCCCGCGCCAGCAACAGCCGCGACGTCCATTCCATCACCTGTACCCGCGCCTACGCCTGGGTCATCGGCAACGAAGCCATCCGCGGAACAGTTCATGGTTTGGCTGAAGCAGGGAATCACCTCACGACGGCTCATCATCAATGACGCGAAGGCGCTCGTGCATACGGTGAATGACACGGCCTACCTGGTCAGCCCGGGTGTGTTCCAACGCTATGCGCAGGAGCATCCCGAAGTGGCCGCGCTCGCCAAGCAGGAGAATCAACAGGATTGGCAGTGGGTGCAGAAGCGCTTCGAGAAGCTGCAGCTACATCGCAAGCACCCCAATGGCCTGAACATTTGGACCTGTGAGGTCACGGGCCCGAGGAAGTCCCGCCGACTGCATGGCTACCTCCTTGAAGATGGGTCCTTGGCATTCCCCGAAATACCGCCCAACAATCCCTATCTTGCTCTGACTCAGGAAGGATGACGCGATTCGGGCATTGATCGCCACCGTCGTTTGGCGACGATCAATACCCCGCGAAAGCTGGCAACATTTGGCGAACTGAGCTACTCGGCCCGCGCCAACTCCTGCGCAAGGAACGGAGCGGTTCGGCTGCCAGACGTTCGGGCCACCTGCTGAGGGGAGCCCGCCACCACGATGCTGCCGCCGGCAGCGCCTGCACCAGGCCCCACGTCGATCACCCAATCGGCCTGAGCCACCGCGCGCATATCGTGCTCGATCATCACCACGGTGTTGCCGGCATCGACCAGGCGCTGCAACTGCACCAGCAGCCGGTCGGCATCCGATGCATGCAGCCCGGTGGTTGGCTCGTCGAGCACGTACAGGCTTCGGCCGCGCTGGCTGCGCTGAAGCTCGGTCGCCAGCTTGATGCGCTGCGCCTCGCCACCGGAAAGTTCCGTGGCCGGTTGCCCCAGGCGCAGATAGCCCAATCCGATATCGCGCAGCAATTGCAGGGGCCGGGCCACGGCGTCTTCACCCGCAAAGAATTCGCTGGCTTCGTCCACGGTCATCTGCAGCACCTCGGCGATGTTGCGCCCGTTCCATCGCACCTTCAGCGTGGCCTCGTTGTAGCGTGCGCCATGGCACGTCGGACACGGGGCGTACACGCTGGGCATGAACAGCAACTCCACACTGACGAAGCCCTCGCCCTCGCAGGTCTCGCAACGCCCCTTAGCCACGTTGAACGAGAAGCGCCCGGCGTCATAGCGGCGGCGTCGCGCATCGGGCGTGGCGGCGAACAGCTTGCGCACGTGGTCGAACAGGCCGGTGTAGGTGGCCAGGTTGGACCGGGGCGTGCGCCCGATCGGCTTCTGGTCCACCTGCACCAGGCGCTGTATGGCGTCCACGTCGCCCGCCAGATGACCGCCAGTCGCTTCGATCACTGCCGGCCCTTCGCTGGTGGCGCTTTCGGCCGCGTCGTCCTCGGGCTCGTGGCCCAAGTGCAGTAGCACCAGCTCCGGCAGCGCCTGCGCGACGAGGCTGGACTTGCCCGAGCCGGAGATGCCGGTGACGGCCGTCAGCACGCCCAGCGGAATGCGTGCGTCCACGCCATGCAGGTTGTGACGATGAATGCCCTGAAGCTCCAGCCAGCCGGTCGCTTCGCGTGCCCGGCTTCCCGGCGCGGCGATTTCGTCGAACAGATAGCGGGCGGTGCGCGATTCGGCAATCTTGCGCAGGCCGTCCGGCTCGCCGCTGTAGAGCACGCGGCCGCCACGCTCCCCGGCATCCGGCCCCACATCCACCAGCCATTGCGCGCGGCGCATCAGGTCCAGGTCGTGCTCGACCACGAACACCGAGTTGCCGGCGTCACGCAGCCGGTCGAGCGCGTCGTACAGCGCCTGGCTGTCGGAGGGGTGCAACCCCGCCGAGGGCTCGTCGAGCACGTACACAACACCGAACAGCAGGGAACTCAATTGCGTGGCCAGCCGCAGGCGCTGCAACTCGCCGGCCGAAAGCGTCGGCGTGGCCCGGTCCAGCGTCAGGTAACCCAGGCCCAGCCCACGCAGTTGACGCAGGCGCGCCATCACACCGCCGGCCAGGCGCTGCGCGGCGAGGCGCTTTTCTTCCGACAGCGCGGAGGTGCGGCGCACGTCGGGCGATACCGCATGGACGGCACGGCCGGAGGCCGCGCGTTCGGCACGGTCGCGTCGGGTCGCTTCCTTGTCCGTAGCCTCCCCCGCTGCATGGGCGCGGAAATCGCCCTGGGCAATGGGTTCGAGCAAGGCAGCCAACTGGTCCAGCGGCATCTGCATGAACGCGCCGATGTCCACGCCGGCGAAAGTGACCGACAGCGCCTCGGGCTTGAGCCGCTTGCCGTGGCAGGTGGGGCACGGCTTGCCCTCCATGAACCGGGACACGCGCTTTCTCATCAGTGCGCTTTGGGTATTGGCAAAGGTGTGCAGCACATACCGCCGGGCGCCGGTGAAGGTGCCCATGTAGCTCGGCTCCATCTTGCGCTTGAGCGCGACGCGAGTTTCGGCGGGCGTGAAGCCGGCGTACACCGGCACTGTCGGTGTTTCCTCGGTGAACAGAATCCAGTCGCGATCCTTCTTCGGCAGGTCCTTCCACGGTCGGTCAACGTCGTAGCCCATGCTGACCAGGATGTCGCGCAGGTTCTGGCCTTGCCAGGCGGGGGGCCAGGAGGCGATCGCCCGCTCGCGGATGCTCAGGGAGGGATCGGGCACCATGATGGCCTCGGTCACCTCGTACACATGGCCCAGGCCGTGGCAGGTCGGGCACGCTCCCTGCGGCGTGTTGGGCGAAAAATCCTCGGCGTACAGCATCGGCTGGTTGGCTGGGTAGGCGCCGGCGCGCGAATACATCATCCGCACCAGGCTGGACAGGGTGGTCACACTGCCCACGGAGGAACGCGCGTTGCTGGAGCCCCGCTGCTGTTGCAACGCCACCGCCGGCGGCAGGCCGTCGATCGCATCGACGTCCGGCACGCCGGCCTGGTCGATCAGGCGCCGCGCATAGGGGGCCACCGACTCGAAGTAGCGCCGCTGCGCCTCGGCGTAGATGGTGCCGAAGGCCAGCGAGGACTTGCCGGAGCCGGAAACGCCGGAGAACACCACCAGCGCGTTACGCGGGATGGAAACGTCCACCTCTTTGAGGTTGTTCTCGCGCGCGCCGCGCACTTCCACCATGCCGCTGGCCGCAGCCGTACAAGAGGATTCACCGAAAGAATTGTTTGGCATGTTTTTATCCTGTAGTTCGTCCCGCTCAGGACGGGACTTCCTGAGTTCGGGGGCCGCGGCGACTGGCTTCGAGCGCCGCGGTGACAGTGCGGGCGTCGTAGCTGCCGCGCAGACGACGACCCTCGACGAAGAACGTCGGCGTGGCGTGCGCACCGCTGGCGACCGCACTGGCGAGGTCGCGCTCGACACGCTCGATCACCGCGGTGCTGTCGAGATCCGCGATGAACCGTTCGACGTCGAGCCCAAGCTCGGCGGCGTAGCCGATCAGATGCTCGCGCTCCAGCGCATGCTGACGGGTGAACACGAAGTCCAGCCACGGCCAGAACATCCCCTGGTTCGCCGCTGCCTCGGACGCCCGCGCGGCAATCGGCCCGTGCGGGTGGTGCGGCAGATGGCGCACCACATACCGCAGGTCGTCCCCGAAGTGGGCGCGCAGATCGTCCCACGAACCGGTGGCGTGCGCACAGTACGCGCACTCGAAGTCCACGTACTCGACGAGTGTGAGCTGGGCGTCCTCCGGCCCGCGGATGTGATCGATCTCCGGATCGACCGGTGGCTCAAGCACCATCGGCAGGTCAGCGGTCTTCTCACCCCACCGCTGGGCGGCGACCTTGAAGATCAGCCACCCGAGCAACGTGGCGAACACCATCGACACGAGCACGCCGACCGTCGCCTGGCGGCCCAGGTCGGAGGTCGTGCCGAACGCGAGCCCGATGATCAGCAGCGACACGGTGAACCCGATCCCGGACAGTGCCGCACCACCGAACACGCTCCCCACCCCGACGCCCTCGGGCAGCCGGCCCAGGCCGAGACGGACGGCGACGAGAGTGATGAGCCCGATGCCCAGGAGCTTGCCGAGCACGAGCCCTGCGATGACGCCCCACGTGACTGGCGAGCCGAAGGCCTCGGCGAGCAGCCCGCCACGCACGTCCACTCCGGCGTTCGCCAAGGCGAACACCGGCACGATCAGCAGCGCCGTCGGCAGCCGCAGGAACTCGTGCAATCGCTCGTTCACCGAGATACCCCGGGACAGCCCGCAGTCCACCGCGCGGGCCGATGCGGCACTCGGAGACTGCCAGAAGTCGCGGAACAGTTGTTTTGCCGCGACGACCTTGTGACGTTGCGTCGCGTAGGCGGGGATCAGCAGCCCCGCGGCCATCCCGGCGAGAGAGGCATGGATGCCGGAGTACACGGTTGCGAGCCACAGCACGATCACGATCAGCACATACGGCATTGCCCGCCACTGGCGGGTGCGCCCTAGCCACCACAACGCAACGAGACTGGCGAGGGCGATCAACAACGGGACGATCCGAATCTCCTCGCTATAGACGATGCCGATGATGGACACGGCGAGGAAGTCATCGACCACGGTCAGGGTGAGCAGGAACACGCGCAACTGACCGGATAGCCGCGGGCCGACGATCGCCAGGGTGCCCAGCATGAATGCCGTATCGGTGCCGACCACCGCCCCCCACCCGTGCAGGCCCTCACTTCCGGCCAGCCCCACGATCAGGACATACACCAGCGCGGGAAGCACGACACCTGCGACACCCGCGATCAGAGCGAGACGGGCACGGCTGCGGTCCCTGAGCGATCCGTGGGCAAACTCCTGACGCACCTCCAGGCCGATCAGGAAGAAGAAGACCACCATCAGGCCGTCGTTGACCCAGTGATGCAGATCCATGTGCAGGCCCAGCGGCCCGAAGTCAAACCCGACGTCCAGGTGCCACAACGCGAAATAGGCATCGGATAGCGGCGAGTTCGCCCACGCCAGCGCCACGACCGTGACGATCACCAGCAGCACCGCAGCACCAGACTCCGTGCGCAGATAGCGGGCAACGCGTCCCCGGCTGATATTCGCCGAGGATGCACCGAAAGAAGTGGCTGACATGTTCTTATCCTGTTCCTGTAGTTCGTGAAGTCGCGATGAGCCGGTTTCGGAGGCGACCGGTCAGGCGTCCGCCTCTGGCAGCGTCCCATCATCCAGCGAGCGCAGCCAAGTAAGCCTTTCTCCCAGCCTGCGCTCAACACCTCTGTCCGTTGGCTGATACCAGCCCGGCCGCGCCACGCCCTCGGGAAAGTAGCTTTGCCCAGCGGCATAGCCGTTGGGCTCGTCATGGGCGTAGCGGTAGCCTTCGTGATACCCCATCTGCTGCATCAGCTTCGTCGGCGCATTGCGAAGATGGAGAGGCACAGGCAGGGAGCCGCTGTTCTTGACGAAGGCCTTCGCCTTGTTCCAGGCGGCATAGGCAGCGTTCGACTTGGGGGCGGCAGCAAGGTAGGTCGCTGCGTGGGCAATCGGTATTTCGCCTTCGGGGGAACCCAGCCTCTCATAAGCCAGCGCGGCATTGAGCGCCAGTTGCAGCGCCTGCGGGTCGGCATTGCCGATGTCTTCGCTGGCCACTACCACCATGCGGCGGGTCACCTGGCTGACGTCGCCGCTACCGTCGAGGATGCGGGCCAGCCAATACAGGGCCGCATCAGGGTCGGAGCCCCGTAGCGACTTGTGGAAGGCTGAGAGCTGCCAGTAGAACTCGTCGCCGCCCTTGTCGAACCTGCGCAGCGATGGACTGGTGGACAGCCTGGCGAACTCGCCATCGACCACGGTCTTGCCAGCGCCCGACGCAGCATTCGTCACCTGCTCAAGCAGATTGAGGAAGCGCCTGCCATCGCCATCGGCAAAGCCCTTGAGCAGATCCAGCGCGTCCGCGTCCAACGTGACGCCCTGGAGATGCGGCAGTGCGCGTTCGTAGAGCTGGTTCAGTTCGTCGCCGGACAGCGGTTCGAGGGTATAGACCTGCGCGCGCGAGAGCAGAGCGGAATTGACCGCCAGCCCCGGATGCTCGGTCGTCCCCCCCACCAGGGTCAGGAGCCCCGACTCGACATGGGGCAGTAGGGCATCCTGCTGCGCCTTGTTGAAGCGGTGGATCTCATCGACGAAAAGCACCGTCGATCGACCATGGTTGTCCAGTTCTGCCTGGGCCTCGTCGATGGCTTGCCGGATGTCCTTCACCCCGGCAAGCACGGCCGAGATGGCGATGAATCGGCTGTCGGTCGCACTGGCGGCCAGGCGCCCCAAGGTGGTCTTGCCCACGCCTGGCGGCCCCCAGAGGATGAACGAGTGCAACTTGCCCGCCTCGAACGCGAGACGAAGCGGCTTGCCGGGGCCGAGCAAGTGCCGTTGCCCGACGAATTCATCCAGCGTCTTGGGCCGCAGGAGTTCGGCCAAGGGAGGCTTGGGCTTTGTCGTGAATAGATCGGTCAAGTTCCTCTCCCTGGCATTTCTAATAGTTGACGTTCCGATAAGGTGGGCACCTCAATCCAGAGAGCCGGATTTATCCAACGCCGTGGGCTCTTTGTCGCTAATCGCATGCATGATGATGCGAGAGCCGCGGTAGCCGATGCTATGGTTCCATACCCAGCTCAACGCGACGCTGAGACGATTTCGCGTACCGATCAGAAAGTAGATATGCGCGAGCTTCCAGATCCACCACGCAAAGGCTCCACGCAGCTTAACCCGCCCCATGTCAATTACGGCCAGGCTGCGGCCGATGGTGGCCAGGTTCCCCTGATGCCGGTATTTGAAAGGCCCGTCAGCGAGCTTGCCTTTCAAACGCCGTCCAATGAGGTTGGCGACGTACTTGCCTTGCTGTTTGGCGGCGGGGGCGATGCCCGGTACGGACTTCCCATCGGCCATGGTGCACGAGGCGGTATCGCCGATGGCGAAGACCTCCGGGCGGCCGGCCACCGTCAGGTCGGGACCAACGACCACTCGACCCGCACGATCAGACGCAGCACCCAGCCAGCGGGCCGCGGGAGACGCCTGGACCCCGGCGGCCCAGACGATGGTCTTGGCCGAAAGGGGCTTGCCGCCATACACCACGCCGTCGGCCGAGCATTCGGTGACCGGCGTACCCAGCACGACCTCGACCCCGAGCTTTTCGAGTGCTTGGCGCGTATAGGCCGACAGATCCTCTGGAAAGACGGACAACAGACGCGGGCCCGCCTCGATCAGTACAACCCGCGACGTGCTCGGGTCAATCGAGCGGAAGTCACGCGCCAGCGTGTCTCGCGCCAGCTCGGCGATGGTTCCGGCCAATTCAACCCCGGTGGGACCACCACCGATGATGACGAACGTCTGCAGCGCGGCACGCTGCTGAGGATCGCTCGTGCGCTCGGCCTCCTCGAAGGCCGCGAGAATTCGGCCTCGAATGGTCGTGGCATCTTCCAGCGTCTTCAACCCCGGCGCGAAAGCCCCCCATTCGTCGTGTCCGAAATAGGCATGGGTAGCACCTGTCGCGAGTACGAGCGTGTCGTAGGTTTGGCGCGAGCCATTGTTGAGAATGACCTGACGCGCGTCCTGGTCGATACCTTCCACTTCCGCCATCAAGGTGTTCACTTCCGGGCGATTGCGGAAGAGATAGCGAATAGGCCAGGCGATCTCGGATGTCGAAAGTGACGCCCCTGCAACCTGGTAAAGCAAGGGTTGGAACAGGTGATGATTGCGCCGATCGATGATCGTCACATCGACCTCGGCACCAGCAAGCTGGTTGGCAACCTCGATCCCGCCGAAGCCCGCTCCGATAATGACGACGTGATGTCGATTTTTGGAGGTCTTTGTCATGACCTGATCTCCTCTCTCTCAGCGTTTCAGCGCCGATGCGTGGTGTGCCATATGCTCGCCAATGAAACTGGCAATGAAGTAGTAGCTGTGGTCGTAGCCCGGGCGCAGATTCAACGTGAGCGGGTGTCCCGTCTCGTCGCAGGCTTTGCGCAGCAGATCGGGCTGAAGCTGACTCTCCAGGAACTCGTCGCCCAAGCCCTGATCCACCAGCAGCGGCAGACGCTCCTGCACGGTGCGAATCAGCTCCACGGTGTCGTACTGCTTCCACGCCTCCCGGTCGCTACCCAGATACGCCTCGAAGGCCTTGTGTCCCCAGGGAACCTGGGTGGGAGCGACGATGGGCGAGAAGGCCGAGACGCTGCGATAACGGCCCGGGTTTCGCAGGGCGATGACCAAAGCACCGTGTCCCCCCATGGAGTGGCCGCTGATGCTCCGCTCCGCTGTCACGGGAAAGTGGGCCTCGATCAGCGCCGGTAGTTCCTGCACGACGTAGTCATACATCCGATGATTCGCAGCCCAGGGTTCCTGTGTGGCGTTGACGTAGAAACCCGCCCCCTGTCCGAGGTCATAGGCGGGATCGTCGGCAACGCTTTCGCCGCGAGCGCTGCTATCGGGCGCGACGACGGCAATGCCATGTTCGGCTGCGTAGCGCTGGACGGCGGACTTGGTGATGAAGTTCTGCTCGGTGCAGGTGAGGCCTGAAAGCCAGTACAGCACCGGCACCTTGCCGTGCTGTGCCTGCGGAGGCAGATAGACGCCGACTTTCATCGTGCAACCGAGCGTCGTGGATTCATGCTGATAAACGTCCTGCCAACCATCAAAGCTGGCGTGATGTTCGATGCGTTCCATGGTGTTCTCCTATGTTCAAAGGAACGGCGCAGCTCTCGCGCGCCAGGACGGCAGCTCGTCAGGAAGATTTCTCTTCCGCTGCCGTGTCGCCGTGGGCGTGTCTGATCCTGCGCACGATCCACCAGATCGTCAGCATCACCGCAGGCACCAGAACCGCCATCACCGGCGCCACGCTGTCGTGAACCATCGGAATGCCCTTGAGCAAGTAGCCGAGAAGACTCACGACGTAATAAGAAATTGCCGCGACCGAGAGGCCTTCGACGGTTTGCTGAAGGCGCAATTGCATCTTGGCCCGGTTGTTCATCGAAGCCAGCAGATCGCGGTTCTGGCGTTCAAGCTCGACGTCGATCCAGGAACGCAGCAACGCGATGGCCCGGGTCAGCTTGTCGGAGAGCTTGGTCTGGCGCTCCTTTACGGATTGGCATGTCCGCATGGCGGGAGCGATGCGACGCTGCAGGAAATCCGCCCAGGTGCAGTACCCGGATACGGCCTCTTCCGCAAGCGCTGCCAGCCTTTCCTCGACGATCTCGTAGTAGGCACGGCTGGCGCCGAAGCGATAGAGATTCGCCGCAACGCCAGCTTCCAGCTCGGCAGCCAGGCCGGTCAATTCGGACAGCAGCACGTCGCTGTCGCGCCGTTCCACCAAGCTCGTACACATCTCGTCGGTGATCGCCGCAAGGCGCGACTCCATGCGTCGCAGTTCCGACGTCATCGATCGTGTCAACGGCAGGGACAGCAACGCCAAGGTGCGGTAAGTCTCGATCTCCAGCAGACGTTGAGCCAGCGCACCCGCCCGCGCCGGGGTCAAATCGCGGGCCAGGACGAGGATCTGCGTCAGGCCATCCGCATCCTGTCGGAAATCGGTCAGGATGGCGGCAGAGCCGTTCTCCACCAGCGAGTAGCACAGGCTGGCAGGATCGAAGCGATCGACCTCCTTCTCCGTTTCCGGCGTCCACGGAAGAAGTCTCAAACGGATGCCGGATACGACCGGGCCGGGAGGAACAAATCCATGCTTGAACGGATTTTCGCCGCACGGCTCTCCCGTCTCGGAATCTAGGGAAGCGCACCAGAGATACGTCGAGAACTCGGTGTGCTTTTCGCAGTGCAGGTCTCCTTCATCCCATGTCACACCGTGGAGCGGCGTAGCATGGTCGGGCTCGGCAACGCCGAAGCGATGAGACAACTCGCTCATCGCCATCTGATCCCTGGCCTGGTCGCCTTCGGTCATGAAAGCGAGCTGCAATATGCCGCGAGGGGCCTGAATCAAGAGATGCGGGCGCGCATGCACTTCCCCCACGGCGGCAGCACGATCGGTGTAGGCCGGCATGCCGTACACGGTGGCGGTCGGGGCAGGTTGTACGGTCGTCGTATTGA
Source organism: Burkholderia sp. 4NA327C6 (assembly GCF_005502655.1). Lineage (NCBI taxonomy): Bacteria > Pseudomonadati > Pseudomonadota > Betaproteobacteria > Burkholderiales > Burkholderiaceae > Burkholderia > Burkholderia sp. 4NA327C6. Next base: position 214,053 of record NZ_SCNZ01000007.1, on the reverse strand, counting down.
TGTTGGCCGGCTCTTTCATAACGACCTCATTTCTTCTTGGTTGAAAAACACGCTTCAAAGCAAATGCCCGCAGCCATGCGTTTCGCACATGGCTGCGGGCCGATCTTCATGAGTAGGCACCGCTCTACACGGTCCGTCTAATAGGCTCGCCGTGTAGAGGCTTGTGCTGACCCTTTCAGAACGCCCTCAGCTTCCTAGCTTTCAGACGAAGGTGTACGAGCAGACCTTGTTGCCCGCCGGATCACGCAGGTAGGCCGCATAGGCACCCGGCAGGTGACCACGTGCGCCAGGCTGGCCCTCGTCGGTGCCGCCTGCGGCAAGGCCGGCGGCGTGGAAGGCATCCACTTCGGCGGGAGTGGCGGCAGCAAAGCCGATCGTCACGCCGTTGCTGGAAGGCGCTTCACCATTGCCCGGACGGGCGATGATGAAAGCCGGCTTTTCGCGACCGAAAAGCACCCATCCGTTGCCGAAAGGACCGAGGTTCTTGATGCCGAGAGCACCCAGAGCGGCGTCATAGAACGCGGCCGACTTCTGGACGTCGGCGGCGCCGATGAAGACGTGCGAGAAGATGCCGTCGCCGGAAATGACAGGATTGGACATGGTTAATTTCCTTGGTGGTTGGTTTTGAATGGAGAGTGGGCGATCAGTAGTGGATCACCGTGCGAATCGACTTGCCTTCATGCATCAGGTCGAAGGCGTGGTTGATCTCGTCGAGACCCATGGTGTGGGTGACGAACGGGGCGAGATCGATCTCGCCTTTCATTGCGTCTTCCACCATGCCCGGAAGTTGGGTACGCCCCTTGACCCCGCCGAAAGCAGAGCCCTTCCAGGTCCGGCCGGTGACCAACTGGAACGGACGGGTCGAGATTTCCTTGCCGGCACCGGCGACGCCGATGACGATCGACTGGCCCCAGCCACGGTGGGCAGCTTCCAGAGCCGAACGCATGACGTTGACGTTGCCGATGCACTCGAAGGTGTGATCGACACCCCAGCCGGTCATCTCGATCAGAACCTCGTGAATCGGCTTGTCGAAGTCCTTCGGGTTGAGGCATTCGGTCGCGCCGAAGGTACGAGCCAGCTCGAACTTCGCCGGATTGGTATCGATGGCGATGATGCGGCCCGCTTTGGCCTGGCGCGCACCCTGAATCGCAGCGAGACCGATGCCGCCGAGGCCGAAGATGGCCACCGAGTCGCCGGGCTGTACCTTGGCCGTGTTGTGCACGGCGCCGATGCCGGTGGTCACACCGCAGCCCAGCAGGCAGACGTGCTCGGGATTGGCGTCCGGGTTGATCTTGGCCAGCGAGACTTCGGCGACGACCGTGTATTCGCTGAAGGTCGAGCAACCCATGTAGTGGTAAAGCGGCTGACCGTTGTACGAGAAGCGAGTCGTACCATCGGGCATCAGCCCCTTACCCTGGGTTGCGCGAACCGCGACACACAGGTTGGTCTTGCCGGACTTGCAGAACAGGCACTCGCCGCACTCGGCGGTGTAGAGCGGAATGACGTGATCGCCAGGCTTCACGCTGGTCACACCTTCACCCACCTCCACGACGATACCCGCACCTTCATGACCCAGCACGACCGGGAAGAGACCTTCCGGATCGTCGCCCGACAGGGTGAAGGCGTCGGTATGGCAAACGCCGGTGTTCGTGATCTTGATGAGCACCTCGCCCTTGCGCGGCGGCTCGACGTCGATCTCGACGATTTCCAGCGGCTTTCCTGGCCCGAAGGCAACTGCTGCACGTGATTTCATGATGTCGCTTCCTTTACTAGCTAACTAAATTTGCCCTCACCGAGGGCACCCTGGTGCCTCTACCGCAGATAGGAGCGGACGATAGAGATGGTCTCGTCAATGGACTTGTTCTGCGAATCGCTCCTGATGTCACTACGGGGAAACTCTTCCCGCAGATAGCTCTCCAGAACGGTCGCCATCAATCCGTTGACTGCCCCACGAACGGCCGCAAGCTGCTGAAGAATTGCAGGGCATTCCGCACCTGCATCGAGCGCTTGCTCAAGAGTCGCGACCTGACCTTTGATGCGCCGGATGCGCGTCAGGGCTTGCTTCTTTTCTTCCGGGCTATGTGGCATCGAACACCTCTCAACTTGGGTACACCGCCGCATTATACAATACTCCCCCATAGTATATGCGGCCGAACTTCGCCACAAATTCTGTGCTCTTCGAGCACTCTTACAGGCTAGTACAGGTTTGTTCCCAAGAAGCGCAAAATATTCAAATCAATGAATATTTCTTGCATGTACCGACAGCATCGGGGCAAGTTCAAAACTGGTCAAACTGGAAAAATCTATGCGCAGATAGACATGATCTATCTAAGCCGACTCATCGAGCTGAAGCTATCAAGATGAGACCGGCTAGGCGACCTGACGACCCGAGTACCGAGCCTTCCGCAGTGCAGGCAACATCTGGCCGTCCCAGTCGCGATCGACGGCAACCTGGGCCTGTTCCTGGTTTCGTTCGAGCGCATCGACGTCAAGATCTGCGATTGCCCATGCCTGCGTGCCGCACGTCGTCGCGAGAATGCCGTCCTCAGGGAATCCGCGATCCATGGGTGCATAGATCGTGGCCTCGCCAGTATTCGTGTCCAGCGCCGGACTCCAGTCAGCAGCTCCGGTCGTCACGGCCTGCGCGATGAACATTCGGTTCTCCAGTGCCCGCGCCATGCAGCCCACACGGACCCGGGTTGCACCTGCTTGGGTGTCGGTACAGCTCGGAACCAGCAGCAGGCGCACTCCCGCCTCTCGCTGGGCTCGCACGGGCAATGGAAACTCACTGTCATAGCAAACAGCGATGCCGGCACGCACGCCTTTCAAATCGAACACCTTGAGTTCGTCGCCACCCTCGATGACGCCGGCGTCTTTCTCGAACCCCGTCAACTGCAATTTGTCTTGGTAGTCGCGTGTGCCGTCAGGCGCAAACCACCAAGCCCGGTTGCGGTAGCGGTCCAATCCAACCTGGGTCAAAAACGTACCGGCCTGAATGGTCATGCACAACTCGCGCGACAGGTCGGCATACAGTGCCAGCCACGCAGGCTGCAAGGCCTGCAGCGCGGCCAGAGAGGCGTTGAAATCATGGCGGATGCCAGGCTCGAACGTTGCAGCCAGTTCGAGGGATAGATACTCGGGCAACACGGCCAGTTCCGCCCCGCCACGGCGCGCCTCCTCCAGAGCCAGCCGCTGCCGCGCAGCAAATGCCTCGAAGTCCGCGGGCTGACCCACTGAGTATTTCGCAACTGCTACTTTCATTTCGCGTTCTCCAGGGAGTGCAGCCACATCGTGAGCGTCTGCTCGGTTTCGCTCGGCTCACCCACCTGCTTCCAGGGCAGCGTAACCTTCATGTCCGACTGCCGCACGTAGCCGCGACGGGTCCAGAAGGGGTCATTACTGCGGTAGTTGGAAGGACGCCGGAGATCGTCGTCTGCACGATCCACCGACGCGAACGATGCCCACTGCATGCCGCCCAACGAACGGGCATGCGCTTCGCGCTCGTCAAAGAAGCGATGGCCCAGGCCAAGGCCCCGGAAGGCCGGGAGCAGGACTGATTCGCCACAGTAAAACACTGCCTCCACCGGGATTCCTCGATCGGCGAACGGCACATGGAAGGCCGGCTCCGCATCGCCGAGCGGCAACCCCGTGGACGCACCCACGACCACATCATCAGCGAGCGCGAGTACCAGCAGGCTGTCTGCCGAACGGGCGTACATGGCGAGGTAGTGCTTCTCGTATTCGGTGTCGCCCTCGTATAGGTAAGGAAAGCTGCGGAAGACGCTCGCCCGCAGGCCTGCCACGGCATCGAACCATTCGGCAATGTCCGCGCCACGACGAACCAGCACCTGCACGTCGCTGGTCATTTCAGGCGTCCCCTCCAACCTGTGCGATCCAGTCGCCGAGGTTGTAGTAGTTGGTGACACGAGCGATCTTGCCATCGCGGATCTCGAAGAACGCGCCGCCCGGCAGCACGTAGCGCTGGCCCTGGGCTTCCGGCAGCCCGTCGTCCGTCACCTTGTATTCGCCATGCACCACGTACTCCGCGCCTGCACGCAGGCCGTCGGCGCTGACCATCACCACGATCCCGCGCAGTTGCTCGCCATAGCAGCGGTCCATGCGCTGCAGGAAGGCGCGGAAGGCTTCGCGACCGACCTCACGAGCGCCCTGGTTCAAGTCGTGCGCGACGTCATCGGTCAACATTGACAGCATGGCCTCGCGGTCGCCGCGGTTGAAGGCGTCGTAGTAGGCAGTGATGAGAGTCGCAGCGTTCATTCGCGTTCCTTGTTGGGTTGTTCGGAGCGGAGCATTCCGGGGTGTTGTCAGTCTGGGCAACCGCGCTCCCCTTGTATATGGAATTGTTGCGATTTTATAATTCCACAATCTGGAACAATTAACGAGCAGCGAAACCGGCCATGAGGCGTGCGTCATGAACAAGGAAATGGAACTACTGCGCATCTTTCGGGTGGCGGCCGAAAGCAGCAGTTTTCGCGATGCGGCCGTCCGGCTGGGGACTTCTCCGCAAGGTGTAACCCGTGCCATCCAGCAACTGGAGCAACACTACGGCGAGGTGTTGTTTCATCGAAGCACGCGCCAGGTGCGCATCACCGCCTTCGGCGAAGGGCTGCTAGACCAAGTGCGCCCCGCATTGGAGCGGTTCGAGGATCTGTGGCGACCGCCTGGCTCCGACCAGCAGGCCTCTCTGTCCGGTACGGTTCGCATCACCGCACCGCACAGCTTGGGCGCCAGAGCGGTGCTACCGGCACTGGAGCGCGTGGCCGCGCGTCATCCAGGCATCACGCTGGATGTGCGCCTGTCCGATCGCATCAGCAATACGGTTGACGAAGGGATTGACGTCGGGATCAGGGTCGGATTCATGCGCGATAGCCGCTTCGTCGCACGCAAGGCCGCCGACATGAGACTCCCCATCGTTGCCGCTCCGCGCCTGATCAAGAAAGTGGGCGTACCTGCAAACATCGATGCGCTAAGCAGCCTGCCAGTTACCGTGGCCTTGGATATCAATACCGGCCGTCCCTGGCCTTGGCACTTCAAGGCGGGACGCCAGTGGACACCTACCGCACCCACTCTCGTCGCCGACAATGCCGACATGGAAATGGGAGCGGCGCTGGCCGGGATCGCGTTCGCGCAACTGGCGGACTACATGGCCGCCCCCTACATTGCCAGCGGGAAGCTCGTGCGAGTGCTGGAGAACGAAGAACCTCCGGCATGGGGGTTGTACGTCTATCGGCCTCAGCGTGGCCCCATTCCGGGAAGGGTTCGAGCGGTATTTGATGAAATGCTGGTCGCCGTTGGATCGTTGCCAGCTTTGCGCTGACACGTCGCAAGACGCTGTAGGGCAAACACCTTGGAAAGCGGGGCACTGAGCCTCGGCGGCTCACCCCTCCGGTTGAATGATGAGCCGACCGTCTGCCCGCTTGCCCCAGGTGCAGATCGGTCGGCCATGCAACCCAATGCCGGCGAACGATTAGATGTAAATGAATTGCCGGTACAACCCATCCAACTGACGACGAATGTCTTCGACGCGCTGCTCGTCACCGGTATCGGTAAATTCGAGTAGCTGCTGTTCCTTGGCAGTGATCTGATCGCAAAGGTCGGACAAGTTCTCGCAGAAAGCCTCGGAATGAACGGTGGGCTCCTCCGTATTCGTCTCTTCCCCTGCTAGTTTTCGCACAGACGAGGCTGGAGAAATCCCATTTTCCTCGTTAAAGGCAATTTGAAGCTGCCTGCGCCTATTGGTCTCATCGATCGCCTGCTTCATCGCCGGCGTCACCGCGTCGGCGTACAAGATCGCCTTGCCGTTTTCATTCCGAGCGACTCGACCGATCATCTGAATGAGCGCATGGGCCGAACGCAAGAACCCTGCACGGTCTGCATCGAGAATGGCAACCAATGATGCCTCTGGAATATCCAGCCCTTCGCGCAAAAGACTAATCCCAATCAAAACATCGAACTCTCCTGCGCGCAGGCCATTGATGATCTCAACACGATCCTCCGCTTTTATGTCCGAATGCATGTAGCGCGCTCGAATCCCGTTGTCCGTCAAGAAATCCGTTAGCTCTTCTGCACTGACCTTCGTCAGCGTAGTCACAAGCACTCGATTCTTTCTCTTCACGCACTTCGATATTTCGGCAAGCAGGTCATCTATGTATCCATCCGCTTTCCGCACTTCAACCTTGGGGTCAAGCAGTCCCGTTGGCCTGATAACCTGTTCGACAACCCTGCCTTTCGACACCCTCAGCTCGTAGTCGCCCGGAGTAGCGGAAACAAAGATGGTCTGAGGCTTGACCTTCTCGAACTCGTCAAAGTTCAATGGCCGGTTGTTCTTCGATGAAGGCAAACGGAACCCGTAATCGATCAGCGTGTCCTTGCGCGCCTGATCCCCCCGGTACATTGCGGATATCTGTGGCACCATGACATGAGATTCATCGACGAACAGCAGCCCGTCTTTCGGCAAATAATCCAGCAACGTGATCGGAGGAGAAGCTGCGTCTCGGTCGCTGAAGTAGCAGGAATAATTCTCCATCCCCGAGCAATAGCCGACCTCGCGCATCATTTCCACGTCATGCGTGATCCGCTCGTACAGCCTGTTTGCCTCGACCAAGCGATTATTCCTGTTCAGCTCGGCAACCCGCTCTTCCATATCAGCGAGTATCTTTTTGGACGCGGAATCTATTTTGTTCGTGGGCGGTGCGAAAAGCGTTTTTGGCGAAACCAAATAATGGTCTATCTCTCCCAACGTCTTGCCGGTAACAGGGTCCATCCATTGGACAGACGCAACAGTGTCATCCAACAGTTCCACCCGAACCGCCCTGTACTCGGAATCAGCGGGGAAAATGTCAATCACATCACCTTGGACGCGGAACGTTGCACGCTTGAGAGTGCGCTCCGTGCGATCATATTGCAGCAAAGCCAAGCGACGAATTAGCTCTCTCTGGTTTAGTTTGACCCCAGGGGACAGAGCGATCTGTAGCGCTCGGTATGCATCTGGATCACCCAGGCCGTAGATTGAAGACACCGAAGCGACGACGATCACGTCACGACGCTCAATCAAGGATTTGGTCGTGGACAGGCGCAGGCGCTCAAGGTGGTCATTGATGGCCGAGTCCTTTGGAATGAAACGATCGGTGCCCGGCATATAGATTTCGGGCTGAAAATAATCGTAGTAGGAAACGAAGTACTCGACCGCGTTCTCAGGAAAGAAGTGCTTCATTTCACCATAAAGCTGCGCGGTCAACGTCTTGTTAGGAGCCAAGATCAACGTAGGCCGCTTCAGACGATGAATCACATTGGCCATGGTGAAGGTCTTACCTGAGCCGGTGATACCTTTCAGCGTCTGGTGCGTCGCACCGTCTTCTATGTCCGACAGCAGGCGCGCTATCGCCTCTGGCTGGTCCCCCGCCGGCGTATAGTTGGAGTGCAGAATAAACATACCGGTTGACATTAGATATCTCCTAATTGAGCTACTTCAATTTGTCCTGATGTATCGGCTATTTCAGAAGACCTATAGCAGTACCAAACTGGGGTGTAAATGACGGCGATCCTGCCGCGCCCCACCTGGGCGCAGGCGTCGCCAACATGATAGCCCAACACATGGGCGGGCTTCCCAGTGCATATCCGCCGATCGCCACGACGTCAGCCAACGGCCCGTCTGCCAATGCACCTAGAGCCACTCGCCTCGTTGAGCGCCGACATCGAGCCGTGGCGGGCGAGGTTGCTCTGTACGCCCAATGTGTGGCGCCGGCTCCCGCCGATACGCGCCTTTGTCTCTCTTAGCCCTCCAGACGAGGCGTTGGAAACGTGGAGCTACGTCGCCCCTCTAAAGATGCACGATCTCAACATTCGGCCATTTGCCTGCAAGGTACTCGGCCACTAGCCTCCGATGGCAGTGATGGGGCTTGTCTTCGCTGCAAAGCAGGCAACTGTTATCAATCTTTTCTTTATCGATTGACTCAATCCTTCGGGACGACATTAAATCCAGAAATTTCCTGGCGTAGATATCCCAATCTCCCCCTTTTATTTTATATTCCTCGAACATGTCTTTGGTTGGAGCAAGTGCTGGTAGATGTTCATATTCCATCCCACACAACGCCTCGGAAAAATATCGAAGATCCTCGCGTTTAGCGAAGCCGGCCAATTGCGAAACATTATTCAGGCGAACATCGACAAGGCGCTTGGCACCAGAAGCACTTAACTTGGTGAAGAAGGACCGCGCGGAGGTCTTAGTGAATCCAATCGTGAATATTTTCATCTGCCTTATTCCCCTCGTTCCTTCATCCATAAATGGCTGTTATTGAGCTACCGCCAGGCATGCCCGTCAATCGCAGCTAAGGAAACGCTGGGGGCATGGTGTACTAGCTGCGCCACAACGGCCATGGCAGGCTCCATTTTCTCGCCGCTTCAACGGCCACGACCCGAACAGTTCAAGAGCTTAGCACCGCCTTTTGCGGTTGCGTGCCTCACCACTCACGCTTACTCCCTTCCAGAACGCGCCAACTGCTAAGCTACATGAGGACGACTCGCCCCACAGCGCAAAGCACCTGTGTTCGCGCTATTGGCTGTCCCGTGCGTTGTGGTGCTGACCGTCGATGACGAGTCGAACCTACAGTATGGGCACTGCGCGCGGCAGCCTTTCATGCGTGCCAGCTACGTGCCCAAGGTTGGACGCGGATCGAAGCGTGCGCAGGGTTTTTCGTGAAAGTATAAAATCTAATCAACTTTATCAGAAGAAAATCTATGATCGTAAGAAACTTTGAATACTTGCTTGCTTTGCACCGTGAAGGCCATTTTGGCAACGCGGCCAAAAGCTGCAATGTTTCTCAGCCGACACTCTCCGCGGGCATTAAGCAATTGGAGGAAGACATGGGTGTCGAGATCGTGCGTCATGGGCGACGCTATGACGGCCTCACTTCTGAAGGGATGCGCGTACTGTCTTGGGCTCAGCAGATGTATGACGACTGCAAAGGGCTGGAGCGAGAACTCTCCGCATTACGGCGAGGTATAGAGGGGCAATTCCGGCTAGGGATACTCCCAGGAACTGCCGGTGTAGCGCCCACATTAAGCATCGCCCTTGCTGAAAAAACACCCTTACTTCAACAATCAGTTCTGGTTTCCGGCGCTTCTTCCCTGCTACAGGCGATTCGAGAAAACAATTTGGATATCGCACTCATGCATTTGGAGGATATCCCAGGGGAAGACTTCGATACTCACCTTCTGTACCGTGAACGCATTTTCCTTTTTCACGCCGCGAGAACACAGCAACCCCGAAGCACAACGTGGGACCATGTTCTCAATAGACAACTCTGCGTGCTGAACTCGGCAGTACCTGAACCCATTCAAGATAGGCTGATGCAATGTACCGCGCAGACTATTCGCACTGATTCAATTGACGTGCTATCGGCACACGTGGCGACAGGAAAATATTCGGCAGTTCTTCCGCAATCTCTCGCCGGCCAACTCGCGCACATTCCAAATCTCCACGCAATCGCAATCAATGGACCAATGTCGCACTCAAATGTCGGATTCGTTGCCGGGAAAAATGCGTTCGAGGCACCGTCATCGCGTGCATTGCTCGAAATGGTGCACACCCCCGAACTCGCCGCCACTCTTCAATCCGTTATATCGATCCATCGTCGGTTCCAGCCCAAAGCAGACTCATCTCAAAGCCCCCTGAAATAGCGAGTCTTGAAGAGCAACTCTGTATTGCTTCAACCAGGCGAAGATTGCAGGCATGCCGTGTGCGCCGCTAACAGGCGCCACGTGCTGAGCAACCCATCGAAGGCCACCAGGTCCAGGGGCAACTCGGGGGACAGGAGTACCTGCTGCATGCGGCCTCCTCATGTCTCGCTGGGTCGAGCTGACTGTTCCTAGATCAAGCTAGGAGGCGCGATGTAGCCATGATCGTTGCCCTCTCCCGGCTAGGAGACGAGCACGGCTCGACGATCCCGCGTAGATAGATCGTGCCTATCTGCACATAGATTATTCCAGTTTGACCACTTCTGAGCTTGATCCGATGCTGTCAAGACCGCAGAAGGAGACGCGGCCAACGGCTAGGCAGTACCACGATCGTTCTTCTTGACAGCGGTAAGTCTCGTTTCCCACTTCGATTTAGAAGATGGAAACATTAACGCACAGAGGTGACGAAATGACTCCGACCGGTAACCGAATCGTGACTTTCGAGAAGCCCTTGGAAATGAAGGTCAACACCTTCAAATTTCCAGAGCTGATAACCCCTCAAGGGAAAAGCGCACCCCATGGCGCTATCCTCAAAATAGTTACCACAAATATCTGTGGCAGCGACCTTCACATTTATCGCGGTTCGTTTGCTGTTCCCAAGGGAATGACCATGGGCCATGAAATGACCGGCGAAGTGATCGAAGTGGGATCAGACGTCGAAGTCGTGAAGAAGGGCGACATCGTTTCCGTTCCCTTCAATGTGGGGTGTGGGCGTTGCTACAACTGCAAGCATATGCGCTCCGATGTATGCGAGAACACCAACCCCGAAATCGACTGCGGAGCCTACGGGTTCAACCTCGGTGGCTGGACGGGGGGGCAAGGTGATTATCTCTTCGTACCGTATGCGGATTTCAATCTCCTTCGCTTCCCTGACAAGGATGCCGCCATGGAAAAAATCCGCGACCTGACCCTTCTCTCTGACGTATTACCCACAGCTTTCCATGGGTTCGCTGGCCCGGACTGGCCAGCCGCACCGGCCTACGTCGTCGGCGAAAACATCCTGATCTTCGGTGCCGGGCCGGTCGGCAGAGCGGGTGCCGCCTGCGCCAGACTTCTGGGTGCAGGCGCCATCATCGTTGCCGATTACATTCAAGAGCGGCTGGACCTTCTCAAGCCACACGGCGTGGAAACCATCAACCTTTCCGACGGCGTGCCGATCGAGGAGCATCTCGAACGCATTACCGGGCACAGGGAGGTGGATCGCGTCATCGACTATGTTGGTGTGGACTGCCGCGGGTTTGGCGCGGAGGCTGACAAGATCGTGGAGAGCGCTGTTACCAACGCAATGCTCAAATATGTCCGCTTCGGCGGAATGACCAGTACGGTCGGTGTGTACTGCGCAAACCCGATCTCGAAAGACCCGAAAGCCAAGAAAGGCCATATGGATCTGGAATGGTCCAACGCCTGGATCAAGTCGCCGCGAATGTCGGCTGGTCAATCTCCGACGGCCAACTACAACCACGCGTTAATGCGGGCGATACTGAACGATCGCATGCCTTACCTTTCGCCGATGATGAACACTAAATTCATCAAGCTCGAAGACGCGCCCGCCGCGTACAAAGAGTTCGACGCGGGTTCTGCATACAAGTACGTCATCGACCCGCATGGTTCAGTGCGGCATTAAGCATCCGGCGCGGGCTAAGCATCAGGATGTCTCACACTTTCTGGTGAGAGGCATTCTGGTCCCGCCAGTCTCCGGGCAGCAACTTGAGCCGGCGAATATTTTCGCCGGCATTTGCCGTCTGCCCCAAGGTACTTGCCTTGGCTCGGACCAGGAGCAGAGCCTCAGCAATCCGCAGGTGATGATCAACCGCAAGCGTGTTCAAGCGCTTGGTTCGCAATCGGCCAAGGGTCAGACGGGGACGATGCACGGCATCCATTGACGTGCGTGGCTGGAGATAGCCTTCGTCTGATCCTTATCACCCCACGGACTTGATCAGGCTCGCCTGGTGTTGTGCCTGCCTCGGGCCATCGCACGGTCAACCCAGCCCTGGCTCATTCAGCCAGAAGTTTCCAATGATGTGGCCGAACTCGCCGCCGCCAGAATGGCAGTCACTTCTATAGGGAGATAGCACAGTGTTGGATAAGTCGGAACGGGAGGGTGGCCTATGGAGCTGCGCCATCTTCGCTGCTTCGTAGTTCTTGCTGAGGAGCTACATTTCACGCGGGCGGCTGAGCGCCTGCATATCGAACAACCACCGCTATCACGAGCCATCAAGGAACTTGAGGACGAGTTGGGCGTAGTGCTCTTCGACCGAAACCGACGAGGAACAGTTCTAACGGCGGCGGGCGCGGTCTTCTTGCAAGATGTTCGCCGTCTATTCACAGTGCTGGAACAGGCTCGTGAAAATGCCAAGGCTGTGGCATCGGGCTTGCGCGGTAGCCTGCGCATCGCTGTATCAGATGGGGCTATCGATCCACGGCTGTCGGCATTTCTGGCTCGTTGCCGCGCCGAGGAGCCGGAGATCGAAATACGCTTGTCAGAAGTGCCTCTGGCAGAGCAAGTGCGTGGCTTGCGTTCGGGCGACTTCATGATCGGGTTCGCGCACACGGCCGATGTCGGCGACGGTATCGCTGCCGAACCAATCTGGCATGACCCGCTGGTGATTGCGGTGCCAGCTCGTCACTCATTGCTCACCTACAAGGAGGTGCCACTTCAAGAACTTCAAGGCCATCCACTTGTCCTGTGCGACCCGCAGGTATGCGAGGGCTATTGCCGCGAACTCAAGCGGCTGCTCAACACGTTGGAGCACAAGCTGAATGTTGTCGAGGAAGTGTCCTCGCTAGACATGATGCTCACGTTGGTCGGCGCCGGCTACGGCATCGGCTTTATGACGGCGACCAAGATTCCCATCTCCCAACGGCCGGATGTGGTGATCCGCCCCTTGGCGATGGATTCCGCCGTGATCACCACCTACCTGCTTCGGCCCGACGGCGGCAATTTATCGGCTTCGGTGGAGCGTTTTATCGTTCGCCTTCGCGACTCTTCGGACGGTTGACGGAGCTGGCAGGCTAGACACTCAGGGATCAGTGTCGGCACGCAGATTGCGTTCGGTCGCCGTCATCAGGTCAGCCGCGCTTATTCCAAGTGCCGTAGAAATTTTCAGTATGAGCGGAAGCGTGGGCACGTGCTCACCACGCTCGATCTTACCCATGTGAGAACGCGAAATGCTTGCCCGAGATGCGAACTCGTCTTGCGCGACTCCTTGAGCGACGCGCGCAGCGCGCACGGCCTTTCCGAAGGCTGACGCCGACTCGGATTCATACGTCGATGTGCCAGAAGGACGGCCTGGCTGAATTGTTGATTTCTGCATTAGCAGAAGCGTCAAACAATCTGCCACAATTAACCACGTTAAAGATAACGACGTTAAACTTCACTCTTTCCTGCAACGCTGGTTTGCCTTTCTGGACAGATCGCTTATTGGGGGCCCTCATGCATGACGCCACCAGCCAGTTTTCCCATTTCAGGCTTGCTATCGCGCCCGGAGTGCCATCCTCTTGCCTCACAACGCTTCTTGCCCTACAGCGCGCGGAGGAACCAGAAGTCACCATCACGTTCTTTGAGACCTCAGCCGATGATCTGTTGACGGGCCTTGAGGAAGGCCGCTACGACGCTGGAATGTCGCTTCGGAACGCTGGTGCTCCGGCCGTGAAAAGCCAACCGCTCTGGGTGGAGAACGTGGCTGTTGCAGTGCCGCTGGGGTCCCCCTTAGTTGCCCAGGCGAAGATCACGCTTGCCGAGCTTCTGGACTATCCGGTGTTTCGCTGGCCGGCGGAGACTTGCCTACTGCTGGATCAGCGACTGTCCTTTCTTCCGTTGAGCCAGCAGAGCATTCAGCATGTGACTTCGTTCGAGATGATGGCGCTTTGGGTGACCGCTGGCTACGGAGTGGGGCTCTCCGCGCAATCGCGCATTGAGCGTGCCCATGCGTGGGGGATCACTATGCGACCGCTTTCAGACGGCCCCTACGAGATCGTGACATACCTGCAGCGGCCCCACGGACGAGCCAATGTTGTTTCTGAGCGGTTCGAGCACAGGGCAATGCTGGTTGCCAGGGACAGCGCGGCTTGCTCGAACAACCCATAGCCCGCTCTCGCCGAGGCTGCGTGCGGGTAGTTACAGCGGCACGCGCCTGTTAGCGCGCCAGTGATAGCACTTTCATCTCTGGCAATATGATGAATGAACATGGTCTTTGGAGGCACGAATGGTTGGAAGTGGTTGGGACCGAGTACCAATTGACTCGCAAAGCATCGATGCGCCGCTGTCGCGCGCGGCGGTGTTTCTCACGTTGACGGTCGCCGAGGGCCACGAGGCCCTTCAGGTGGTCGCCGGCGTCTTGGACGGGCTGGACGACCTGATCAAAACGGTGGGCTTCCGCGATCTCAACGGCCGGCTGTCGTGTATCACTGCACTGGGATCGGCGCTATGGGACCGTTTCCAGACCGGGAAGCGCCCGAAGGAACTACGGCCCTTCCTGCCCATCGAGGGTGCTAAGCACACCGCGCCTGCCACGCCCGGCGACCTGTTCTTTCACATCCGTGCCGAACGTGAGGACCTCTGTTTTGAATTCGAGCGCCTGCTGCTGGACCAACTGGGCAGCAGCGTGACGGTGGCCGACGAGGTGGTCGGTTTTCGCTACTTCGACTCCCGCGACCTGCTTGGCTTTGTCGATGGCACGGCCAACCCGACCGGGCACGACATCGGCGCCTCGACGCTGGTCGGCAGTGAAGATCAGGCGTTCGCCGGCGGCAGCTACTTGGTGGTGCAGAAGTATCTGCACCAAATGCAGCCGTGGGCTCGGCTCGCCAAGGACGAGCAAGAGCGGATCATCGGCCGGGAGATCGTCAGCAATGTCGAATTGCCCGACGCGACGAGCGGCCAGAAATCGCACAAGACCCTCGCCACGATCGTGGACGACGACGGCACCGAGCACGACATCCTGCGCGACAACATGCCCTTCGGCCGCCCCGGCCAGGGCGAATATGGCACCTACTTCATCGGCTACTCCAGGCATCTGTGGGTGACGCAGAAGATGCTGGAGCGCATGTTCCTCGGCGATCCGCCAGGCATGCACGACCGCCTGCTCGATTTCTCGACGGCGCACACCGGCGCCGTGTTCTTCGCTCCCGCACCGCGCACGCTGAGCGAACTCGTGGAGGCGGTGCAAGCGTAATGCAGGGGCCACAAGGCCCCTGCAAGGTTTGAGAGCCCTATGCTCCGTCTAGAACTACTGCGCTATCCACCAGCCGACGAACGCTTTGCCGCACATCCTCGGGGATGGGGTACGGGGCAATGGCCTCGGGCATATCCGCATGGTGCTGGTAGTCGCCCATGATGACCCGGATGATTGCCGGCACGTTGGTCGGCGTGACCGCATCAATGGCCGCGCGATCCCCCAGGTCAGGGTGCGGCTGGGTCAGCATGCGGTACAGATCCCACGAATCCGCGTGCGGGCACTGGTTCATGAGCACCTGGGCCAGCTTGTGCTTGAGCGGCACCAGTTGCCAATCGGGAACACGCTGCCCCCGATTGCCCAAACTGATGGACAGCAACTTGCCCGCTTTCAGTTCGCGGTTGATCTGGTCCTTGGACTTTCCGGCCAGCTTGCCGAACAGCGGGACCGGCAAGCTGCTTGGAGACTCGTAGATGGTCAGCATTTCCTCGCGCTCGCGCTGGATCGCGGACACTTCCGGCTCTGGGGCATGCGTCGGAGGCGGCGGCACCTGAGACAGCCGCTGGAACGTGATCCCGCCGCCATTCGAGGTCACGACAATGGGTGTTGCTACAACGGGCGAGACGCTGGTGAGAGTGGGCTCGGCCACCGTGGGGGCCGTCTCCACCGCTTCCTCCGCTTCCGCCATCGCCGGCACTCCGTCGATACGGATGGTCAGGTGCGCGCTCGCGGCTTCCACTTCGCCCTGTTCGAGCAGGTCGAGCCGATCGGCCCAGTCCTGCATCATCCGACGGCGCGGCTCAACGTACTTGGCGTGGTTGTAGGACGAACTCACCTTGTTGGGGTCGGAATGGGAAAGCTGCGCGTCCACCCAAATCTTCGGGTAGCCAATCTCGTTGAGCGCCGTCGAGATGGTGCCGCGGATGCCGTGGCCGGTCAGGCGCCCCTCATAGCCCATGAGCTGCACGGCCTTGTTGAGAGTGTTCTCGCTGATGCGCTTCTTGAGTTCGCTGCGGTGTGACAGCAGGTACCTCTGCGCCGGCCGCATCACCCCCAGAAGATAGCGCACGATCTCGATGGCCTGCAGGGATAGCGGCACGATATAGGGGGGCACATCCTGCGGCCGCTTCCCTGCCTTGCGCATTTCATCCTGGAGCTGCTTGACGATCTGCGGTGGGATGATCCACAAGCCGCGGTCGAGGTCGAACTGTTCGGGTTCGGCCAACCGCAGTTCGCCGGTGCGCACCCCGGTCAGGAACAGCAGCCGGACGCCAAGCTGGGTCTGCCAGCCACGGGGGTTGTAGAGCCGGAGCTTCTGGAGGAACTCGGGCATCTCGGGCAGGTGCAAGTAGGGATTGTGGGCTACCGGGGGCTTGGGTTCGGCTACCACGTCCAGGTCTGCGGCCGGGTTGACCTCCAGCCCCTCGGCGATGACCAGGGCATAACGGAACATCTGGTTGAACCAGGTGCGGACCTTTTCCGCAGTAGTGAACGCCTTGCGCTTCTCGATCGCCGCCAGGACGCCCAGAAGCTGAGGGCGGCGAATGTCATAGATCGACATCTTCCCCAGAGTGGGCAGCACGTCTTTGTTAAAGATGCGTAGGATCTGGGAAAGCGTGCTCTGACGGCCTTCCTTGAGTTCCTTACGGCGATGCTCGACCCAAGCATCGAAGACGGTCTTGAAGGTGTATTCGCCTGCCAGCTTGGCCGCGTGCCGTTTCTGGTCGCGCTCGACCTGGGGATCGATCCCCCTGGCAAGCAGGGCCTGGGCCTTGTCTCGCTCGGTCCGGGCTTCACGCAGGCTGAGGGCAGGATAGCCGCCTAGGCACAGGCGCTTTTGCTTGCCCAGCCAGTAGTAGCGGAATTGCCATGACTTGCCGCCTGCGGCTGAGACCATCAGGCCCAGGCAGTCGTTGTCGGAGAGGGTGTAGCGTTTTCCGGTGGTCTTCGCCTGCCGGACGGTCAGATCAGAGAGCGCCATTTCGAGACTCCTAAGTAATGACTTAGGCCCTATGCTCGTCATGGTTCCCGCTCAGCCCCAGCAACTATCCGGTAGCCGACCCACCCGTATTCTTGTGCCTTATTTGGTCACTCAAAAACGGTAGCTGTGGGTGGATTTCCGTGGCACTCGCTGGAATGAAAAAAGGAGCCGAAGCTCCTTTTTTCAATGACCTACAGACCCCAGTAGAAGTCTGTAGATCAAAATTTGGAGCGGGAGACGAGTCTCGAACTCGCGACCTCAACCTTGGCAAGGTTGCGCTCTACCAACTGAGCTACTCCCGCATTGTCCTGCATCTGCAGCGCTTCGCCGACCAACACGCTGCCAGAAAAATCTGGAGCGGGAGACGAGTCTCGAACTCGCGACCTCAACCTTGGCAAGGTTGCGCTCTACCAACTGAGCTACTCCCGCATGTGTCCTGCATCTGCAGCGCTTTGCCGTACAACACGCTGCCAGAAAAAATCTGGAGCGGGAGACGAGTCTCGAACTCGCGACCTCAACCTTGGCAAGGTTGCGCTCTACCAACTGAGCTACTCCCGCGTATTGCTGCGCTACTGCTTCCCCGTCACACACTTACTTCGTCGTGCAGCGGAGAAGCGAGATTATGTCGAAGGCACATTCGTGTGTCAAGAGCTTTTCCAGCCCTTTTTACAAAAACCTGCTCGACCGGCCCCATCACGCGCCGCCGCGCTCTCGAATCTGCGGCCATGCGAGCTTCATGTAGTACAGCATCGACCAGATCGTCAGCACCGCGGCAAGATACATCAGCCATTCGCCCCACACACGCGTGTCGATCGTCGCGATACCGAGCGGCAGTGGCCCGTAGAACAGCAGCATCGGAATTGCGACCATTTGGCATGCAGTCTTGAACTTGCCGAGCTGGTTCACCGCGACGCTCTTCGACGCGCCGATCTGCGCCATCCACTCGCGCAGCGCCGAAATCGCGATCTCGCGGCCGACGATCACGAGTGCGATTGCCGCATCGACCCGCGAAATCTGCACGAGGATCAGCAGCGCGGCCGTCACCATCAGCTTGTCCGCCACCGGATCGAGAAATGCGCCGAAAGACGACGTCTGGTTCCACTTGCGGGCCAGATACCCGTCGAACCAGTCGGTCAGCGCCGCAAGAATGAAGATCGCCGCCGCCGCGAGGTTGCGGTGTGCGCCGCCCATCACCGTGTCCGGCAGGTAGAACACGCCGACGACGAGCGGAATCAGCACGATCCGTACCCACGTCAGGAAAATCGGGAAATTGAACGGCATGGCATGCGGGACAGTAAAGGATTCGCAATTGTGCCGTGTCGACCGGCCTGCCACAAGAACGCTGGCAAGGCAGCCGGCCGCACGGCCGCGTCAGTGAAGCTGCTTGTAGATCTGCTCGGCGAGCGCGTGCGAGATGCCCTCGACGCTCGCGAGTTCCTCGACGCTCGCGGCAACCACGCCGCGCAACCCGCCGAACCGCGCGAGCAGCCGCTGCCGGCGCTTCGCGCCGACGCCCTCGAGCTCCTCGAGCCGCGATGTCTGGCGCGCCTTCGCCCGCTTGGCACGCATGCCGGTGATCGCGAAGCGGTGCGCCTCGTCGCGGATCTGCGCGACGAGCATCAGCGCGGCGCTTTCCTTGCCGAGTTCGAGGGGTGTGCGGCCGTCCGCGAACACGAGCGTCTCGAGGCCGACCTTGCGCCCTTCGCCTTTCGCGACGCCGACCAGCATCGACGTGTCGAGACCGAGCTCGGTGAACACCTGGCGCGCGATTTCGACCTGCCCCTTGCCGCCGTCGATCAGCACGATGTTCGGCAACAGGCTCGACGCTTCGGCCTGGCGCGTCGACTCGCCGTCGATGCCGGCCGCATCGTCGGCGGCCGCCGCCTGCGCGGCCTGCTCGACCATCTTCTCGTAGCGGCGCGTGAGCACCTGCCGCATCGCCGCGTAATCGTCGCCCGGCGTGATCCCGGTGATGTTGTAGCGGCGGTATTCACCCGACTGCATCTTGTGATGGTGGTAGACCACGCACGACGCCTGTGTTGCCTCGCCCATCGTATGGCTGATGTCGAAGCATTCGATCCGCAGCGTCGCGAGATCGTCGCATTCATAGCTGAGCGTCTCCGCGAGCGCACGCGTGCGCGCCTGCTGCGAGCCCTGCTCGGACAGCAGCCGCATGAGCGCAATCTGCGCATTCTGCTCGGCCATCGACAGCCACGCACGCCGCTGCCCCTGCGGCTGCCGCACCAGCGACACCTTGTGGCCGGCCTGCTCGGACAGCAGCTCGAGCAGGTCGCGGCTCGCGGGCGCGTGGCTCACGACCAGCACGGGCGGCACGCGGTTGCCGAGATAGTGCTGCGCGATGAACGCATCGAGCACTTCGGCCTCGACCGACGCCGCCGCGTCACCGCGCGTGCGGCCGGGCTCTTCCGGCAGGTCGGGCAATGCGTCGGCGGACGCATCGACCGCCTCCGCCAGCTCGGACTCGTCGCCGATCCCGCCCTCGGCGAGCGTCAGCGCGCTTTCGACGTGCGTCGGGAAGTACGCCTTGTCGCCGAGATGCCGGCCGCCACGCACCATCGCGAGATTCACGCACACGCGCCCGCCCTGTGCGACGACGGCCAGGATGTCGACGTCGCTGTCGCTGCCGACCTCGATCGCCTGCTGGTGAAGCACCGTCGCGAGCGAGCTCATCTGGTTGCGCACGGCCGCCGCCTGCTCGAATTTCAGCTCGGCCGCGAATGCGTGCATCTTCTGCTCGAGCTCCTTCATCACTTCGGACTGCCGGCCGAGCAGGAAGCGCGCGGCGTTCGAGACGTCGATGGCGTAGTCCTCGTCGGAGATCGCGCCGACGCACGGCGCCGTGCAGCGCCCGATCTGGTGCAGCAGGCACGGCCGCGTGCGATTGTTGAAGACCGAATCCTCGCAGGTGCGCAGCTGGAACACGCGCTGCAGGATCTGGATGCTCTCGCGCACGGCCCAGGCGCTCGGGAACGGTCCGAAATACTGGTTCTGCTTGTCGACCGAGCCGCGGTAGTAGGCCATGCGCGGAAAGCGGTGCGCGGTGAGCTTCAGGTACGGATACGACTTGTCGTCGCGAAACAGGATGTTGTAGCGCGGCGCGAGCGCCTTGATCAGGTTGTTCTCGAGCAGCAGCGCCTCGGCCTCCGAGCGCGTGACGGTCGTCTCGATGCGCGCGATGCGCGTGACCATCATCGCGATGCGCGGCGACAGCTGCGTCTTCGTGAAATAGCTCGATACGCGCTTCTTCAGGTCGCGTGCCTTGCCGACATAGAGCACGGCGCCCGCCGTGTCGTAATAGCGATAGACGCCCGGCATGTGCGGCAACTGCGCAAGGATCTTCTTCGGTTCGAACGGGGTATCGGAAGCTTCAGGGGATGTCATGCGTGATCCGGGCGCCTTGTAACGCGGAACGGGTCTATTAGAATCGCCAGTTTAGAGCATTCACCGGCCCGCTTCGATGTCCCGCACCCCCGCTGCCCCCCTGCCTGCTACGCCGCTCGCGCCGGGCGAACCGATCGCCTGCGACCTCTTCTGTACGGTGGTCGACAATTTCGGCGACATCGGCGTCTGCTGGCGCGTCGCGCGCCAGCTCGCGCACGAGCACGGCTGGCAGGTTCGCCTGTTCGTCGACGACCTGCGCACGTTCGCGCGCCTGCTGCCCGGGGTCGATCCCGACGCGGGGCGGCAGACGGTCGATGCGATCGTGATCGAGCACTGGCATGCGGAAGTCGGCGACGCGCTGGAGATTGCCGATGTCGTGATCGAAGCGTTCGCGTGCGAGTTGCCCGGCGCGTATCTCGCGGCGATGGCGCGCCGCGAACGGCGCCCCGTGTGGATCAATCTCGAATACCTGAGCGCCGAGGACTGGGTCGCCGATTTCCATCTGCGGCCATCGCCGCATCCGCGCTACCCGCTGCTGAAGACGTTTTTCTTCCCGGGCCTGTCGGCCGGCACCGGCGGCGTCCTGAAGGAGCACGATCTCGATGCACGCCGCGCGGCCTTCGAAACCGACGCGGCGGCACGCGACGCCTGGTGGCGGCGCGCGACCGGCGGCCCGGCGCCTGCCCCGGGCACGACCGTCGTCAGCCTGTTCGCGTACGAGAATCCGGCCGTCGACGCGCTGCTCGCGCAGTGGCGCGACGGCCCGACGCCGGTCGTCGCACTCGTACCGGCCGGCCGCGTGTCGCCTGCGGTCGCGCGTTTTTTCGGGGTCGAGTCGTTCGGCGCGGGCATGCATGCGCGCAGCGGCAACCTGACGGCGCATGGGCTCGCGTTCGTCCCCCAGGCCGACTACGATCCGTTGCTGTGGGTGGCCGACGTCAATTTCGTGCGCGGCGAGGATTCGTTCGTCCGGGCGCAGTGGGCCCGCAAACCGTTCGTGTGGCACATCTACCCGCAGGCCGACGACGTGCACCTGCCAAAGCTCGACGCCGCGCTCGCACACCTGTCAGCCGGCCTCGCCGATGCGCCGCGCGCGGCGCTCGAGCGGTTCTGGCACGCATGGAACGGCGTCGGCACACCCGACTGGGCCGATTTCTGGCAGCACCGCGCCGCACTGGACGCCAACGCGGCCCGCTGGGCCGATGCGCTCGCGGCCGTCGGCGATCTCGCCGGAAAGCTGGCGGAATACGCAAAATCTCAGTTAAAATAAGCGGTTATCCGACGGCTGACCAGGCAAGCGCTCGCTTTTGGCGTCCACCGGAACGCACCGCTTGCGCCGTCAGCCGTTGCGCAACGCTCAGGCACCTATTTATTTGATTTGATCAGGACAGTTTTTTATGAAAACCGCACAGGAACTCCGCGTAGGCAACGTCGTGCAGATTGGCAGCGACGCATGGGTCATCGCCAAGGCTGAATACAACAAGTCGGGCCGCAACTCCGCCGTCGTCAAGATGAAGATGAAGAACCTGCTGACGAACGCAGGCCAGGAAGCGGTCTACAAGGCTGACGACAAGTTCGACGTCGTCGTGCTCGACCGCAAGGAAGTGACGTACTCGTACTTCGCCGATCCGATGTACGTGTTCATGGACGCCGACTACAACCAGTTCGAAGTCGAAGCGGAAATGATGGGCGAAGCGCTGAACTACCTCGAAGACGGCATGGCTTGCGAAGTCGTGTTCTACAACGAGAAGGCGATCTCGGTCGAACTGCCGACGGTCCTCGTTCGCGAGATCACCTACACGGAGCCGGCAGTCAAGGGCGACACGTCGTCGGGCAAGGTGCTGAAGAACGCCAAGCTCGCAACGGGCTTCGAACTGCAAGTGCCGCTGTTCTGCAACACCGGCGACAAGATCGAAATCGATACGCGTACGAACGAATACCGCAGCCGCGCGTAATCGCCAGCGGTACCCGCATCGAACAAAGCGCCCTTCGGGGCGCTTTTTGTTTGTCCGGCGCCAACAACCGGGCGAGAGTCATGCTGATGTAAAGCACAAAAGCCACCGGTAAAGATATTCAATTTGTATCATCGGTAACTGTTTTATAGCGCCGGAGAAATAATGCTCGTGACGCGTTCAGCGGGGCATAAAATCAGTTTTTAATCTGACATGCGGCTGCGGCCCCGACGGCCGACAGCCCGCCTCTCTTGACTCGACTCGCGTCCACCATGCCACACGCCCTGATTGTCGAAGACGATCCCAACAGTCTGTCCGGCCTCACCGCACTGCTCGCCGCAGACGGCTTCTCGGTCGACACGGCCACGTCGCTCGCCGAAGCACGCACGGCGCTCGGCCGCTCGATTCCCGACGTCGTTCTCGTCGACCTCAACCTGCCGGACGGCAGCGGGTTCGACCTGCTCCAGCACCTGCCGCAGCAACAGCCGAACGGCTCGTTGCCCGTCATCGTGCTGACCGGCAATGCGACGGTCGAGAGCGCCATCGAGGGCCTGCGTCACGGCATCTGGGACTACCTGCTGAAGCCGATCAACATCCCGCGCCTGCGCAGCCTGCTCGCGCGGATCCCGCGTCCGTACGAACTGATCGACGAAGTGCAGTCGTTGCGCGCCTCGCTGCGCCATCTCGGCCGCTTCGGCGCGCTGGTCGGCCGCAGCGACGCGATGCAGCACGTGTACGACATGATCGAGCACAACGCGCGCACCGAAACGGCCGTGCTGTTCTCGGGCGAAGCCGGTACCGGCAAGAAGCTGGCCGCGCGCACGCTGCACGACCTGAGCCGGCGCCGCAAGGGGCCGTTCGTGTCGTTCGACTGCCGGACGATCGCGCAGGCCGGCCGGCATGGTGCGTCGCTCGACAGCGTGCTGTTCGGCCATGAGCGCGGCGCGTTCGACGGCGCCGAGCGCCGCGAATCAGGCCTGTTCGAACAGGCCGGCGGCGGCACGCTGTTTCTCGACGAGATCACCGCACTGCCGCTCGTGCTGCAGGAAGCCCTGCTGCATGCGCTCGATTCGCAGAACTTCATGCGGATCGGCGGCACGAGTTCGATCACGAGCGATTTCCGGCTGATCGCGACCACGCGCCGCCCGGCGCGCGAAGCAGTCGCGAACGGCACGCTGCGCGAGGATCTGTGGCTGCGCCTCGACGCGGCGTCGATCACGATGCCGCCGCTGCGCGAGCGCGACGGCGACGCGCTCGCGATCGCGGACGCACTGATCGACGAACTGAACCGCGACGCGCGCGCAACCGGCCGCAGCACGACCGACAAGCGCGCGGCACCGGGCTTCGTGCGCGAATGCCTGTCCTACGAATGGCCGGGCAACGTGCGCGAGTTGCAGGAGCGCGTGCGCTTCGCGTACGACGCATCGGGCGATTTCATCGAGACACTGCGCGCGGGCGAGCCGAGCTTCTCGGCCGGCGCCGCACTGAACGGCAGCAGCGTGCAGATCAAGGTCGGCACGCCGCTGTCCGACGTCGAGGATCTGCTGATCCGCGCGACGCTCGATGCCGTCGGCGGCACGCGCCACCGCGCCGCAACGCTGCTCGGCATCAGCCCGAAGACGTTGTACAACAAGCTGCAGCGGATGAAGGTGAACTGAGCGGGCAGCGATGCTCGAAGGCGCGGGCAGGGTTTGACCGTTAGTTGCGCTAAAGCGAACGTCGTCAACCTGCTTGACGCCTGAAGCTGCCCGGTTCGCACTGGTAGCAATGCATAAAAAAGCCGCGCGATTGCGCGGCTTTTTGTTTCGGTGACCGGAACGGCGCAGACCGCGCCATCCCCTCCCCGCT
Source organism: Burkholderia sp. 4NA327C6 (assembly GCF_005502655.1). Lineage (NCBI taxonomy): Bacteria > Pseudomonadati > Pseudomonadota > Betaproteobacteria > Burkholderiales > Burkholderiaceae > Burkholderia > Burkholderia sp. 4NA327C6. The sequence goes on along the minus strand of NZ_SCNZ01000007.1, from coordinate 189,943 downwards.
CAGGCCAATGCGCTGCTCAACAGCGCCTGCGCCTGCAGATACTCGGGCTGCACGATCAGCTTGTCCCACTTGAACGCCTTGCCGCGCGCACGCATCCGCTTGATGCGTCGCACCGACTCGTCCGTTGCCCGTGCTTTCAGCCCGTTCAGCACGACCTCGGCCGCGTCCGGCTGGTTGCAGACGAGCACCATGTCGCAACCGGCCGCGAGCGCGGCGTCGGCCGCCTGCGTGAGCGTGCCGCCTTCGCGCGCGGCCTCCATCGACAGGTCGTCGCTGAAGATCGCGCCAGTGAAGCCGAGCCGGCCGCGCAGGATGTCCTGCAGCCACACCCGCGAGAAACCGGCCGGCCGCTTGTCGACCTGCGTGTAGATCACGTGCGCGGGAATCACCGCGGACAGCGACAGGCCGAGCCAGTCGTACGGTGCGACGTCCTGCTTGAGGATCGCGTCGAGCGGACGGTCGTCGGTCGGCAACGCGACGTGCGAGTCGGCCTCCGCGAAGCCGTGCCCCGGGAAATGCTTGCCGCAATTCGCCATCCCGGCGAGCGACAGCCCGTGATTCAGGCTCTTCGCGAGCAGCGTGACGACGCGCGGATCGCGATGGAATGCGCGATCGCCGATCACTTTCGAGTGCCCGTAGTCGAGGTCGAGCACGGGCGTGAAGCTCATGTCGATCCCGCATGCGCGCAATTCAGCGGCCAGGATGTAGCCGACGGCCGTGGCGACCTTCGTCGCGAGCAGCACGTCGCGGTCCCACAGCTCACCGAGGCGGCGCATCGCGGGCAGCACCGTGAAGCCGTCGGTGCGGAAACGCTGCACGCGCCCGCCCTCGTGATCGACGGCGATCAGGATGTCTTCGCGCACCGCGCGGATCGCGTCGGTCAGCGCGGTCAGTTGCGCGCGGTTCTGGAAGTGCCGCGCGAACAGGATCACGCCGCCGGTATTCGGATGCGCGAGGCGCCGCGCATCGTCGCGCGACAGGGCCGTGCCGACGACGTCGAGCATGACCGGGCCGGGAGTCGTTTTCATAAAGATTTGCTCGGAGAAACCCCGCAACTCATAGCGGGAAGGAAAGGAGTGCCGTTGACAGGCAGCTTCTTCCACAGATTAGGATCACCGGTATGATTCTCGTCTACCGCTACCGGGTGAAATCGCTCAACGGACTGCTTAACAAGCAGAGCCGTGCGGTGAACTACGTCTGGAACTTCTGCAACGACACGCAAAAGCACGCGCTCAAGTGGCGCAAGAAGTGGCCGACGGGTTTCGACCTGAACGTGTTGACGACCGGTAGCAGCAAGGAACTCGGCATCCACTCGGGCACCGTCAACGCAACGTGCGAACAATACGCGAAGTCTCGCAGCCAGCACCGGCGCCCTTGGCTGCGCTATCGCAGCAGGAAATCGCTCGGTTGGGTGCCGCTGAAGGGCCGTGACCTGAAGCGCGAGGGTGACGCGTTCCGTTTCGCCGGCAACACGTTTCGCGTGTTCAATAGCCGGGTGCTTCCCGAAGGCAAGATCAAGGACGGGACCAACTTTGCGCAGGATGCGCGTGGCAATTGGTTTCTGAATATCGTGATCGAAATGCCCGATGTTCACGCCCGACCGATTCGTTCCGGTGTCGGCATTGATCTCGGCCTGAAAGACTTCGCCACACTTTCGACCGGTGAGAAGCTGCCGAACGATCGGTTCGGTCGATGTGCGGCCGAAAAGCTCGCGAAAGCGCAACGGGCGCGCAAACACAAGCGGCATATCGCGAAGCTGCACGCGAAGGTCGCGAACGCCCGCACCGATTTCCAATACAAGCTCGCGCTCGATCTGGTGCGGCGTTTCGATTACATCGTGGTCGGCAACGTGTCTGCCGCCAAACTCGCCAGAACCAGGATGGCGAGGAGCGTTTACGACGTATCCTGGTCGTCCTTCCGAAACAAGCTCCGCTACAAAGCGATCGCGCACGGAGTCACGTTCGAGGAAGTCGACGAAAGCGGTTCGACCCAGTCCTGTTCGGCGTGCGGATCGAAAGACAGCTCGACGCGGCCGAAAGGTATCGCGGGACTGAGAATAAGAGAGTGGGCCTGCAGTGACTGTGGTGTCGAGCATGATCGGGATACCAACGCTGCGCTGAACATTCTCCGATGCGGACGTGCATCGCCAGGTGTGGGAATCAACTGCCTTTAGGTGGATGAGGACGTCAACGAATCGGGAATTCCGTCAGGAGGAGGTTCGGGAAACAGGTGCAGGCGCCGCGTCCGTCTCGGCGACCACGAACGACACCGCGTAGTCGCGTTCGTCGCTGACCGTCACGCGTGCCGTGATGCCACGGGCGGCAAGCCAGTCGGCCAGCTCGCCCGATGCGACCACGTACGGCTCGCCGCTCGGATGGTTGAGGGTCTGCAGCGCACGCCACGTCATCGGCCAGTGCATGCCGAGCCCGATCGCCTTCGAGAACGCTTCCTTCGCGGAAAAGCGCGTCGCGAGGAACGCGATGCCGCGCGCCTCGGAGCGGGCACGGCGCGCATGGAACACGCGCAACTCGTCGGGGCCCAGCACCTTCTCGGCAAACCGGCCACCCGTGCGTTCGAGCACGGCCGCGATGCGGCTCACCTGGGCGATGTCGGTACCGATGCCGTAGATCGCCATGTCAGTACGCGCCGGTACGACCCGGCCGGGCCGGGTCAGGCATGACGCGCGACGCGCAGCGGCAATTCATCTTCAGCGCGCGCCGCCATGCAGCGCGGCAACGCGTGCGGCGACCATGATCGCCTTCATTTCGCGCACCGCGTTGTCCCAGCCCGCGAAAATCGCGTGTGCGACGATCGCGTGGCCGATGTTCAGTTCGACGATGCCGTCGATCGCGGCGATCTGCTGCACGTTCGTGTAGTGCAGGCCGTGACCGGCGTTGACCTTCAGGCCGAGCTGCGCACCGGCCTGAACGCCCGCGACGATGCGCTCGTATTCGCGCTGCTGCTCGGCTTCGTCGTGCGCTTCGGCGTAACGGCCCGTATGCAGCTCGATCACCGGCGCGCCCGCTTCGTGCGCGGCACGGATCTGCGTCTCGTCCGGGTCGATGAACAGCGACACGCGCACACCCACGTCGGCAAGCTGCTTGCATGCCGCACGCACGGCTTCGAAGTGGCCGGCGACATCGAGACCGCCTTCGGTCGTCAGTTCCTCGCGCTTCTCGGGCACGAGGCACGCGTCGTGCGGACGCACTTCGCATGCGATATCGAGCATCTCGGCAGTCACCGCGCATTCGAGGTTCATGCGCGTCTTCAGCAACGGGCGCAGCTTGCGCACGTCCGCATCGACGATGTGGCGGCGATCCTCGCGCAGGTGCAGCGTGATCGCATCCGCACCGGCTTCTTCGGCGGCGAGCGCCGCGCGGATCGGATCGGGATAGGTCGTGCCGCGCACATTGCGTAGCGTCGCGACGTGGTCGATGTTGACGCCGAGGTCGATGGCGGTGGGCGTTGTCAGGAAAAAGCTCATAGGTTTTGCAGGTCGATCAGGATCTGACGCGTGGCAAGCGGCGTACCGCCGAGATAGGTGTTCAGCAGGAAGCGCATCAGCGTCTTGCTTTGCGCAACCGTCTGGGCTCGATGGTAATCGTCCTGCTCCATGTCGAGCAACGTCTGTCCGGAAATGACCGGCCAGTGCGACGGGACTTCGTCGTCCGCATTGCGCACGCCACGCTCGGGATCGAACACGTAGCGACGGTCAGGCTCGACCGCGCGGCGCGCGACCGTCCGGTTCAGCGCCATTGCGTAGCCGGTCTCGCGCAGCAGCACGCGCTCGAACGAGCGCAGCACCTGCACCGCGGGTTCGCCGTGCGCGAGGCGCGTGAGGGTCAGCACGTAATGATTGAAGAGCGGCGGCTGCGGATCTTCGCGGGCACAGAACTTCACGAGCAGTTCGTTCGCGTAGAAACCGCACAAGAGCCCGTCTCCGCCGAGCGGCAGCATCCCGCCTACCCATTCGGCACCCGTCAGCGTGCGCACCTCGGATTTGCCCGACCAGGACAGCAGCAGCGGCTGAAAGGTCTGCAGTACGCCGCGCAACGCGGAGTGCGGGCGTTTCGCGCCCTTCGCGACGAGCGCGAGCCGGCCATGATCGCGCGTCAGCACGTCGATGATCAGGCTCGTTTCCCGATAGGGATAACTGTGCAGCACGTACGCCGGCTGCTCGGCGACACGGAAATCGGACGTGCGTGACGTCGCGCGCCGCGCCTTGCGCGGCGGTTCAGGCGGTGCCGGCAGCGGCGCGTCGTTCGCGCCGGCCGTCACCGCGTCTTCGGTCGACGTCAGCGCGTCATTCGTACCCATAGGCGCGCAGCCCCGCCTCGTTGTCGGCCCAGCCGCTCTTCACCTTCACGAAAGTCTCGAGGTAAACGGGGCCGTCGAACAGCTTCTCCATGTCCATCCGCGCCTCGGTGCTGATCTGCTTGAGCTTCTCGCCCTTCTTGCCGATCACCATCGCCTTGTGCGAATCGCGCTCGACGAGGATCGTCGCGAAGATACGCTTCAGGCGCCCTTCCTCCTCGAACTTGTCGATCAGCACGGTGCTCGTGTACGGCAATTCGTCGCCGGTCCAGCGGAACACCTTCTCGCGCAGGATTTCGGCGGCGAGGAAACGCGAGCTGCGGTCGGTCAGCTCGTCCTCGCCGTAGATCGGCTCGCCTTCCGGCAGGTACGGCTTGATCGTGTCCAGCAGGCGCTTGATGTCTTCCGGCTTCTGAGCCGACAACGGCACGAGCTCGGTGAATTCGCGCAGCTCGCTCACCTTCTGCATGAACGGGAACAGCGTGGCCTTGTCGTTCACGCGGTCGATCTTGTTCGCGATCAGCAGCGTCGGCATGCCGGGCGGGATCAGGTCGAGCACCTTCTGGTCGTCCGGCCCGAAGCGGCCGGCCTCGATCACGAACAGGATCACGTCGACCGACGTGAGCGTCGACGTGACCGCGCGATTCAGCGAACGGTTCAGCGCGGTGCTGTGGCGTGTCTGGAAGCCCGGCGTGTCGACGAACACGAATTGCGCGTCGTCGAACGTATTGATGCCGGTGATGCGGTGGCGGGTCGTCTGCGCCTTGCGCGACGTGATGCTGATCTTCTGGCCGACGAGTGCGTTCATCAACGTCGACTTGCCGACGTTCGGGCGGCCCACGATCGCGATCATGCCGCAACGGAAACCGGTAGGAGCGGGAGTGTTCATATCGTTTGGGAGACAGGTTCGGAAACGGCCGCGCGGCGCGCGGCACGATCGATGGGCAATTCAGTGGTCGGCATCGGCCACGCGCGCCTGAGCGGCGGCGAGGCTCGCGCCGCCCGGCGGCGTCTCGGAATCCGGTGCCGCGGCGTCGCGTGTGCGCGCAGCCGCACGCGAAGCGGAGTCGGTACCGGCGGAAGACTTGTCGGCGGACGACGATGCCGGATCGGCGGCCTGGCCAGCCGGCTTGTCGGCTGCGCGTGCAGCGGGCACGGCTTCCACGGGCTTCTCCGCGGCCTTGTCGGCTCGCTCGGCCGGCTTGTCGACAGCCTTGTCCGCCGCCGGCTTCGCCGCCCGTTCGCCCTTTTCCGCCGCCGCGTCGACATGCGCCGCGCGAATCGCGGCCATCGGCGCCGCGGCCGGCTCGGCACCGGTCGCAGCGGTGGCCGCGGGCGCCGCACCGGCCGCCCTCGCCTCGCGCGCCGCCGCGCGTTCCTTCCGCTCCGGCGAGCGCAGGTCGAGCGCTTCCTGCACGCCCTTCACGCCCGGCACGATTTCGGGTTCGACGTGTTTCGACCCGCGTGCGTTTTTCGAGCGCTTCGGCTTTGCGGCCAACATCGGCGCGGCCGCCATCACTTCATCGAGCGCCTTCTTCGCGGCAGCCTGCTCGGCTGCGCGCCGGCTCGCACCGGAGCCCGACACCTTCACGTCGAGCTTCGGCACCGTGCATTCGACTTCGAATTGCTGATTGTGCGCCGCACCATGCGTCGCGACCACCGTGTAGGTCGGCAACGCGATCTTGTGCCCCTGCAGGTATTCCTGCAGCAGCGTCTTCGCGTCCTTGCCGAGCGTGCGCGGATCGATGTGATCGAGAATCGGGATATAGAGGCGCTTGATGACCCCTTGGGCGGCTTCGAAGCCGCCATCGAGGAACACGGCCCCGATGATGGCTTCGAACGCGTCCGCGAGGATCGACGGGCGGCGGAACCCGCCACTGCGCAGCTCGCCTTCGCCCAGCCGCAACCCGTCCGAAATATTCAGGGCCTGAGCAATTTCGTACAGCGACTGCTGTTTGACGAGGTTGGCGCGTACGCGCGACAGATCGCCTTCGTCCAGCTTGCCGAAACGCTGGAACAAAAGGGCGGCCACCGCGCAATTCAGAACGGAATCGCCGAGAAACTCGAGCCGTTCGTTGTGCGTGGCACTGTGACTGCGATGGGTCAAAGCCTGGCGCAACAATTCCGCATTGCGAAATTCGTAGCGCAGCCGGCTTTCCAACTGGGATGAGGGCATGTGCAGGAGTATAACGCGGGCGCCCGGTCGAGCCGAAACGGCACGGCCGGACGCAAAAGGCGTGACGAAGCGGTGTTACCGCCGGTTCTTAAAGTAGTTCGGCACTACGCGACGCGGCCCGTGCGTCGCGTAGTGCGAGTGAGTCGAATGCGATCAGTTGAAGGAACCGATGCGCTTCAGGTCGCTGAAGTTCATCCAGATGAAGAACGCGCGGCCGACGATGTTCTGGTCCGGCACGAAACCCCAGTAGCGGCTGTCCGCGCTGTTGTCGCGGTTGTCGCCCATCATGAAGTAGTGACCGGGCGGCACCTTGCAGATCACGCCGCGGCTGTTGTACGTGCAGTTGTCGCGATACGGGTAGTCGTATGCGCCCATCACGAACGGCGGCACGGCCGGGTTGTTGAGGATCGCGTTCTTCTTGTTGCCGATCGTTTCCTCGAACTGCTTCGCGTAATTCTGGCGCTCGTCGTCGAAGAAATCGGGCAGCGGCGTTTCGGGCACCGGCTGGCCGTTGATCGTGAGCTGCTTGTCCTGGTACGCGACGGTATCGCCCGGCAGGCCGATCACGCGCTTGATGTAGTCGACCGACTCGTCCTTCGGATAGCGGAACACGACGACGTCGCCGCGCGACAGCGGGCTGCCCTGTGTGATCTTCGTGTTCGTGACCGGCAGGCGCAGACCGTATTCGAACTTGTTGACGAGGATGAAATCGCCGACGAGCAGCGTCGGCACCATCGAGCCCGACGGAATCTTGAACGGCTCGACGACGAACGAACGCACGACGAACACCGCCAGGATCACCGGGAAGAAGCTCGCCGTGTACTCGAGCCACCACGGCTGGCGCAGCTTCTCGTCGCGCAGCTTCGAACGCGTCTGCGCCGCGTTTTCATCCGCGAAGCGCTTGTCGATGCGCGACTGCTGACGATCGAATTCCTCGATCGCCGAGTCGGCCGCCTTGCGACGCCGCGGCAGGAACACCAGTTTGTCCAGCACCCACGCTACGCCCGTCAAGATGACGAGCACAAAAAGAATCAGCGCAAAATTCATAAAAGGATCAGTCCTGTTATTTGTCTTCGACGCGCAAGATCGCGAGGAACGCTTCCTGCGGGATCTCGACCGAACCCACCTGCTTCATGCGTTTCTTACCTTCTTTCTGCTTCTCGAGCAGCTTCTTCTTTCGCGAGATGTCGCCGCCGTAGCACTTCGCGAGCACGTTCTTGCGCAGCGCCTTGATGTTCTCGCGCGCGACGATGTGCGCGCCGATCGCGGCCTGGATCGCCACGTCGTACATCTGGCGCGGAATGATCTCGCGCATCTTCGCGGCGACTTCACGGCCGCGATATTGCGACTGCGACCGGTGCACGATGATCGACAGCGCATCGACCTTGTCGCCGTTGATCAGCATGTCGACCTTCACGACGTCCGACGAACGGTATTCCTTGAACTCGTAGTCCATCGACGCATAGCCGCGCGACACCGACTTCAGGCGATCGAAGAAGTCGAGCACGATCTCGGCCATCGGGATCTCGTACGTGAGCTGCACCTGGCGGCCGTGATACTGCATGTTGATCTGCGAGCCGCGCTTCTGCTCGCACAGCGTGATCACCGAGCCCACGTAGTCCTGCGGCATGTACAGGTTCACGGTGACGATCGGCTCGCGGACTTCGGCGATGCGGCCCGGATCCGGCATCTTCGCCGGGTTCTCGACCATGATCTTCGAGCCGTCGCTCTGCACGACCTCGTAGACGACCGTCGGTGCGGTCGTGATGAGGTCCATGTCGAACTCGCGCTCGAGCCGCTCCTGCACGATTTCCATGTGCAGCAACCCGAGGAAGCCGCAGCGGAAACCGAACCCGAGCGCCTGCGACACTTCCGGCTCGTACTGCAGCGATGCGTCGTTCAGCTTCAGCTTCTCGAGCGATTCGCGCAGCGCGTCGTACTGGTTCGCCTCGACCGGATACAGCCCCGCGAACACCTGCGGCTTCACTTCCTTGAAGCCCGGCAGCGGCTTGGCGGCCGCCTTGGTCGCGTGCGTGACGGTGTCGCCGACCTTAGCGGCCGTCAATTCCTTGATGCCGGCGATGATGAAGCCGACCTGCCCTGCCGACAGCGAATCGAGATTGCGCGACTTCGGCGTGAACACACCGACGTGCTCGACCGGATACTGCGCGCCGGTCGCCATCATCTTGATCTTGTCCTTCGGACGCAGCGTGCCGTTGACGATACGCACGAGCATCACGACGCCGACGTAGTTGTCGAACCAGGAGTCGATGATCAGCGCCTGCAGCGGCGCGGCCGGATCGCCCTTCGGCGGCGGCACCTTCGCGATCAGTGCTTCGAGCACGTCCTCGACGCCGAGACCCGTCTTCGCGCTGCAGCGCGTCGCGTCGGTCGCGTCGATGCCGATCACGTCCTCGATCTCCTCGATCGCGTTCTCGGGGTTCGCGGCCGGCAGGTCGATCTTGTTCAGCACCGGCACGACCTCGACGCCGAGCTCGATTGCCGTATAGCAGTTCGCGACCGTCTGCGCCTCGACGCCCTGGCTCGCGTCGACCACGAGCAGCGCACCTTCGCACGCGGACAGCGAACGGCTGACCTCGTACGAGAAGTCGACGTGCCCCGGCGTATCGATCAGGTTCAGGTTGTAGACCTTGCCGTCGCGCGCGCGATAGGACAGCGCGGCAGTTTGCGCCTTGATCGTGATGCCGCGCTCGCGCTCGATATCCATCGAGTCGAGCACCTGCGCTTCCATTTCACGGTCGGCGAGGCCGCCGCATACCTGGATGATGCGATCCGCGAGCGTCGACTTGCCATGGTCGATGTGGGCGATGATCGAGAAATTGCGAATATGATCCATTCAGTGCCGATCAAGCGAAAAAGGCGCGCTCGACGACTGCGGAGCACGCCTTGTAAGTCGGTGAAAAAACGGCTTATTTTAGCCGAAAAGGCCTTCGCCGGGCGGTATTTCCAACGCCGGGCCGCGCAGCGGCCCGCCGGGGGCGCCCGCCGGGTCAAGCCCCATGCGAAGCGACGCCCGCCGGAGGCAGGTCAGGCTCGTCGCCGCGCCGTCAGCGCATCGCGCACCCGGGCGTCGTCGAACCGGTGGCGGCATACCTCCGCCCCGTCCAGCAGCAGCACGGGCACGTCCTCGTCGTAGCGGGCGACGAGCGCCTCGTCGGTGTCGATGTCGACGTAATCGACCGCGACACCGAATTCGGCCGCCACCGGCGCCAGTGCGTCGCGCATGTCGTCGCACAGGTGGCACCAGCCGCGGCCGTAGAGCGTGAACATCGGCGCGTTACTTCTGGCGCGGCCGCACGGGCACGAACTGCGTGTTGTCGCCACGCCGCACCAGCACCGCAACCGCCTTCTGCGGATCGAGCTGCGCGGTCACTTCGGCGAACTGCTTCGCGTTCGTGATGTCGGTGTCGCCGACGCGCAGCACGATATCGCCGCGCTGCAAGCCCGCACGGGCGGCCGGGCCGTCGACGCCATCGATCTGCACGCCGTTCTTCAGCTTCAGCGTCTTCATCTGTTCGGCCGTCAGGTCACTGACCGTCAGACCGAGCGAATTGGTCTGGCGCGGCTTCTGCGGCGCGTTCTTGCGCTGCTCGGCCTTCGCCGTCGTTTCGGCCGGCGTTTCAGCGATCGTGATCGGCAGATCGCGTGCCTGACCCTTGCGCCACACGCTGACCGTCGCCTTCGTGCCGGGCTTCGTGTCGCCGACCATGCGCGGCAGGTCCGACGCCGTGTCGACCGAACGGCCATTGAACTTCAGGATAATGTCGCCCGGCTGGATGCCTGCCTTGTCGGCCGGACCGCCCGGCTCGACGCTGCTGACGAGCGCGCCCTCGGCCTTCGGCAGCCCGATCGAATCGGCCACGTCCTTCGTCACCTCACCGATCGCGACCGCGATCCGGCCGCGCGTGACCTTGCCCGTCGCCTTCAGCTGGTCGGCCACGCGCATCGCCTCGTCGATCGGAATCGCGAACGAGATGCCCATGAAGCCGCCGGTACGGCTGTAGATCTGCGAGTTGATGCCGATCACCTCGCCCTGCATGTTGATCAGCGGGCCGCCCGAGTTGCCCGGGTTCACGGCGACGTCGGTCTGGATGAACGGCAGGTAGTCGCCCGTGTTGCGGCTCTTCGAGCTGACGATGCCGGCCGTGACGGTGTTGTCGAGGCCGAACGGCGAGCCGATCGCGACGACCCACTCGCCGACGCGCACCCTGTTCGAATCGCCGATCGCGACGACCGGCAGGTTCGACGCCTGGATCTTGACGACCGCGACGTCCGTGCGATCGTCGACGCCGATCAGCTTCGCCTTGAATTCGCGCTTGTCGGTCAGCGTCACGTAGATGGTGTCCGCGTCGTCGACGACGTGCGCATTGGTCATCACGTAACCGTCGGCCGACACAATGAAGCCCGAGCCGACGCCGCGATTCTGTTCGGTGTCGGGCGGATTGTCCGGCGTCGGCGCGTTCTTCGGATTGCCGCCGCCATTGCCGCTACCGTTGCCGGGCGCCTGCGGCAACGGAATGCCGAAGAAGCGCCGGAAGAATTCCGACATGTCGCCGTTGTCGAAGCCCGGCGGGAGCATCCCGCGCGGGCCGCTGCTCGTCGGCACGTTGGCGGTTGTCCGGATGTTCACGACGGCCGGCCCGACCTTCTCGACCAGGTCGGCGAAGTCGGGCAGGCTGGCAGCGGGAGCCGTCACCGCGAACGCGGTATGCGGCACGAGCGGCAGGCAGGCAGACAGCGCCGCCGCTGCGAGCCATTTGCGCAGCGTGAGTTTCATCATGTCGGAAGCCGTAGCGTTACTTGGAAGCCTTGTATTCTATGGCAGACGCGAACTGTTGCAACGTAGCCGGCGGCACTTCGCCGAGCACGGTGATCCAGTAGTCGCCGCGGCGCTTCACGAGAACGTTCGTTGCACCGGTGCTGCCCGCGCCTTCCTTGCGCGTGTTCTTTTCGGCCGGCTCGATGAAAACCGAGATCGTCGCGAGACCGTCGGTGAAGACGGCCTGATCGACCGGGATCGGCGGCTCGCCCGCGTCACGCGCGGCCATCGGCCGGCGCACTTCGCGAATCTTCTGGAAACCGGCCACGCTCGGGGCGAGCTGCCAGCCTTGCGCTTCCATGTCGACCGTCGCGACCGGCGGCCGTACCACCGTCCAGCCGTTCAGGTTGCGCATGCCGGCCGCGATTGCGGCCTTGTCGCCGCTTGCACCGCCCGTCTGCAGTTGCGAAAACGCGATCTGCTCGAGCACGTGATCGTTCGCATCGAGCGTCTGCGAGCGCAGCAGCAGCCCGGTGCGCGCGTCGGCCCACAGCTTGTACGTGAAGCGGTACGCATCCTTCGGCACGAGCTCGACCACCTGCGCGTCGATTCCCGCCACGCGGTCCTTGCCGAGCGACTTCGCGTCGTAGACGGACATCACGTGCTCGCCGCTCGCGCCGAGCAGCGCGGGGAACGAGTCGCGCGTCTGGCGGCGCTCGACCACGCACAGCTTGCGCTCGGGCACGAACGTGTACAGCTCGTCGTTGTGCCGCAGCAGCTTGCGCGGCTTGCCGTCGAGCGTCTCGATACGCTCGAACTCGCCGTCGCGGGACGCGACGTGCGCGATGCGCGACGACTGCACATACCCGCCGCGCTGGTAGACGAACGTGCCTTCGTAGCTCTGCTGCTGCGCCGCTTGCTGGACACGGTCGAGCCAGTCGGCGGCACCCTTGCGGGTCGCGACGGGATCGTCCGGTTGCTGGGCGCTGGCAGGAAGTGATTGAACGGACAACAGGGCGGCTGCGCAAAGCAGGAGGGCCGGCAACCGCTTCCATCCGGAGATGGCGTGATTCAACTGCAATGTCCGCATCGGGTTTATTGGCCTGGCGTGGTGGTCACGGCAGCGCGGATCAGCGGCATCGAACCCGTGACGACGGGCTGCTGCGCGAATTGCTGGTGCGCTTCAAGATATTGGTCGAGGCTGGCGTCGCGGATGATGTTGACGTCCTGCAGGCCCGGCTGGGCCGATGCCTGCGCAACCGTCACGCGCTGCAGGTTGCCGCCTTGCGGCGCACCGGCCGACGCGACCTGGACGGCGCCCGGGGCACCGGCCGTCTGCATTTGCGGGACGACGATCCACGTCAGCGTGGCCGCCGCGGCAGCGACCGCGAACGCGGGCACGACGCGCCGGCGCAGCGACAGCAGCTTGCGCGCGACGGGTGCGGCTGCCGGCGCGAGCAGGTGCGGCTCGCTTTCGAGCGCAGCCGACATGCGCGCGGTGAACGCAACGCTCAGCGCAGGCGACAGCGCGAGCTCGTCCGAGCGCAGCGCATCGCCGATCAGGTGGTAATGGGCCCACGCAGCGCGATCCGCGCGGTTGAGCTCAGCCAGAAACTGCCCGTTGTCCGGGCCATCGAACATTTCGCCGTCGACCAGCGCGGAAAGGCGCTCGCCGCGCGAGCACGCCTGCGACTGCGTATTGACCGACCCCATGATGCTCCCCATCTTGCACACCCCGTCGTAACTTCACGACTCTAACCGTAACTAGACCCCGACCCGCGTCGCTCCGCCTGTCGCGCTTACCAGCGCTTGCCTTCGGGCGTATCGAGCAGCGGACGCAATTTGGCAGCGATTGCCTCGCGTGCGCGGAAGATCCGCGACCGGACCGTCCCGATCGGACAGCCCATCATTTCCGCGATCTCTTCGTAGCTCAGGCCCTCGATCTCGCGCAGCGTAATTGCCTGGCGCAGTTCTTCGGGCAGCAAAGCCATGGCAGCGTTGACCGTCTCGGCAATCTGCTTGCTCATCAACATCGACTCAGGCGTGTTGATATCCCTTAGTTGGTCTGCGTCGGAGAAAGTTTCCGCTTCCTCCGCATCGGCCTCGGTCGAGGTCGGCGCCCGGCGGCCTTGCGTCGCAAGGTAGTTCTTCGCCGTGTTGACGGCAATTCGGTACAACCACGTATAGAACGCCGATTCGCCGCGGAATTGCGGCAGCGCACGATACGCCTTGATGAACGCGTCCTGGGCCACATCCTCGACCTCGGCGGGATCCCGCACGAGGCGCGAGATCAGCCGAATGATCTTGCGGTGGTATTTGGAGACCAGGAGTTCGAACGCTGCCTTGTCGCCCTTCTGTACGCGCTCGACCAGAGCCTGATCGATTTCTTTTTCACTCACCTGACAAATCCGTTAACTAGGGATGCAACGCGGAGCGCTATTGTAGCGTTCCCGCGCCGGCCGCTGGTTACGGTAGGTAACCGTGCCGCCGTCAAACCCGCCCCGCCGCGCCCGCCGTTCTCGCCAGCACGGAAAGCGCGCTGAACGATGCGGCGTCGAGCGCATCGGCCGGAATCAGCAGCGGCCGGGCCCGCCGGGCGCCCTGCCCGACCGACAGCACCAGCAGCAGGCTGCTCCAGTGCGCATGACCCGTCACGCGGCCGCGGGCCAGCAGGCGCCCGGTGCGGCCAAACGCCGCGACTTCCCCGAAGGCGTCGATCTGCAACTCGGCCGGCAGCCGGCGGGCACAGGCCCGCGCCGCACACACGGCCAGCAGCGCGGCCGTCACGGCCGACACGCCTGCGCCGGCGGTAGCGCCCGCGCGCGGCGCCCAGAACAGGTAGGCCGACGCGGTAGCCGAAGCGACGAACACGGCCAGCACGAGATACGACACGGCCGAGGCCCGCAACGCAAAGCGCTGCGGACGCCCGGCCGGAGCATCGAATGGACTCGTCAAGCGATTGCGGCGTCAGACGCGCTTGAACACCAGCGTGCCGTTGGTACCGCCGAAGCCGAAGTTGTTCTTCACGGCAACGTCGATCTTCATGTCACGCGCGGTATTCGCGCAGTAGTCGAGATCGCACTCCGGGTCCTGGTTGAAGATGTTGATGGTCGGCGGCGACACGTTGTTGTGCAGCGCCAGCACCGTGAACACCGATTCGAGGCCGCCCGCGCCGCCCAGCAGGTGGCCCGTCATCGACTTCGTCGAGTTCACGACGATCTTGTACGCATGCTCGCCGAAGGCCGCCTTCACCGCGTCGGACTCGTTCTTGTCGCCCAGCGGCGTCGACGTGCCGTGCGCGTTCAGGTACTGGACCTCGTCCGGGTTCACGCCGGCGTCGCGCAGTGCCGCGACCATGCAGCGGCGCGGGCCGTCCATGTTCGGCGCGGTCATGTGGTACGCGTCGCCCGTCATGCCGAAGCCCGAGACTTCCGCGTAGATCTTCGCACCGCGTGCCTTCGCCGCTTCGTACTCCTCGAGCACCATCACGCCGGCACCCTCGCCCAGCACGAAGCCGTCGCGGTCCTTGTCCCACGGACGCGACGCGGTGGCCGGATCGTCGTTGCGGGTCGACAGCGCGCGCGCGGCCGCGAAACCGCCGATGCCGAGCGGCGACACGGTCGATTCGGCGCCGCCCGCGACCATCACGTCGGCGTCGCCGGCCTGGATCAGGCGCGCTGCGAGGCCGATGCTGTGCAGGCCGGTCGTGCAAGCCGTGACAGCCGCGAGGTTCGGGCCTTTCAGCCCGAACATGATGCTCAGGTGACCCGAGATCATGTTGATGATCGAACCCGGCACGAAGAACGGCGAAATCCGGCGTGCGCCGCGATCGACGTAGGTCTGGTGGGTATCTTCGATCATCGGCAGGCCGCCGATGCCGGAACCGACCAGCACGCCGATGCGTTCCGCATTGGCTTCGTTCACTTCCAGCCCGCTGTCCTTGATGGCCTGGACGCCGGCGGCGATGCCGTAATGGATGAACGTATCCATGTTCCGGGCTTCCTTCGCCGGGATGTACTCCTCGGCGCTGAAACCCTTCACTTCACCCGCGAAATGGCAGGCGAGGTTCGACGCATCGAACTTCGTGACGGTGGCAATACCGGACTTGCCGGCGACGAGATTGGCCCAGCCGTCGGCAACATTATTGCCAACAGGCGAAATCAGCCCCAGGCCTGTAACAACAACACGACGGCGGCTCACGGTAACCTCTTTTCCATTATTGGATGACAAAAACAAAAGCCACAGTGGCCACAGGAACCAGCCCTGCGAGCCCTGTGGCTGTTAGTCCGTCCGGCGCGAAGCCGGCAGGATGGCGCGTCAATCGCGAAGATCGCGGCGACGTGGCGGACAAGCGCGAAAGGCGCTCGTTACGCCTTGACGTTTGCGCGAGCGTAGTCGATCGCTTGCTGAACGGTCGTGATCTTCTCTGCTTCTTCGTCCGGGATTTCCATGCCGAACTCGTCTTCCAGAGCCATCACCAGTTCGACGGTGTCGAGCGAGTCGGCGCCCAGGTCGTTCACGAACGAAGCTTCGTTCTTGATCTCGGCTTCCGCGACGCCCAGTTGTTCAGCGACGATCTTCTTGACACGTTGTTCGATGTTGTCCATTACCCCTCCGAGGGAAAGTTCAGATTTACAAGTGCGCGCATTTTATCAGGTTTGCTGACGCCAAAACGCGCGTTGGCTTGATGGTCGATCAAGCGCCGATCCGCCTGAAAAACGGGATACGGCGCGGATGGTAAACGAAAATCGTTACGACATGTACATGCCGCCGTTCACGTGCAGCGTCGTACCGGTGATGTAACCGGCTTGCGGCGATGCGAGGAACGCGACGGCATGGGCGATGTCTTCCGGGCTGCCGAGGCGGCCGAGCGGAATCTGGGTCTTGAGCGCGGCCTGCTGTTCTTCCGGCAGCGTCTTCGTCATGTCGGTGTCGATGAAGCCCGGCGCCACGCAGTTCACGGTGATGCCGCGGCTGCCGATTTCACGCGCAAGCGCACGCGTCATGCCCGCCACACCGGCCTTGGCGGCCGCGTAGTTGACCTGGCCCGGGTTGCCGGCCGAGCCGACCACCGACGTGATGTTGATGATGCGGCCGCCACGCGCCTTCATCATCGGGCGCAGCACCGCGCGCGACAGGCGGAACACCGACTTCAGGTTGGTGTCGATCACCGCGTCCCAGTCCTCGTCCTTCATGCGCATCGCGAGCTGGTCCTGCGTGATGCCCGCGTTGTTGACGAGCACGTTCAGCGCGCCGAATTCCTTCACGGTCGCGTCGATCAGCGCCTCGGCGGCTGCCGCGTCGTTGACGTTCAGCACCGCGCCGCGGCCCGTGACGCCCGCTTCCGCGAACGCTGCGGTAATCGCAGCGGCGCCCGATTCGCTCGTCGCCGTGCCGATCACCGTCGCACCCAGGCGCGCGAGTTCGAGCGCGATCGAGCGGCCGATGCCGCGCGATGCGCCCGTGACGATCGCAACCTGTTTATCGAGAGTCTTGTCCATGAATCGAATATCCGTCTCTTGAGAAAAGGCGCCGCGTCAGGCGGTCACCAGCTTGAGTGCTTCGTCGAGCGAAGCCGGATCGAATACCGACGCGCCCGTCAGGTTGCCGTCGATGCGCTTCGTCAGGCCGGTGAGCACCTTGCCCGGACCACATTCGATCACGTGCGTGACGCCCGTGCCCGCGATGTGCTGCACGCACTCGACCCAGCGCACCGGGCCCGCGGCCTGGCGCACCAGCGCATCCTTGATCGCAGCCGGATCGCTGACCACGGCGACGTCGATGTTGTTGACGACCGGAATCTGCGGCGCCTTGACGTCGACGTTCGCAAGATAGTCGCGCAGCTGGTCCGACGCCGGCTTGAGCAGCGACGAATGGAACGGCGCCGACACCGGCAGCGGCAGTGCGCGCTTCGCGCCCTTCGCCTTCGCGATCTCGCAGGCCTTTTCGACTGCGGCCTTGTTGCCTGCGATAACGACCTGTGCGGGTGCATTGAAGTTCACCGCTTCGACGACGCCCGCTTCCGCGGCTTCGGCGCAGACCGCGCGCACCGTGTCGTCGTCGAGGCCCAGGATCGCGGCCATGCCGCCCTGGCCGACCGGCACGGCCGTCTGCATCGCCTGCGCACGGAAGCGCACGAGCGGCACCGCGTCCTTGAACGCGAGCGCGCCTGCAGCGACGAGCGCCGTGTATTCACCGAGGCTGTGGCCGGCGACGATCGCCGGCGCCGGGCCGCCCGCCTGCTGCCACGCGCGATAGCACGCATAGGCTGCGGTCAGCAT
Source organism: Burkholderia sp. 4NA327C6 (assembly GCF_005502655.1). Lineage (NCBI taxonomy): Bacteria > Pseudomonadati > Pseudomonadota > Betaproteobacteria > Burkholderiales > Burkholderiaceae > Burkholderia > Burkholderia sp. 4NA327C6. The sequence goes on along the minus strand of NZ_SCNZ01000007.1, from coordinate 172,392 downwards.
CACGGGCTGCGTGTTGGTGGTGAGGTTCAGCTCTTCGGCCGGGCCTTCGGCGATCAGCTTGCCGAGATCCTGATTGAGTGCATCGGACGCTTCCTGGAGCGTCTCGCGCACGACGGCCAGATCGGCGAATGCATTGAGCATGCCGACCGCCTGCGAGCCCTGCCCCGGAAATACGAATGCAAATTTCATATCGTCCCCAATTGAATCGATTCGGACGGCGCGCGCGAATGGCGCGCCGATGGGATCCGCGCGCAGCAGTCGCGCGCCGCGGATCAGTAGCGGAAGACCGACGCGCCCCAGGTGAAGCCGCCGCCGACGCCTTCGATCAGCACGTGCTGGCCGCGCTGGATACGACCGTCGCGCACCGCGGCGTCGAGCGCCAGCGGGATCGACGCCGCCGACGTGTTGCCGTGCTGGTCGACCGTCACGACCATGCGCTCCTGCGGCAGGCCGAGCTTGCGGCAGGTGCTGGTCATGATGCGGATGTTGGCCTGGTGCGGAATCAGCCAGTCGATCTGCTCGGGCGCGAGATTCGCCTTCGCGAGCGCCTCGATCGCAACCTTCTCGAGCACGTTGACCGCGAGCTTGAACACGGCCTGCCCGTCCATGTGCAGGAACGCGCTGCCCTCGATCACGCCGCGATTGACGTTGCCCGGCGTGCAGAGGATGTTCGAATAGCTGCCGTCCGCATGCAGCGCGCTGCCGAGCACGCCCGGCTCTTCCGATGCGGACAGGATCACGGCGCCCGCGCCGTCGCCGAACAGCACGCAGGTCGTGCGGTCCTTGAAATCGAGAATGCGCGAGAACGTCTCCGCACCGACGACGAGCGCCGTGCGGTGCTGGCCGCTGCGGATGAAGCTGTCGGCCGTCGCCACCGCGTACGCGAAGCCCGAACACACCGCCTGCACGTCGAATGCCGCGCCGCCGTTCTTGATGCCGAGCTTGTTCTGCAACAGGCACGCGGTGCTCGGGAACACGAAATCGGGGGTCGAAGTCGCGACGATGATCAGGTCGATCGACTGCGGATCGATGCCGGCGGCTTCAATCGCGCGACGCGACGCCTCGAGCGCGAGGTCGCTGGTCGTGACGTCAGGTGCGGCGAAATGGCGCGCATGGATACCCGTGCGCGCAACGATCCATTCATCGCTCGTCTCGATGCCTTCCTTCGCAAGACGATCGGTCAACTGCTGGTTCGTGACGCGGTCAGGCGGCAGATAGCTGCCCGTGCCGAGCACGCGGGAATAGAGAGTCGATTGGGCCATTTATGCTTTAGAGGATTGCGCAGCGGAAGGTTCGGCGTGATGGCCTGCGGCAGGGCTTGCATGGCCCGCACCGCCCGCGTCGTGTTCGCCTTCGCCGAGCGACACTGAATTATCCGCCATCGCGCGCGCGAGGCGCTCCAGCACGCCGTTTTTGACGGCATCATACCCGCGTTTGATCGCCCACTCAAACGCGTAGGCATCGGCCGAACCGTGGCTCTTGATCACGAGGCTTTTCAGCCCCAGCAGCGCCGCGCCATTGTACTGGCGGTGGTCGACGCGCTTCTTGAACCGCATCAGGACGGGCAGCGCGAGCAGCGCCATCAGCTTCGACATCAGCGAACGGCCGAACTCCTCGCGGATGATGTCCGACAGCATCTGTGCGAGCCCCTCGGACGTCTTCAGCGCGACGTTGCCGACGAAGCCGTCGCACACGATCACGTCGACCGTGCCCTTGTAGATGTCGTTGCCTTCGACGTTGCCGCGGAAATTGAGCGTGCTGGCGCGCAGCAGTTCGCCTGCGCGCTTGATCGTCTCGTTGCCCTTGATCACCTCTTCGCCGATGTTCAGCAGGCCGATCGTCGGACGCTCCTTGCCTTCGAGCGCCGCCACGAGTGCGTGCCCCATTTCCGCGAACTGCAGCAGGTGCTGCGGTTCGCAGTCGACGTTCGCGCCAAGGTCCAGCATCATCGTGTAGCCGGTCGGGTTCGGCAGTGCGAACGCGATCGCGGGCCGCTCGATGCCGGGCAGCGTCTTGAGTACGTAACGGGAAACGGCCATCAGCGCGCCGGTGTTGCCGGCGGAGATGCAGGCCTGCGCCGCGCCTTCCTTGACGTGGTTGAGTGCGACGCGCATCGAAGAATCCTTCTTCTTGCGCAGCGCCACTTCGACCGGGTCGTCCATCGCCACGACTTCGGTGGCGGGAACGATGGTCAGCGCGGGATCGTCGAGGGCTTTCAGCTTTTTCAGCTGAGCGCGGATCGCGCTTTCGATGCCGACGAGCATCAGGTGCGCATCGGGATGCGCGCGGACGAACTTGACTGCCGCGGGAACGGTCACGGACGGGCCGTGGTCGCCTCCCATGCAATCGATTGTGAGCTTTACGGTCATGGAATGCGACGAATTTCAGGCACAAAAAAGCGGCAGTTGAATGCCGCCTTTTTGTTGAGCCAGGAAAGTGTCAAGCGAACCAGTTGTCACGCGAACGGCAAGCGTAGCGCGCAACGCGTGACTTGACGCTTAGTCGTTCTTCGTCTTGACGACTTTCTTGCCGCGGTAGTAGCCGTTCGGGCTGACGTGGTGACGCAGGTGCACTTCACCCGTGCTCGGCTCGACTGCCAGCGGCGCTGCCGTCAGGAAATCGTGCGAACGATGCATGCCGCGCTTCGACGGCGACTTCTTGTTTTGCTGGACTGCCATGACTAACTCCTAAATAATTTTCCGGATTCTAACACAGCCCGATCCGGCGCTTAACTACCCTGGCCCAAAGCCTTTACGCCTTCCCGCGCCACAACTGCTTAGTGTTTCTTGGTGCCGTCACCGTCCTTCTTCAGCGCTTCCAGCGCTGCGAACGGATTCGGCCGTTTGCCTTCGTCCGCGGCTTCGCCGGACTCTTCGTCCGCCTCTTCCACAGGACCGCTCGCACCCGACACGAGGCTTTCGTGAACTGCCGGGCAAACCTCGTGCTTGGGCACGAGCGGCAACGAAAGCAGCAATTCCTCTTCGATCAAGTCGACGAGATCGAACTGGCGTGAGCCCACGATCACATCGGCTTCATCGTCGTCGAGCGGAAATTCTTCAGCTTCTTCTTCGGTCGCGACGACCCGGTACGTCATGTCGACGTCGAACGCCTGGTCGTACGGGGTCATGCAGCGCTGGCACGTGAGCCACGCCTGGCCGTGCACCGCAAGGCGCAGATACGGCTGCTGCCCATCGGCGCCGTCGTCCTGCAACTCCTTCTGGGTGAACCCTTCCGCCTGCCATGTGAAGACCGTGTCGCGATCTGGCGCGTCCGCAGGCACTTCGTTTAACATGCGCGGCAGTTGCGAGAGGCGCACCGCACCTGCTGCCTGCCGCCCGCTGCGGGCGAACTCGAACAGGTCGATCGCATGCGGATCAAGCGCCGCAGCCGGTTTGCCAGAAGAAGTGTTCATGTGCGCTCCTGCCTACAGGCTGACTTGCGGATCCGGCTTGGTACCGCTCGCGTACGGCTCATCCGCGGATGACGTACTTTACTTCCGAAGACCCGGCAGGCGCCACCACAACGGAAGCCTGCCGACGAAAAGCGGGAAAGCATACCTGTTTTACCTTTTGCGGTCAATCACTTAAGCTTGCGTCCGCACAACACCCGACGACTCACCGATCCAACCGACCATGCCGGATACCGCTTGCCGCCCACCGCGGCTGATTCTTGCCTCCAGTTCACGCTACCGCCGCGCGCTCCTCGAGCGCCTCGGCATCCCCTTCGACGTCGTGTCGCCCGACCTCGACGAAACCCCGCACGACGGCGAAACGCCGGCCGCGACCGCGCTGCGGCTCGCCGGCGCGAAAGCGCGCGCCGTCGCCGCCACCATCGACGCACCGGACGGCGTGCTCGTGATCGGGTCGGACCAGGTCGCGACCTTCGACGGGCTCCAGATCGGCAAGCCCGGCACCCATGAGCGCGCGCTCGCGCAACTCGTGTCGATGCAGGGCCGCGAAGTCGAATTCCACAGCGCGCTGTGCCTGTACGACAGCCGGACGGGTGAAGCGCAGGTCGAGGACATCGTCACGCGCGTGCGTTTCCGCTCGCTGCCCGAGGCCGAACTCGACGCGTACCTGCGCGCCGAAACGCCGTACGACGTCGCCGGCAGCGCGAAGTCCGAAGGGCTCGGCATCGCACTGCTCGACGCGATCGACTCGAACGATCCGACCGCGCTCGTCGGCCTGCCGCTGATCGCGCTCACGCGCATGCTGCGCGCCGCCGACTATCCGTTGTTTGCAACCACCCGTGGAGACCGCGCATGACCGCCGGCACGCTTTACCTCGTCCCGAACACGCTCGGCGAAGGCGACGAATCGATGCTCGCGGCCGTCCTGCCCGCGGCCGTGCAGGCGCGCGCCGGCACGCTCGGTTATTACATCGGCGAGAACGCGAAGACGACGCGTGCGTTTCTGAAGAAGATCGGCACCACACGCCCGATCCAGGAAATCGAGATCAGCGAACTGAACGTCAACACGCCGGCCGGCGCCATCGACCGGCTGCTCGCGCCCGTGCTGGCAGGCGCGGACGCCGGCCTCGTGTCCGAAGCCGGCTGCCCGGCCGTCGCCGATCCCGGCGCCATGCTGGTGCGCCGCGCGCACGAGCGCGGCGTGAAAGTCGTACCGCTGGTCGGACCGAGTTCGATCCTGCTCGCACTGATGGCATCGGGCCTGAACGGCCAGAGCTTCGCGTTCAACGGCTACCTGCCGGTCGACGCGGCGGCGCGAGCGAAACGCCTGCGCGAACTCGAGCAACTGTCACGCAAGGCCCGCCAGACGCAGATCTTCATCGAAACGCCGTACCGGAATCAGGCGATGCTCGACACGCTCGTCGCGACCTGCGCGCCGTCGACGCAGATCTGCGTCGCAGCCGACCTGACCCTCGCGACGGAGACGATCGCGAGCCGGACCGTCACGGACTGGAAAAAGGCGCCTGCGCCGAATCTGCACAAGCGCCCTGCCATCTTCCTGCTGCTGGCGAACTGAACGCGGCAGGCGATCCGCCAGGCGAACGGCGGGCCATTCCGGCCCGCCCGCCTCCGGTCAGCGCAGGCTGACCGACGCGCCGCCGGTCGTCAGCGCCTTCATCGCGGCGCCGCCGACGGCCGCGCCGAACTTGCGCGCAACGCGGTTCGTCAGGCTTTCCTTCACCGTATAGTCGACGAGATCCGGCGCCTTCAGCACGTCGCGCGCGACCGTGTCGGTCGTACCGTAACCGTCCGCCAGCCCGAGCTCGACGCTCTTCTCGCCGGTCCAGAACAGGCCCGAGAACATGTCGGGCGTCTCGTGCAGCCGCTTGCCGCGGCCATCCTTCACAGCCTTGATGAACTGCGCGTGCACCTGGTCGAGCAATGCCTGCGCGTGCGCGTCCATCTTCGGCGTTTCCGGCGAGAACGGGTCGTAGAAGCCCTTGTTTTCGCCCGACGTATGCAGGCGCCGATCGACACCGAGCTTGCCCATCAGCCCGGTAAAGCCGAACCCGTCCATCAGCACGCCGATCGAGCCGACGATGCTCGCCTTGTCGACGAAGATCTTGTCGGCTGCAGACGCGATGTAATAGCCGCCCGATGCGCACATGTCGGTCACGACGACATACAGCGGCTTGTCCGGATGCTTCGCGCGCAGCCGGCGGATCTCGTCGTAGACCATCCCGGCCTGCACCGGGCTGCCGCCCGGACTATTGATCCGCAGCACGACACCGGCCGTGCCGTCGTCTTCGAACGCGGCGTCGAGCGCGGTGTTGATGTCGTCGGCGTTTGCGTTCACGCCGGCCGCGATCTCGCCGTCGATCGTCACGAGCGCCGTATGCCGCCCGCTCGACGAAAACTTCGAATCGCTCGAGAAATCGATCAGCGCGAACGCGAACAGCACGAACACGGCGAGAAACGCGAAGCGGAAGAAGATCTTCCAGCGCCGCGCCGCACGCTGCTCCTTGACGGCCGCGAGCGCGATCCGCTCGAGCGCCGCACGCTCCCAGTTCGGTTCACGGCTGTCGGGACGGGAGGAGGAATCCGGGGAATTCGGTTGGTCGGCCATGCAGGGTTGTCGTCAGTCGGTCGTGGCGGAAACAGCGGGACGCAGGTCGGCGTCGGGCACCCAGAATACCGCACGCCCGTCGGAGGTGTCGCGCTCGTCGACCTCGACCGGCCGCAGGCGGCCACCGCGGCACGGGCCGCCGACGCACTTGCCGGTGTTCGGCTCGTAGATCGCGCCATGTGTCGCGCACATCAGATAGAGGCCCGAGGATTCGAAGAACTGCCCTTCGGCCCAGTCGAGCTCCATCGGCACATGCGCGCAGCGATTCAGGTAACCGTATGCCTGGCCCTCGTAGCGCACGAAGAACACGACGGCCTGCTCGCCGCGCAGCGTCGCGTCGACGCGCACGCCGGCGCCGCCGTCGGCCAGTGCATCCGATGCGCACACGCGCACGGCGTCCGGCACCGCGCTCATGCGTGCTCCCGCAGCCACGCGGCCAGCGCGCCGACGTCCGGCGCGACGAAGCGCGGCGCGAGCGCAGCCAGTGCGTCGGCCGTGTGCGCGCCGTACGCGACGCCGACGCCAGCGGCCCCGGCACTCGCGGCCATCTGCAGGTCGTGCGTCGTGTCGCCGATCATCACGGTGCGCGACAGGTCCTGCCCCAATTCGCGGGACAGTTCGTGCAGCATCGCCGGATGCGGTTTCGAGAAGGTTTCGTCGGCGCAGCGCGTCGCATCGAACAGGCTCGTCAGCTTCGACTGGTCGAGCACGCGGTTCAACCCGACCCGGCCCTTGCCGGTAGCAACGGCCAGCAGATAGCCGGTGTCGCGCAGCTCGGCGAGCAGTTCGCGCACGCCGGCGAACAACTCGATGCGCTGGTCGTCGAGCAGATAGTGGTGGCGGTAGCGCTCGGCGAGCCGCGAATAGTCGGACGGATCGAGGGTCGGAGCCGTAATCTGCAGTGCATCGCGCAGGCCGAGGCCGATCACGTAGCGTGACGCCTCGTCGGACGGCGTGGGCAAGCCGAGATCGCGGCATGCGGCCTGGATGCTGTGCGCGATGTGCGCAGTCGAATCCATCAGCGTGCCGTCCCAGTCGAAGACGATCAGGTCAAATTGCTGTCGAGCCATGCGGTTCAGGCGGTATCGCGCAGTGCGCTGAGTTGATCGAGGAAGCGCCGGCATTCGTCCGGCAGCGGCGCATCGAACTGCAGCGCCTCGCCGGTCAGCGGATGGGCGAGCCGCAGCCGGTACGCATGCAGGAACATCCGTTTCAGCGACGGCTGCGCATTCGCGCGTGCCAGCGCCTTGTTCAGTGCGAAATCGCCATACTTGGCGTCGCCGGCGATCGGCAGGCCGAGATGCGCGAGGTGCACACGGATCTGATGGGTCCGACCCGTTTTGAGTTCCGCTTCGAGAAGCGCGTACTCGGGCCAAAGGTCGACGAGGTTGAACACCGTATGCGACGGCAGTCCGTCGTCCTGCACGCGCACGCGGCGCTCCCCTTCCGGGGTCGAATACTTGAACAGCGGCGCCTTCACCGCGCGGCGACGCCCCCAGTCGGACTGCCATTCACCGTGGACGCACGCGAAGTAGCGCTTGTCCATCTTGTTCTCGCGAATCTGTTCGTGCAGGCCCACGAGTGCCGTGCGCTTCTTCGCGAGCATCAGGATCCCGGAGGTCTCGCGGTCGAGCCGGTGCACGAGTTCGAGGAATTTAGCGCGCGGGCGCGCCTGACGCATCTGCTCGATCACGCCGAACGCGACGCCGCTGCCGCCGTGGACCGCCACCCCGGCCGGCTTGTTGATGACGAGCATCGCATCGTCCTCGAACAGCACGTCGAAGTGCGCGGGCGGCACGATGGTGGCTTCTGCCCGCGCGAGATCGGCGGCGGCCACGCGCACGGGCGGCACGCGGACGATGTCGCCGAACGCGAGCCGGTACTGCGCATCGACCCGGCCCTTATTCACGCGCACTTCGCCGCTGCGCAGGATCCGGTAAATATGGCTTTTCGGCACGCCTTTACAGACGCGCAACAGGAAGTTGTCGATACGCTGACCGGCCGAGTTTTCGTCGATCTCGATCATCGATACCTGGCCGCTTGCGACCGAATTCTGGGATATTTTGCCTAACTCGTTCATACTGAATATAATTTTGCCCAGCCAGACGTTGCGGGCGGCCTCACCGGCCGACCCGGATCAACCGGGCAAGGCGCAAGCGCAAACCGTTATTTTACTTGCGCCGGGGGTCTGCTGCTCGCCCCTAATCAAAGAGAAGCAGCAAGTTGCACGCACGGCGCCGCCCGTCGGCAAGGATCGCGCCCACAGGCGGATTCGGTCGGCAAGGCGCCGCGGTAACGGAAAGTTGGTTGAAAAGAATTTGATCGGCAGCCCGACGGCGCGAAGTGCGTCCGCGCAGGCTGCCGGTTGCGAAAATTACGGCGTTGCGCCCGATTTGGCTCCGCGAAGCGTGCGGGGCCTGGCGACGTCAAACCAGGGAAGTACACCCCAGGCGGGAAAGTCGGGCTGGATTCGATACTCCCCGCTGCGGCCCGAGCCGCAGCATCTGCCGCCCGTTGGCACGCGCGTCGCATGACGACGCGCCCCGCGGCAGTGCCCGGCCTCAGGCTTAGCGCGCTTTGACAGCGTGCGGTGTGTGGACGCCGTGCTTTGAAGCCGTGTTCGCAGGTGCCCTATGGCCGCCGGCCCCGTGTTTCGGGCCCAAGCGCCTCTTCAGGCAATTCTCCCCGCCATCGTTCCCGCTCCAGCGTGCTCGTGACAACACAACAAGGCGCGGCCTGCCGTCGTTCCCGCCCTCGCGACTGACAACCGCGAGGCGCCGCCAGCAGAGCCGCCTGGAGTCGTTCATGAAACGCATGCTGTTCAATGCGACGCAGCAGGAGGAGCTGCGCGTCGCCATCGTTGATGGGCAAAAGCTCATCGACATCGACATCGAGACAGCCGGGCGCGAACAGCGCAAAGGCAATATCTACAAAGGTGTCATCACCCGTATCGAGCCGTCGCTCGAAGCGTGCTTCGTCAACTACGGCGAAGACCGCCACGGCTTCCTGCCGTTCAAGGAAGTCGCCCGCCAGTACTTCAAGGAAGGCATCGACATGCGCTCCGCGCGCATCCAGGATGCCCTGCGCGAAGGCCAGGAACTGATCGTCCAGGTCGAGAAGGAAGAGCGCGGCAACAAGGGCGCCGCCCTCACCACGTTCATCTCGCTCGCCGGCCGCTATCTGGTTCTGATGCCGAACAATCCGCGCGGCGGCGGCGTGTCGCGCCGGATCGAAGGCGACGAGCGTCAGGAACTGCGCGAAACGATGGCGCAACTGCAGATCCCGGACGGCATGAGCATGATCGCCCGTACCGCGGGCATCGGCCGCAGCGCCGAGGAACTGCAGTGGGACCTGAACTACCTGCTGCAACTGTGGCGCGCGATCGAAGCGGCGTCGCAAAGCGGCAACGCCGGCCAGCCGATGCTGATCTACCTGGAATCGAGCCTCGTGATCCGCGCGATCCGGGACTATTTCCAGCCCGACATCGGCGAAATCCTGATCGATACCAACGAAATCCACGATCAGGCCCGCGCATTCATGGACATCGTGATGCCGGACAACGTCGCGAAGGTGAAGCGCTACCACGACGACGTGCCGCTGTTTTCCCGCTTCCAGATCGAGCACCAGATCGAGACCGCGTACTCGCGCACGGTGCCGCTGCCGTCGGGCGGCGCGATCGTGATCGACCACACCGAAGCGCTCGTCGCGATCGACGTGAACTCGGCGCGCGCGACCAAGGGCGCGGACATCGAGGAAACCGCCACCCGCACGAACCTCGAAGCAGCCGACGAAGTCGCCCGCCAGCTCCGCCTGCGCGACCTCGGCGGCCTGATCGTGATCGATTTCATCGACATGGAATCGGCGAAGAGCCAGCGCGAAGTCGAGCAGCGCCTGAAAGACGCGCTCAAGCATGACCGCGCGCGCGTCCAGATGGGCAAGATCTCCCGCTTCGGCCTGATGGAACTGTCGCGCCAGCGCCTGCGTCCGGCCCTGTCGGAAGGCAGCCATGTGACCTGCCCGCGCTGTAACGGCACCGGTCACATCCGCGATACCGAATCGTCCGCGCTGCAGGTCCTGCGGATCATTCAGGAAGAAGCGATGAAGGAAAACACCGCGGCGATCCACTGCCAGGTGCCGGTCGAGGTGACCGCCTTCCTGCTCAACGAAAAGCGTCAGGAAATCAACAAGATCGAGTCGCGCTTCAAGGTCGGCATCGTGCTGATCCCGAACAAGCACCTCGATACGCCGCACTACAAGCTCGAGCGCCTGCGCCACGACGACGCACGTCTCGACGACCCGCGCGCGTCCTGGAAGATGGCCGAGGAAGCAGCCCGCGAACTCGAGTCGGAAACCGGCTACAGCAAGCGCGCGGCGGAAGTGAAGCCGAAGCAGGAAGCCGCGGTCAAGGGCATCACGCCCGAGCGTCCGGCCCCGAGCCCGGCACCGCAGCGCCCGGTCGAACCCGTTGCAGCGCCCGCGCCTGTCGCGCCGGCAACCGGCGGCTTCATCGGCTGGCTGAAGGGTCTGTTCGGCGTATCGCCGGCGCCCGCACCCGCACCGGTTGCTCCGGCCCCGGCGAAGGAGCAGGCAGCCCGTCCGGCTCGCGGCGAACGCGCCGAGAAGTCCGAGCAACGCGGCGAACGCGGCGGCGATCGCAACCGCAACCGTCGCGGCGGCGCCCAGCAGGCGCAAGGCGGCCGCGACCAGGTCGCGGCAGGCCGTGGCCAGTCGCAACGCCAGGAGCGCGAAGGCAAGGAAGTGCGCGAACCGCGTGAGGCTCGTGAGCCGCGTGAAGGCCGCGAACCGCGCGAGGGTCGTGAACCGCGTGAAGGCCGCGAGAACCGCGAAGGTCGCGAGGGCCGTAGCCCGCGCGAAGGCCGCGAGCCGCGTGAAAGCCGTGAGCTGCGCGAACCGCGTGAGAATCGCGAACCGCGCGAACCGCGTGAACCGCGCGAGCGTGTCGAGCAGCCGGAAGGCGTCGAAGCAGCCGGTCGTGGCGAGCGCCAGGAACGTCGCGAGCGCCGCAAGCCGACTCAGCATGCGGCAACGCTGGAAACCGTCACCCGTGGCGAAACCCATCCGGAACCGGAAGCCGACAAGGCCGTCGCAGAAGCCCTGCCCGGCGCCGAACTGGCAGCCGACGCGGAAGCCGGCGCGCGTGATGGCGAGGAACGTCGCCGTCGCCGTCGCGGCCGCCGCGGCGGTCGTCGCGAGCGCGAGGAAGACGGCGCAGTCGTCGACCACGCCGAGCAAGGCGCAGAGGGCGAAGTGACGGTGCAAGCCGTGACGCCGGAAGCACCGGCTGCTGCCGAACCGGCCCACACGGCCGCACCGGCAGTCGTCGTGGCAGCCGCCGCGGCAAGCGCCGTCGTCGCCGAAGCCGTGGTCGAGCACCATGCCGAACCGGCGGCACCGGCCGCTGTCGAGCCGCAGCCGGCACCGGTAGTCGAAGCAGCGCCGGTCGAAGCAGCAGTGGTCGCCCAGGCAGCAGAACCGGCACCGGTCGCACCGGCCGTCGATACGGAAGCCGGTCCGGCTCCGGTCGCGGTTTCGCCGACCGACGCGTTCGAAGTGCCGGCCGCGCCTGTCGCCGTCGAGGCGCCTCAGCCGGCACCCGTCGAGCCAGCCGCACCGGCCGTGACGACCGAAGCCGCTCCGGTGGTTGCGGAACCGGCCCATGTCGAAGCGGCGCCGGTCGAGGTCGTCGCAGCACCGGCACCCGCACCGGCTCCGGCCCCCGCCCAACCGGCAGCCGCGCCCGCTTCGGCGAGCCTGGATACCGTGCTGGAGCAGGCTGGTCTCGTCTGGGTGAACACGGACGCCGACAAGTTTGCCGCTGCGCAGGAAGCCGCGTCGCGCCTCCCGCGTCCGGCTCGCGTGCCGCGCGAACGCAAGGCACTGCCGCCGGTCGATACGGCACCGATGCAGCAGGTCGAAACGACGCATCACTGATCGACGCATCGTCCAACCAGGAAAAGCCCGCCTCCGGCGGGCTTTTTCATGTCCGCGCTGCGGGTTTCCGCCCACCGGACCGACCTGCCGCTTGCGGCTAAAATAGAGGTCTGGTCCGCACTTCTTTCAACATGTCCCGACGCATCATTCCTCTCGCCGACGTCAGCGGGATGCCGGACGTCTCCGGCGTCGCGCACGCCCCGGACGGCACGCTGGCCGACACGTTCGCCAGGCCGCTGCGCGACCTGCGCATTTCGGTGACGGATCGCTGCAACTTCCGCTGCGTGTACTGCATGCCGCGCGCCGTCTTCGACAAGGACTACCCGTTCCTGCCGCACAGCGCGCTGCTCACGCACGAGGAAATCGAACGCGTGGCGCGACTCTTTGTCGCACACGGCGTCGAGAAGATCCGTATCACCGGTGGCGAGCCGCTGCTGCGCAAGAATCTCGAATTCCTGATCGAGCGCCTCGCCCGCCTGACCACGCATGACGGCCGCCCGCTGGACCTGACACTCACGACCAACGGTTCGCTGCTCGCACGCAAGGCGCGCGCGCTGAAGGACGCCGGGCTCACGCGTGTGACGGTCAGCCTCGACGCGCTCGACGATACGTTGTTCAAGCGGATGAACGATGCCGAGTTCGCGAGCGCCGACGTGCTCGACGGCATCTTCGCGGCCCAGGCCGCGGGCCTCGCACCGGTCAAGGTCAACATGGTCGTGAAGCGCGGCACCAACGACAGCGAGATCCTGCCGATGGCCGAGCGTTTCCGCGGTACCGGCGTGATCCTGCGTTTCATCGAATACATGGACGTCGGCACGTCGAACGGCTGGAACATGACCGAGGTGCTGCCGTCGGCCGACGTCATCGCACGGATCGCCGAACACTTCCCGCTCGTGCCGCTCGATCCGCATACGGCGGCCGAAACCGCGCAGCGCTGGGGCTATGCGGACGGCGGCGGCGAGATCGGCGTGATTTCGAGCGTCACACAGGCCTTCTGCGGCGACTGCACGCGCGCAAGGCTGTCGACCGAAGGCAAGCTGTACCTGTGCCTGTTCGCGTCGGCGGGCCACGACCTGCGCGCGCTCGTGCGCGGCGGCGCGAGCGACGCCGAGATCGCGACCGCGATCGCCCGCATCTGGCAGGTCCGCACCGACCGTTATTCGCAGCTGCGCGGCAGCGCGTCGGCCGACGCCGTGCCCGACGGCGCCGGCAAGCGGGTCGAGATGTCGTATATCGGCGGCTGACGCACGCCGCCCTTCCCGCCCTCTTGCCATGCCCGCTTCCGCCTCTCCCTCGATCGCCGGCCTGCTGCTCGCAGGCGGGCGCGCCACACGCATGGACGGCGTCGACAAGGGCCTGCAGTTGCTCGACGGCACGCCGCTCGCGCTGCACGCGCTGCGCCGGCTCTCGCCGCAGGTCGACGAGACGCTGATCAGTGCGAATCGCCATGCCGATCGCTATGCCGAACTCGGTGCGCCATTCGATGCGCGCATCGTCGCGGACGAAACACCCGACTTCCCCGGCCCGCTCGCGGGACTGCTCGCCGGCATGCGGGCGGCACGCGCGCCGCTTGTAGCGTGCTCGCCATGCGATACACCCTATCTGCCGGCCGACCTCGTCGCACGGTTGCAGGCGGCGCTGGACGCGCAGCAGGCCGACATCGCCATGGCGGTGACCGTCGACGAACAACTAGTGCGCTCGCCGCAGCCGACGTTCGCGCTGCTGCGCACGTCGCTGGCCGACGATCTCGCCGCCCGGCTCGCCGCCGGCGACCGCAAGGTGCGTGCGTGGTACGCACGCCACAAGACGGTCGAAGTCGAGTTTCACGACGAGCGTGCGTTTTACAATGCCAACTCCTGGCAGGAACTCGCCGCGCTGGCCCGCCGCTGACGGCACCCGTGCGGTTCCCGCCCGCCGCCACGCGAAACCCGCGCCCAGGCACCCTCCTCGCGCCACCGGCCACGAACCCGATACGCCTTGCGGCGCAGTCCGACTGATGATCACGCAATCCTCGCCCGCCCCCCGAACCGCACCCGATTCCGATGCCCCGCTGTCGCTCGCCGACGCGCAGGCGCTCGCGTGCCGCTTCGCGGTGCCGGTCGACGCGTGTGACACGGTGACGCTGCGCGATGCGCTCGACCGCGTGCTCGCGGCCGACGTGAACGCGCCGTTCGACATTCCCGCGTACGACAACTCGGCGATGGATGGCTATGCGTTCGACGGCAGCACAGGCTCACACGCATCGCCGCAAGCCGACGTCACACTGACGGTCGTCGGCACTGCGCTCGCCGGCCATCCGTTCGACGGCGCCGTGGCGGCCGGATCATGCGTGCGCATCATGACGGGCGCGCCGATGCCGGCCGGCTGCGACACGGTGATTCCGCAGGAACGCGTGCGCATCGACGGCGACACGATCCACTTCGCCGCACACGACATCGCACGCGGCGCGAACTGCCGCAAGGCCGGCGAGGATCTCGCGCGCGGCGCCTGTGCGCTTGCCGCCGGCCGCATCCTGCGGCCGTCCGATCTTGGCCTGCTGGCGTCGTTCGGTGTCACCGAGGTTTCGGTGCGCAGGCGCATACGCGTCGCCGTGTTCTCCACCGGCGACGAACTGCGCGAGCCCGGCGAGACGCTCGGCCCCGGCACCCTGTACGACAGCAATCGCGGAATGCTGATCGCGATGCTCGAAAGGCTGCATGTCGACGCGGTCGATCTCGGGATCGTCCGCGACGACCCGGCCGCCCTCGAAGCCGCGTTGCGCGGCGCGGTCGCCGCGCAGGCCGACGCGGTGATCACGTCGGGCGGCGTATCGGTCGGCGAAGCCGACTTCACGCGCGACGTCATGGCACGGCTCGGCGACGTAACGTTCGCGAGCCTCGCGCTGCGTCCCGGCCGCCCGCTTGCGTGCGGCACGCTCTCGCATGCGGCCGATGGCACCGGTCAGACGCTGTTCTTCGGGCTGCCCGGCAACCCGGTCGCATCTGCCGTGACATTCCATGCGATCGTGCGCCCCGCGCTGCTGACGCTGGCCGGCGCGCAGGCCCAGCCGCCGGCGATGTATACGGCACTCAGCACGCAAGCGCTGAAGACGCGCCCGGGCCGTACCGACTACCTGCGCGGCATCGCGACGCGCGCCGCCGACGGCCGCTGGCACGTCGCACCGGCCGGCTCGCAGAGTTCCGCATCGCTGAGCGGCCTCTCGGCCGCCAACTGTTTCATCGTCCTGGGCCACGATACCGCGGCAGTCGACGCGGGCACCCCGGTCGACATCCTGCCGCTCGACGGCCTGATCTGAATTCCACTATCGGTATATCTCTACGGGGGCAATCCGCACATGAAGAAACAAATTTCGTCGATCGCCGCGGGGCAGACCGCAAAGGCGCTGATCCTCGTCTACCTGACGTTCAGCGTGCCGATCGTGCTGCTCGGCATTCTCGTCGCGTACGTCCGCTACGGGATGGTCGAACTGAGCACGATCCTGAGCGCGCTGCTGCTGAACGCCATCCTCGGCTTCGTGCTGCTGTGGATCGCATGCCACGCGTACAACTGGGTCGCATCGCGCTTCGGCGGCATCGAGATCGTGCTGTCCGACCCGCCGGAAGAAGCGTGAACGGCACGCCGCTGATCCGCGCGGCCCAGGCACGCGACGTCGGCGCGATCCTCGCGCTGATGCGCGAGCTGGCCGAGTTCGAGAAACTTGCGCACCTGTTCGTCGCGACCGAGGCCGATCTCGCCGACGCGCTGTTCGGCGAGCAGCCTGCCGCCGAGGCACGGGTGGCCGAGCACGACGGCGCGATCGTCGCGTATGCGCTGTTCTTCCACAATTATTCGACGTTCCTCGGCCGTCGCGGCCTCTATCTCGAGGACCTGTACGTGCAGCCGTCGCAGCGCGGCACGGGCCTCGGCACCGCGATGCTGCGTCACCTCGCGGCGTTGGCCGTCGAGCGCCGTTGCGGACGCTTCGAATGGTCGGTCCTCGACTGGAACCAGCCGGCGATCGATTTCTACGAAAAGATGGGCGCAACCGTGCTGCCCGACTGGCGCATCGTTCGCGTCACGGGCGACGCACTGGATACGCTCGCCGGGCATTGACCACGAGCTGGCTACGCCGGCAATCGCTTCAAAGGAAAACGGGCGCCGCGGCGCCCGTTTTTGCTTTCCGGCCGATGTGGGCCATGTGCGTCATGCGTCACGCGTCGTCCGCATCGGCACCGTCGCCCCCTTCCGCACCAAGCAGCCCTGCCGCCGTATCGCCCGGCAGCGCCTCGACCTGCTTCAGCTTGCGGCCCATCACGCGCGTGCGCTGCTCGGCGGCCTCGATCGAGCGCGTGACCGTTTCGAGCTGCGACTTCGTGCGCGCGAGCACGTCGCCGAACTTGCCGAACTCCGTCTTCACCGCCCCGAGCACCTGCCACACTTCGCTCGACCTTTGCTCGATCGCGAGCGTGCGGAAACCCATCTGCAGGCTGTTCAACAGTGCGGTGAGCGTCGTCGGGCCGGCGACCGTCACGCGATAGTCGCGCTGCAGCAGGTCGGTCAGCCCTGGGCGACGCAGGATCTCCGCATAGAGCCCTTCGGTCGGCAGGAACAGCAGCGCGAAATCGGTCGTGTGCGGCGGGGCGACGTACTTCTCGGCGATCGTGCGCGCCTCCAGCCGCACGCGCGCTTCCAGCGCGCGGGCCGCTTCCTCGACCGCCACCGCATCGGCACGCTCCTGCGCGTCGATCAGCCGCTCGTAGTCTTCGCGCGGGAATTTCGCGTCGATCGGCAGCCACACGGGCGGCGCGTCGCGCGTGCCGGCCTCGCGCCCCGGCAGCCGGATCGCGAACTCGACGCGCTCGCTGCTCTTCGGCACCGTCGCGACGTTCTTTGCATACTGCTCCGGCGTCAGCATCTGTTCGAGCAGCGCCTCGAGCTGCACTTCGCCCCAGGTGCCGCGCGTCTTCACGTTGGTCAGCACCTTCTTCAGGTCGCCAACGCCCGCCGCGAGCGTCTGCATCTCGCCGAGCCCGCGATGCACCTGCTCGAGCCGGTCCGACACGAGCTTGAACGATTCGCCGAGCCGCTGCTCGAGCGTTGCGTGCAGTTTCTCGTCGACGGTGCGGCGCATCTCCTCGAGCTTCGCCGCGTTGTTCGTCTCGATTTCCTTCAGCCGCTGTTCGAGCGTCGCGCGCACCTCGCCGATCCGGCGGTCGTTCGCTTCGGTCAGTTGCGTGAGCTGCCGGTTCAACGTGTCGCCGAACAGCCTGAGCGCGCCCGTCTGCTCCTCGCGCGCCTGCTGCGCCTGGCGCTGCACGCTTTCGCGCATCGCGTCGAACTGCTGCGCATTGCCGGCGACGAGCTTGCCGAGCTGCTGTGCAAAACCCTCGATCTGGTTGTTCTGTACCGTCGCGACGCTCGTCAGTTGCGCGGCGAGCGTCTGCTGCAACTGCGCGAAGCTGCCGGCCAGCTCGGTGCGCGAACCGCGCGCGTTCTCGACGATCTCGCCGCGCAATTCTCGTTCGAGCCGCTCGACCGCGCGCGCCTGAGCATGCGCGGCGTCCTCGATCTGGTCGCCGAGTATCGCCGTATCGTCGTGGCGGCCACCGCCGCGCACGAGCGCGACGATCGCCACCGCAAGCGCGACGGCCAGCACGACGACCGCCGCAAGCAACAACGTCATCGTCATGCGCGCGTCTTCCCGATCACGTCAGGGTTGATCGGATTCGGCGGCTGCCCTGCGCGCGGCCCTTCGCCCAGCGCGGCGATCAGGTTGTCGGCGGCAAGGTTCGCCATCGCTCGGCGCGTTTTTTCGGTCGCGCTCGCGATATGCGGCGTCAGCACGACGTTCGGCACCTCGAGCAGCGCCGGATGGACTGTGGGCTCGCCTTCGTACACATCGAGGCCGGCCGCGGCGATCGTCCCGTCGCGCAGCGCGACGGCCAGCGCCGCATCGTCGACGATCCCGCCGCGCGCGATATTGGTCAGCGTCGCGGTGCGCTTCATCTTCGCGAGCTCGGCCGCGCCGATCGTGTGATGGTTTTCCTTCGTGTACGGCAGCACGAGCACGACGTGATCGGCGCGGGCGAGCAGCGCGTCCTTCGACGCGTATTCGGCATTCAGCTCGGCCTCGATCTCGGGCGCGACCCGCGACCGGTTGTGATAGATCACCTGCATCCTGAAGCCGCGCGCGCGACGCGCTAGCGCCTGGCCGATGCGCCCCATGCCGATGACGCCGAGCGTCGAGCCGTAGATGTCGCTGCCGAGGAAACCATCGTACGCCCACTTCTGCCAGTGGCCGGCGCGCAGCCAGTGCTCGGATTCGGCGATCCGGCGGGCCGCGGCCATCATCAGCGCCCAGCCGAAATCGGCGGTCGACTCGTTCAGCACGTCGGGCGTGTTGGTGCCGAGCACGTTCGCCGCGTTGAACGCGGCCATGTCGAAATTGTTGTAGCCGACCGCCATGTTCGCCACGACGCGCAGGCGCGGCGCCGCCGCGAGCTCGGCCGCGCCGACCGGATCGCCGGCCGTCAGCGCGCCGTCCTTGTCGGCCAGACGCGCGGCGAGCGCGTCGGGCGCGAGTGCGTCGCCGTTGTTCCAGTCGACGTCGAAATACTGCTTGAGCCGCTCGATCACGTCCGGAAAGATCGGACGCGCGACCAGGATCTTCTGCATCGCCATCTCCACGTGCCGCGAGCGGATCGCTGCGCGCCGTGCGCCGCAGGGACCACCCGCTCCAGGGTTGAAAATCGTCAGCTTACGCCGTGAAGAAGATCCACGACGTGAGCAGGAATACCGGTATCAGCACGACCAGCGCCCAGCCGAGATACGCGAAGAAGCTCGGCATCTTCACGCCGCGCGACTCGGCGATCGCCTTCACCATGAAATTCGGCGCGTTGCCGATATAGCTGTTCGCGCCCATGAACACCGCGCCCGCGGAAATCGCGGCGAGCGTCGACGCGCCGGTCGTCATCAGCGACTGTGCATCGCCACCTGCGAGGTTGAAGAACACGAGATAGGTCGGTGCGTTGTCGAGGAACGACGACAGGATGCCCGTCGCCCAGAAGTACATCGCGTCGATCGGCTTGCCGTCCGGCCCCGTGACGAGATGGACGATCTGCGCGAATGCGCCGTCGGCACCGGCGCGCAGGATCACGATCACCGGCGCGATCGTCACGAAGATCCCCGCGAACAGCTTCGCGACTTCCTCGATCGGCGCCCAGTTGAACGCGTTGCCCTCGCGCGCAGAGCGTGGCGTCAGCGCGAGCGACGCGAGCGTCACGCCCACGAGCGCGACGTCGCGCACGAGATTCTGCAATGCGACGTGCGTACCCCATACATCGAACGTGATGCCCGGCTTCCACACGCCGCTCATCAGTACCAGGCCGATCACGGCCGCGAGCAGCACGAAATTGATCTTGCCGTCGATCGACAGCCGGTCGCTGTCGGGCGTCGGGTCGAGCACGGCCGGCCGCTCCTCTCCACCCTTCCGGTAGAAGTATGTATCGAGCACGAAGAACAGCGTCAGCAGCACCACGCAGATGAACAGCATCGGCAATGCGAGGTGCGTGGTCGTCCAGAAGAAGCTCACGCCATTCAGGAAACCGAGAAACAGCGGCGGATCGCCGAGCGGCGACAGCGAACCGCCCGCGTTCGCGACGAGGAAGATGAAGAAGATCACGACGTGCACGACATGCTTGCGGTTGTCGTTGGCGCGCAGCAGCGGCCGGATCAGCAGCATCGCGGCACCGGTCGTGCCCATCACGCTCGCGAGCAGCGTGCCGAGCGCGAGGATCGCGGTGTTCAGCTTCGGCGTGCCGTGCAGGTTGCCGTTCACGCAGATGCCGCCCGCGACCGTATAGAGCGCGGTGAGCAGCACGATGAAGGGGATATATTCCTCGAGCAGCGCATGCACGAGCGTGCCGAACGCGGTGCCCGCGCCGAATGCGAACGCGAACGGGACCAGGAACACGACCGCCCACCCGGCCGCAATCTTGCCGAAGTGGTGATGCCAGAACACGGGGGCGACGAGCGGGAACAGTGCGATGGACAGCAGGATCCCGGCAAACGGGATGCCCCAGAGAGCGGACAGCGTGGCACCGTCGAGCGTTGCGGCCGAGGCAAGCGCGGGGGCGGCGCCAAGCGCGATCCCCGACGCCATGCCCGCCCAGGCGGCATGTCGTTTCATGCAGAACTTCCTTGTTCGAGTGGTAGTGGATGCAGCGGGCGCGTCATGCGCCCCGTACGACGATCACGTGAACGCGGTACGGGCCGTGCGCGCCCAGCACGATGGTCTGCTCGATATCGCCCGTGCGCGACGGGCCCGATACGAAGTTGACCGCGCGCGGCAATTCGCCACGCTCCGAGCGGATCAGCGCAAAGGCGTCTTCATGACCGGCGACGATCCGCGACGCGGGAACGATTGCGATATGCGTTTCGGGCAGCAGGCCGGCCGACGCATAGGTGTCGGGGCCGGACAGCAGCACCAGCGAGCCCGTTTCGGCGGTCGCGCAAAAGCAGCCGGTGAGGCCGACAAGATCGCCATCGCGCGGCTTGCGGCATTCGACCGACAGGCCTGCGCCCGCCCAGTCGAAATCAGCCAGCGTGCGCCACGCGACGGCCTGCGTCGGCAGGCCGTGAGCGCAAAGGTAGCGGGCCGCGGCGGCCGGTACGTCGGCAAGCGTCGCGACTTCCTCGACCGTGGTCGACAGGCGTGCTGCTTCGTCGACGAATGCAGCGACGAGATCGGCCGGCACCGGCGGGCGCGGGCCTTCCGGATGACGGGCGAGATAGTCGGCAACGCTGTCGCGCTCGGCCGCATCGGGTTCGGCCGCGCGCCCCTGCGCCGCGCGAATGCGCGCGAGGATCTGGCGACGGGCAGCGGAAGTGTCCATGAACGGTCCTCGTGACGTTGGCGGGCGATACCGTCGGATTATACCGACCGCCCCCGCCGCCACGCAGTTTTGGCCGTTCGGCCGACGCTTACTTCGACGCGTCTTCCTCGACCGGCTGCGCGATGCCGAACACCTGGCGCAGGTAGGCGAGATACGCCTTGTCGTCGCACATGCTCTTGCCCGGCGAATCCGACAGCTTCGCGACCGGCTGGCCGTTGCAGCGGACCATCTTGATCACGATCTGCAGCGGCACGTAGCCGAGATCGTTGGTGAGGTTCGTGCCGACGCCGAACGCGAGCTTGCAGCGGCCACGGAAACGTTCGTACAACTGCATGACCTTCGGGATATCGAGCGCGTCCGAGAACACGAGCACCTTGGTACGCGGGTCGCAACGGTTCGTCTCGTAATGGCGCAGCATCCGCTCGCCCCATTCGAACGGATCGCCCGAATCGTGGCGTGCGCCGTCGAACAGCTTGCAGAAGTACATGTCGAAGTCGTTCAGGAATGCATCCATCCCGTAGACGTCCGACAGCGCGATCCCGAGGTCGCCGCGGTATTCCTTCGCCCACATCTCGAAGCCGTAGATCTGCGAATCGCGCAGCCGCGGGCCGAGCGCCTGGCAGGCCTGCAAGTACTCGTGCGCCATCGTGCCGAGCGGCGTGATGCCGTGCTTCATCGCATACAGCACGTTGCTCGTGCCCGCGAACTGCGGGCCGAGGCCGTCGCGCAGCGTGAGCGCGACCTCCTCGTGCCAGACCTTCGAGAAGCGCCGGCGCGTGCCGTAGTCGGCGATCTTGCAATCGGCGAATTCGGGCTTCGCACCGAGCAGCTTGATCTTCTCGCGCAGCCGCTCGCGGCCTTCGCGATAGTCGGGCTCGCGCTGGGTATTGCGGAAATACACTTCGTTGACGATCGCGAGCACCGGGATCTCGAACAGGATCGTGTGCAGCCACGGCCCCGTGATCTCGATGTCGATTTCACCATTGCCCTTCGGCGACGGCGTGATCGAGATGTACTTCTCGTTCAGGTGGAACAGCGCGAGGAAGTCGACGAAATCGCTCTTGATGAAACGCATCCGCCGCAGGTAGTCGAGTTCGACGTCGGAAAAACGCAGCGCGCACAGGCCGCGCACCTCGTCGCGGATCTCGTCGATGTACGGCACGAGATCGACGCCGGGCGTGCGGCACCGGAAACGGTATTCGACGCTTGCAGCGGGGAAGTGATGCAGGACGACCTGCATCATCGTGAACTTGTAGAGATCCGTGTCGAGCAGCGAAGTGATGATCATGATTGCGGCACCGCCAATATCGTGACAGGGCCTCGGCGCACCGCGCGCCGCCCGGTCTGCCGGCCATGTTACCCGAATGCGGGCCCGACCATCGTGAAACCGCCTGCCGCCCTGCTGCGGTCGCGTGCCCGTTCCTGCGTACGGAACACGCACTGCCGCTGGTGCGCCCCTTCGGCGCGCGCCGGAGGCGCCCCATAAACTAATCACGAAACGATATAAGCCGGATAGCCGACCACGCCATGCGGGTTTTGCGCTTCAGTTACAATGCCGGTTTTGGCGCAAACGCCACCCCATATATACCGCCAAGCAGGAGCGTTTTAATGACTCACGTTGTGACCGAAGGCTGCATCAAGTGCAAATACACGGATTGCGTGGATGTGTGCCCGGTGGATTGCTTCCGTGAAGGTCCCAACTTTCTCGCCATCGATCCGGACGAGTGCATCGACTGCGCGGTGTGCGTCGCCGAGTGCCCGACCAATGCGATCTATGCCGAAGAAGACGTTCCGGGCGACCAGCAGCAGTTCACCGCGCTGAACGCCGAGCTGGCGAAGGACTGGCCGTCGATCACGAAGACCAAGCCGGCACCCGCCGACGCGGACGAGTGGAAGGACGTGCAGGACAAGCTGCACCTGCTCGAGCGCTGATCGCGCAGCGGCCGCAAAAAATTTTTTGTGCGCCGCGGCTCAAAAGTATTGACGACCTGATCAACGCTCCATATAATCTCGTTTCTCTGCTGTTGTTGTTTGTTCCCCGATAGCTCAGTCGGTAGAGCGCCGGACTGTTAATCCGTAGGTCCCTGGTTCGAGCCCAGGTCGGGGAGCCAAAAACGCAAAGGCCCGTTGAAAGTGGACGGGCTTTTTGCTGGTAGACAAACAAGCACGCAGATGTACCGATTTATTCCCCGATAGCTCAGTCGGTAGAGCGCCGGACTGTTAATCCGTAGGTCCCTGGTTCGAGCCCAGGTCGGGGAGCCAAATAGCGAAAGGCCCGTCATTCGACGGGCCTTTTGTTTTTCCGGACCGCCATTCGGCTTTCATCGCCCGGCCCGTGCGCATGCTAGAGTCTCTGTCCCGCATTCGCATCCGGTTCCGTCGATGAAGCACCGCCTCCTGAGCTCAGCCCCCTTCGCCCTCCTGCTTTCCGCGTTCGCCGCGGCACCGCTCGCGCACGCGGAGGAAGTCGGCAGCGTCAACACCCATTTCCGCGTCACGGGCTCCGATCGCGTGGTCGTCGAGGCGTACGACGATCCGGTCGTGAACGGCGTGACCTGCTACGTGTCGCGCGCCCGCACCGGCGGGATCAAGGGCACGCTCGGCGTCGCCGAGGATCCGAGCGAAGCGTCGATCGCGTGCCGGCAAGTCGGCCCGATCAGCTTCAAGGAGCCGCTCAAGCAGCAGACCGACGTGTTCAGCGAGCGCATGTCGTTCATCTTCAAGACCCTGCACGTCGTGCGCGTGGTCGACACCAAGCGCAACACGATCGTCTACCTGACCTACAGCGACCGCATCGTGAGCGGCAGCCCGAAGAACGCCGTCACCGCGGTACCGATGCCGGCCGGCACGACGATTCCGGTCAAGTAAAGCCCGCGCCTGCCGGGCGCGCGAACGATACACTGTCGATTCGACCGCTTCCGCGCCCGATCATGTCCGCCACCCGCCTTCCCGACTCCGCACGCTACTGGCGCACGCCGCTGCTGCCGGACGCGGATCTCCTCACGGCCACCTATCGCGATCACGCTTTCGCCCCCCACTGGCACGACGCGTACACGATCCCCGTGATTCTCGAAGGTGCGGAGCGCTTCACCTATCGCGGCAGCGGCTATGTCGCCGAAACCGGCTCCGTGCCCGTCATCAATCCCGGCGAGGTGCATACGGGGTCGCGCGCGGCCGATGAAGGCTGGTGCTATCGCGTCAGCTACATACCGGTCGAATTCATCCACGAACTCACCCGTGCGATCGCCGGCCGCCCACAGGACGCGCCGTGGTTTGCACCCGGCGTGATTCGCGACGCCGATCTTGCGGCCCGGCTCACGCTGGCGCACCGGATGATGGAGGCCGGCAGCGCGCGCGCACTGCCCTTGCAGACGCACGGGCAGCCGGCTCATGATCCGGCGAGCGGCGAGCGCATCTACGATCCGCTCGCCGCCAAAACGGCGATGCTCGACGCGTTGTCGACGCTGATCGTGCGCCATGCCGACGCACTGCCGCGACCGGCGCCGCTCGCAGCGGACGAACCGCGCGTCGACGTGATGCGCGAGCGTCTCGCCGCCGATCTCGTGTGCCCGGTGACGCTCGACGAGGTCGCGCAGGCGGCCGGCCTGTCGCCGTTCCACGCGGCGCGCCTGTTCACCCGCACGACCGGCATGCCGCCGCATGCGTGGCGCAACCAGTTGCGCTTGCAGCGCGCGCTGGCGCCGCTGCGCGCGGGCGTGCCCGTCGCCGACGTCGCGGCGGCCAGCGGCTTCGTCGACCAAAGCCACTTCACACGACATTTCAAACGCATGTTCGGCGTGCCGCCCGGGCGCTGGCAGGCGAGCTGACGCACAGCGTCCGGCCCGCCACCGCGATACCGCTCCATCCCGGAAGCGCAAGAACATACAAGCGGGCACATCCCGTGCTCGCTATCCTCCAGTTCATGGAGGAGCCCCTTTTGAAACCGATACCCGCAGCGCCTGCCCGCCGCGCATTGAACGAATGGCTCGACGGTGCGCGCGACACGATCCCGATGATGATCGGCGCCGCCCCGTTCGGCGTGATTTTCGGCACGCTCGTTGGCGGCGGCCCACTGGCCGCATGGCATGGCGCGCTGATGTCGCTCGCCGTGTTCGCGGGCTCCGCGCAATTCATCGCACTCGGCCTGATCGCGGGCAGCGCGAGCTTCGTCGTCGTGCTCGCGACCACGCTGATCGTGAACCTGCGTCACCTGCTGTACAGCGCAACGCTCGCGCCCTATGTCGCACACCTGCCGCTGCGCTGGCGTGCGACGCTCGGCGCACTGATGACCGACGAGGTGTTCGCGGTCGCCTATGCGCACTACCGGCATTTCCCGCCGGGCACGATCGGCCCCCACTACTTCTTCGGCTCGGGGCTCGCGATGTACCTGAACTGGCAGGTCTGGACACTCGCCGGCATCGGCTTCGGCGCGGCATTTCCCGGTCTGCAGTCGCTCGGTCTCGATTTCGCGATGGCGGCGACCTTCATCGCGATCGTCGTCCCGCAACTCGGCACGCTGCGCTATTTCGCGGCAGCCGTGACAGCCGGCACGCTCGCGTACTTCTGGCAGGGCTGGCCGTACAAGCTCGGGCTGCTTGGCGCGGTCGCCGCCGGCGTCGCGGTCGGTGTCGCGCTCACGCTGCGGCACGAACGCACGCGCACCGGCTCGCGCACGGAGGCTGCATCGTGAGCTACGCGCTGCTGATTCTCGGGATGGCCGTCATCACCTACGCGATCCGCTCGACGCTGTTCCTTTTCGGCGAACGGCTGGCCTTCCCGCCGCTCGTGCGAACCGCACTCGGCTTCGTGCCCGTCACCGTGCTGACCGCGATCATCGTGCCGATGGTCGTTTCGCCGCACGGCGGCACGGCCGAGCTGACCTGGCGCAATCCACAGCTCGTCGGCGCGCTCGCTGCCGTGCTCGTGTCGGCCGCCACCCGCCGCCCGCTCGTGACGATCGCAGTTGGGCTCGCGGTGTTCTTTTTCTGGCAAGGGATCGTGCTGCCCCACTGGCTGCCGGCCTGAGCACACGCTCGGTCGCGTGCGCTCAAGTTTCCGCCCGGCGCGCCGATATAGGGAATGAAGACCCGCCACCGGCCTCGGCGCGCACCGGTCAGTCGACGCTGCGCCCGTCCCGGTGCGCCGCGCCGGCCGCCGGCTTGCACGGGCCGCCATCGAGACGATTCATGGGCCAGATCACCCTTTCCCTCAAGGACGACACGCTCGAGTCCCTACGCAAGGACTACGACGCTTTCGTCCGCGTGTCGCTGAAACTCGACCCGCAGTTCGCGACGCCGTCGTTCGAGGATTTCCTGCGCGCCAAGCTGCTCGACAACATGGTGCCGCTGACCGAGCACGCGGTGCAGCGAATGCTGCAGGGCGGCCAGTACGCGTGGGCGAAACGCACGCTCGACAAGGAATTTCCGGACGTCGTCGCGATCCTGATGCGTCAGGCCGGCGAATTCGGCTTCGGCTTCGCATCGCGCTCCGAATGGACCCCCGACGAACTCGCGAAGGCATGCCGCGACTGGGCGAAAGCGATCGTCGCCGAAGCACAGGCCGATCCGTCACTGATCGATCCGCTCGCCTCGCAGATCAAGGGGGCGGCGCAAGACATCCAGACGCTCGAGGAATTGATGCAGACGCCTGCGTGGCGGCTCGCGGAATCGCTGCGACAACGGGTCTACGAGGCCAAGCTCGCATGCGAGATGAGCGTCGGCAGCACCGCGCGCGACAAGCTCGGCGAACTGCGCGGGCTGCTGCGGCTCGGGCTCGCGCACGGCTCGTTCCAGAAGCAGGAAGCGCAGCAGATCATGGAGTACCTGCGGCTGCTGAAGCCGGAAATCTTCGTCGAGGAGCCATACGACGTCTTCGCTCGCCTCGCCGCGTGGCTGCGCAGCGTATTCACCCCGGCTGCCGCGCGGCCGGCGCAGGGTCAGGGACAAGGGCAAAGCCAACGGCGGCCGTAACGGCGCGCCTGTTCGCATCGCTGGATGAAAGCGGCCCGGTTCGCGCAACGCGAACCGGGCCGTCGGATGGCCGCCGTCGCGACGCCCCGTCGACGACGAGCGTCGCGCGGCGCCGGCCATCGCTTACTGCGTGGCGCCCTGGGCAGATGCACCACCCTCCGCGCCGACCGACGCGCCGCCTTCGGTTGCTTCGCCGGCCTTCTCCTTGGCCGAGCCGACATGGCTCTTGGCCGACTTCGCGGCATGCTTCGTGTGCTTCTTGGCCGAGTGGACGGCCGACGACGTCGACTCCTTCGCACCATCGGCCGCCGCGCCGACCGCATCGGTTGCGCCGCCGACCGCATTGCCCGACGCGTTCGCGCCCGCACCGCCCTGCACGCCGGCACCGGCACCCGCCGCCGGCGTCTGCGCCTGTACGCCGGCACCGGCGGCGCCCTGCACCGCCGTACCCGTCTGGGCAAATGCGGCCGAAGTGGCGAACGCCGTCAACGCGGCACCGATCAGCATCGTACGAATCTTGGACATGGCAATTCTCCTCAGGAAGTTGTGAGCCCGAACCGCAGCGATGCGGTCCGTCGCGTCCCCGCCGCAACACGCAGCAGGTACGACAGAAGACCCGCGGCCCGCGCGACCGGTTCTCCAATCTCTCAGACTGTTACCCACCGTTTCATTTGCTGACGAATGGCTCACACTCCCTCACAACTGCAGGCGGCGGCCGGCCGCGCTCGCGCGCCGGCCCGCGGTGCCGTATGATGCGAGGCGATTCCTCCCGCGCTTTGCGCACCTTCTTCGTCATGCCCAATCTGGATTTCACGCTGACCGGCGAATACGTCGAGCTGCACAACCTTCTCAAGATCACCGGCCTCGCGGACAGCGGCGGCACCGCGAAGCTGATCGTCGCGTCCGGCGCGGTAAAAGTCGACGGCGCGGTCGAGCTGCGCAAGACCTGCAAGATCCGTGCGGGCCAGGTCGTCCTGCTCGGCGACACGCGCATTGCCGTGCGCGAAGCCTAGGCCCGACGGTTCCCCCTGCCTGCGACATGGCCATCGGCGCGCGCGTTCGACAGCGTTCGAATAAAGCCGTAAGCTAGCCGTCTCTCAAAATAAATACATATAGCGCGGGCCCGCACCCGCGCGAGCGCCCAATCCATGTCGCATTCCGGTCTTACGCGGACGGCCGCCGCGCCGCCGTCCCTGTCCAGTCATGCCGCCGATACCGCGCGCCTTGCCGCGCCGCTCGCGATCGCGCAGCTCTCGCAGATGGCGATGAGCGTCACCGACACGGTGCTGCTCGGCTCGCTCGGCCCCGATTCGCTCGCGGCGGGCGGCCTCGGCGCGAACTTCTTCTTCGTCATCGTGACCGTGCTGCAAGGCGTGCTGTCGTCGGTCAGCGTCAGCGTCGCGCACGCGCGCGGCGCCAAGGCCGACGAGCGCGTCCCGCACATCTACTGGACCGGCTTCGCGCTGTCCGTGCTGCTCGCGATTCCGGCCATCATCGCGCTGTCGCTGTCCGAACCGATCCTGCTGATGTTCCACGAGCCGCCGCTGCTCGCCCATCACGTCGGCGAATACACCGGCATCCTGCGCTTCGCCGCGCTCGGCAGCCTGATCGGCGTCGGGCTGATGCGCGCGTTCCTGCCGGCAATCGGTGCGGCGCGCCGGCTGCTGTGGGTGTCGATCGGCGGCGTCGGCGTGAACGGCGTGCTGAACTACGGGCTGATCCACGGCGCGTTCGGGCTGCCGCGCCTCGGCTTTCTCGGTTCGGCCGTCGCGACGACGATCACGATCTGGCTGACCGCATTCGCCCTGATCTGGCTGCTGCACGGCCGCCAGCGCTTCCGCCATTTCGTCACGGCCGCACGCCCGAAGCTGCCGATGATGGGCGAACTGATCGGCATCGGCTGGCCCGTGGCGATCACGTACGGGGTCGAGTCGACGCTGTTCCTCGCCACCGGCCTGACGATCGGCGTGCTCGGCGCGACGTCGCTGGCCGCACACCAGATCGCGCTGAACGTCGCGTCGGTGGCATTCATGGTGCCGCTCGCGATCGGCCAGGCCGCCAACGTGCGGGTCGGTTACTGGGTCGGCGCGGGGGCGCCCGTCGCCGCGCGGCATGCCGGCTTCGTCGCGCTCGGCCTCGGTGTCGCGTTCATGACGCTGTCGGGCATCGTGCTGATCGTCGCGCCGCATGCGATCGTCGGCCTGTACCTGAACCTCGACGATCCGGCCAACGCGGCCACTGTGTCGCTCGCCGCGTCGCTGCTCGGCATCGCCGCAGTGTTCCAGATCGTCGACGGCGCGCAGACCGTCGGATCCGGCGCGCTGCGCGGCCTGAAGGACACGCGCATCCCGATGCTCGCGGCGACCCTCGGCTACTGGGGTATCGGCTTTCCGACTGGCTACTGGTTCGCATTCCACGTGGGCCTCGGTGCCCGCGGCCTCTGGTGGGGCCTCGCGGCCGGCCTCGCGAGCGTGGCCGTGCTGATGGCGTGGCGCTTCCATCTGAAGAGCGCGTCGCTCGTGACGTCGCCGCACTGAACGCGACAAGACGCGAAATCCGGGCCGGCGCTATGCTAGTCGGCTGAAGATCTCAAGACGCCGCGCAAGCGGCGCGACTGCCTCACGATACGTCTGATTACGTCTGATGCCGCGCGGCCGCGCGCGGCCTTTCCCCTTTCCTGGAGGAGTGGATCATGAACGAAGCAGTTCGGATGGAACGCGATACGTTCGGCGAAATCGCCGTGCCGGCCGACCGGCTCTGGGGCGCGCAGACCGAGCGCTCGCTGCAGAATTTCCGGATCTCTACCGAGAAGCAGTCGCCCGAGCTGATCCACGCGCTCGCGATCGTCAAGCGCGCCGCGGCGGCCGTGAACCAGTCGCTCGGCGTGCTGGCCGACGACAAGGCGCGCGCGATCATCGACGCGGCCGACGAGATCATCGCCGGCAAGCATCCGCGCGAATTCCCGCTCGCCGTGTGGCAGACGGGTTCCGGCACGCAGACCAACATGAACCTCAACGAGGTGATCGCGAATCGCGCGAGCGAACTGATGGGCGGCGAGCGCGGCGAAGCGCGCAAGGTTCATCCGAACGACGACGTGAACCGCGGCCAGTCGTCGAACGACGTCTTCCCGACTGCCATGCACGTCGCGGCCGCTTACGCGATCGTCAACCACCTGCTGCCGGCGCTGCGCACGCTGCGCACGACGCTCGATGCGAAGTCGAAGGCGTTCGCCGACATCGTGAAGATCGGCCGCACGCACCTGCAGGACGCGACGCCGCTCACGCTCGGCCAGGAGTTTTCCGGTTACGTCGCGCAGCTCGACCAGGGCATCCGTCACGTCGAATCGGCGCTGCCGCACCTGTATGAACTCGCGCTCGGCGGCACGGCGGTCGGCACCGGGCTGAACGCGCATCCGGAGTTCGCGGTGCGCGTCGCCGATGAAATCGGCCGGCTCGCGAAGCTGCCGTTCGTGACGGCGCCGAGCAAGTTCGAGGTGATGGCCGCGGCCGACGCGCTGGTATTCGCGCACGGCGCACTGAAGACGGTTGCCGCCAGCCTGATGAAGATCGCGAACGACGTCCGCTGGCTCGCGAGCGGGCCGCGCTGCGGGCTCGGCGAACTGTCGATTCCGGAGAACGAGCCGGGCAGCTCGATCATGCCGGGCAAGGTGAACCCGACGCAGTCCGAAGCCGTGACGATGCTGTGCTGCCAGGTGTTCGGCAACGACGTCGCGGTCAACGTCGGCGGCGCGAGCGGCAATTTCGAGCTGAACGTGTTCCGGCCGATGATCGCGCACAACGTGCTGCAGTCGGTACGGCTGCTCGCCGACGGCGCGCAGAGCTTCAACGATCACTGCGCGGTGGGCATCGAGCCGAACCGCTCGCGGATCGACCTGCTGCTGAACGAATCGCTGATGCTGGTGACGGCGCTCAATCCGCACATCGGCTACGACAAGTCGGCGCAGATCGCGAAGAAGGCGCACAAGGAAGGCACGACGCTGAAGGCGGCCGCGCTCGCGCTCGGCTACCTGACCGAGGCGGAATTCGATGCGTGGGTACGTCCCGAGCAGATGATCGGATCGCAGTAACGGCAGGAAGAGGCAGGATGACGGGCGCGGCGCCCGCAGCGGTCAGACCGCGCCCTTCGCGACCTCTTCCGGTTTCATCTCGACGATCTTGTCGAGCGCGGCCCGCACGTCGGCCGCATATTTCGCGAGCACCTTCTGCTCGTCGGTCTCGGGCACGAACGGCGGCACCGGCACCGGGTTCCCGTTCTCGTCGACTGCGACGAACACGACGAGGCAATCGGTCGTCTGGCGCAGCATGCCGCCCTTCGGATCGCCGGCATGCACGGACACGTGGATGTGCATGCTGGTGCGGCCCGTCGCGACGACGCGCGCCTTCAGCTCGACCAGATTGCCGACCATGATCGGACGCTGGAAACGGATGTTGCCGACGCTGACCGTCACGCAATAGCGGCTCGACCAGACGGCCGCGCACGCATAGGCCACCTCGTCGATCCACTTCATCAGCGCACCGCCATGCACCTTGCCGCCGAAGTTCACGGACGACGGCTCGGCGAGGAAGCGGAATACGGTTTCGGTGCGGTCGAGCGCGGCCGGTACGGGGGACGGTTGGGACATCTTGTTGGCTCCAGGCGGCAGGGGCGCTGTAATCGGGCCATTATACGTTGCACTGCGGCAACGCGTCGCGGAGCGCCCCGTGTGGCGCGGCTGGCGGGGATTGGCCCGGCGCGCGCACGGCCGCACCGCTCAGCGGCGCACCGTAATGCCCTGGTCGATCGTTCCGTACATCTCGATGCTGCCGCCGCGCTCGCCGGCCGCGCCCGCACCGCCCTGCGCACAGGCCGCGCAGACGAGCGCGGCCGCCAGCAAACAGAAAATCGTCTTCATCGTTGCGTCATATCACGTGCGGCCGCCCGCTGCGGCCGCTTTCGGCCATTCTACGCGCGCGCCGCAAGCTGCCGCAGCCCGGTTCCGCCGCCTCGACGATGCCCGCGCCACTGCATCCGACATTTCAACCACAAGCGAAACATCGAATGCGCGCGCCCACTACACTGAAGATCATCCCGCCTGACGAGACACGACGATGACCGACCAAGACGACCACCACTTTCCGGGCCTGAGCCGCATCGGCTCGCTGATCGCCGACCCCGGGCGCGCCGCGATGCTATGGGTGCTGATGGACGGCAGCGCGCGACCGGCAGGCGAGCTGACGATGATCGCGGGGCTGTCGCCGTCCGCTGCAAGCGCCCATCTCGCGCGCTTGACCGAGGGTGGCCTGCTCGCGCTCGACGTGCGCGGCCGGCACCGCTACTACCGGATCGCATCGGCCGACATCGCGGCATCGCTCGAGGCGCTCGCGAACGTCGCCCGCGCAGCCGCGCCGCATCGCCCGGTTCCGGCGCCGTCCCGCACGGTCCCGGCCGAATTGCGCTATGCGCGCACCTGCTACGACCACATGGCCGGCGAACTTGCGGTGCGCATCTTCGACGGGCTCACCGCGCGAGGCTGGCTGCTTGCCGACGGCGATGCGATCGAGACCACCGAGCTCGGCACCCAGGCCCTCGCGCAATGGGGCATCGACGTCGCGCAGCAGCGCACGCGCCGGCGCCGCTTCGCATGCGGCTGCCTCGACTGGAGCGAACGGCGCTCGCACCTCGGCGGCGCACTCGGTGCGGCGCTGCTCGAGAGCTTCTGCGCGCACGGCTGGATTGAGCGCGCCGCGCGGCCGCGCGTGCTGCGCGTCACCGTGCCCGGACAGCAGGTTTTCGACGGGTGGCTTACGTCCGCTTGACGCCTGGATTGCGTCTGCACGACAACGGCGCGCGATCGACAGGTTTTGTTACATCGCGTGCCATTCGACTTACAAAACACCGAGCATTGAAACAGGCCGAACGGATATTGTGAACTCAGCGGCACGAATCGACGCGCCGCGATAATGACGAAGACGCTCACCATGGCCACCCTGTTCACGCTCAAGCGAACCGCCCGCTGCACGCTGGTCGCGTTCGTCGCGCTTGCGGCACTGCCCCCCGCATTCGCACAATCGGCCGGCGCGCCGCCCTATGCGGCCGCGGCACAGCAAGCGGGCGGCGATCCACCCAGCCGTGTCGCGCGGCTCAATTACCTGTCGGGTGCCGTGACGACCGAACCGGCCGGCACCGATACGTGGTCGTATGCCGCCGTGAACCGGCCGCTGACGACCGGCGACCAGCTCTGGAACGATGCCGGTGCGCGCTCGGAACTGCACATCGGCTCGACCGCGGTGCGGCTCGGTGAATCGACGAGCCTGTCGGTGCTGAACCTCGATGACACGACGACCCAGCTGAAAGTGGGGCTCGGCACCGTATCGACGCACGTGCGCGATCTGCCGGCCGGCGGATCGTACGAAATCGACACGCCTAATCTCGCGCTCGGCATCACGGGCCCCGGCGACTATCGCGTCGACGTCGCGCCGAACGGTGCGAGCACGACGGTCACGGTGCGCAGCGGCAGTGCGACCGTCTACGGCAGCAACGGCCAGTACCCGCTGTCGCCCGGGCAGCAGGTCGTGTTCACCGGCACCGACCTGCAGGTCGCGCAGCAATCCGCCGCCCCGGGCCCCGATCCGCTCGACCAGTGGGCCGCCAGCCGCGACGCGGCCGAGGAGCGCTCGGTATCGGCCCGCTATGTGTCCCGCGACATCCCCGGCTACCAGGATCTCGACGCGAACGGCACATGGCGCGAAACCCCGAACTACGGTCAGGTATGGGTGCCGAACGACACGCCGGCCGACTGGGCGCCGTATCACGACGGCCACTGGATCTGGCAGGCACCGTGGGG
Source organism: Burkholderia sp. 4NA327C6 (assembly GCF_005502655.1). Taxonomy (NCBI): domain Bacteria; kingdom Pseudomonadati; phylum Pseudomonadota; class Betaproteobacteria; order Burkholderiales; family Burkholderiaceae; genus Burkholderia; species Burkholderia sp. 4NA327C6. Next base: position 138,720 of record NZ_SCNZ01000007.1, on the reverse strand, counting down.
CTGGACGTGGGTCGACGATGCCCCATGGGGTTTCGCGCCATATCACTATGGCCGCTGGGCGTACGTGGACGATAGCTGGGCCTGGGTACCGGGCCCGCTGGTCGTCAGCCAGCCGCCGGTCTATGCGCCGGCACTGGTCGCGTTCGTGGGCGGTGGCGGCGGCCCCGACTGGAGCGTCGCGCTCACGGTGGGCGGTGTCGCCGCGGCCGGCTGCGCGTGGTTCGCGCTCGGCCCGGGCGAACCGTGGCATCCGGGCTGGGGCGGCTGGAGCCCGCACTACTACGACCGTGTGAACCGCAACATCGTGGTGAACAACGTCAACGTGAACAAGACCGTGAACGTGACGAACATCACCAATATCACCAACATCAACAAGACGTACGTTAACTTCCGCGCGCCGCACGCGATCACGGCCGTACCGGCCTCCGCGTTCGTGCACGGCCAGCCGGTCGCGCACTTCTCGCAGCACGTCGATCCGCAACAATGGCGCAACGCGCACGTCACTCCGGGGACCCCGGGCATTGCACCGGTGCGCCAAAGCTTCACGGGCGGCCTGCGCAATGCGAGCTACCGTCCGCCTGCAGCGATCGCCCAGCACCCGTTCGTCGCGACACGCAATCCCGCCGTGCCGGCCGCATATCGCGACCACGCGGCGGCCCACCTCGCGCAGCAGGGCGGGCGCGTACCGGGTGCCGGCGCACCTGTCGTGAAGACGAACGTGCCTGCCGACTATACGGCTCGCCCGGTCCGCGTTGCGGGCAAGCCGGACGGCGGCGCATGGGCGATGCGCAACGTGCAGCTCGTGAATCCGCACGGCCCCGTCGTGCAACCGGCTCGCGCGCCTCGCGAAGGCCAGCCGGCCGCCGTACAGGCCGGGCAGCCGGGCACACCGATGCCGGGCATGCCGAATGTCGCGCGACCGGCGAACGGCGAAAACCCCAACGCACCGCGTTTCGCCAACGGCGCCGTGCCGCAGGCACCCGGCAACCCGGTGCCGCATCAGGCATTCGGGCCCGGCAACGGCGTCCCGCATCCGCCGGTAGCGAACAACAGTCAGGCCGGGATCGGCAATGCGCGCGCAGCCGAAGCGCCGTCGCCCGCGTGGATGCAGCCGCACACGCCGATGGAACGTCAGCGCCCTGCTCCTCCGACCGCGCTGCATGCCGTAGGACAGAATGCGCTGCCGCCGGTGCGCAGCGCAGCCGTCCCGCATCCGGACGGCATGCCGACTCCACAGAGCGCGCAGCCCGGCGGCCGGAACGAAGCGCCGCGTGCACTGCCGCAACCGCGGCTCGACAACACGGCGCAGGTTCCGCAGCCGCGTCCGCGCCCCGATTTCCAGTCGCCGGCCCAGCATGGGCAATCCCAACCGGAACGGGCGGCCCCTGCGCCGCAACCGCGCCCCGAATTCGCGCAACCGGCGCCGCATCGCGAAGTCGCGCCGCCCCGTGTGAACGAGTACCGTCCGCCGGCCCCCGCCGTGCATGACATGCCGCGTCCGCAACCGCAGGCGCCGCGCATGGAGCCGCGGCCGCAGCCTGCACCGCGAGTGGAGCCGCGACCGCAGCCGGCGCCTCGCATGGAACCGCGCCCGTCGATGCCCGCACCGCACGTGGAGCCGCGGCCGCAACCGGCGCCGCACGTCGAGGCGCCCCACCCGAGCAACCCGCTGCAAGGTGGTCACGAAGAGCGGCATCGCCAGTAAGCGCCGCAAACGTGAAACAAAAAGGCCCGACCGGGATCAGCCGGTCGGGCCTTTTTCCTACCGGGTGCGGATTGATGCTCCCGCGCGGCCCGGGTTGCTCGATCAGACCGCCATCGGCGCGGTCAGCGGCTCGTGGTGGCGGTAGCCGACGAGCGAGAAATCGGACGGTTCGATCTGCTCCAGCCACTCGGGCGCATAGACGCCCGTCTTCGCGTATTCCGGCACGCGCTCGGCAATCTCGAGCCGCGGGCTGTCATACGGCTCTCGCGTGAGCTGGCGCTGCAGCATGTCGAGCTGGTTCTCGTAGATGTGCGCGTCACCGATGAAGTACGTGAACCAGCGCGGCGTGTAGCCCGTCAGCCGGCCGACGAGTTCCAGCAGTGCGGCCCCTTCCGTCAGGTTGAACGGCGTACCCAGGCCGACGTCGTTGCTGCGGATGTACAGGCACAGCGAGATTTCGCGCTTCGTCGCATTCGGCAGGAACTGGTACAGCAAGTGGCACGCGGGCAGCGCGATCTGGTCGAGCACGGCCGGATTCCACGCGTGAAACAGGATGCGGCGGTCGGACGGATTCTCCATGATCGTGTCCAGGCATTGGCGCAACTGGTCGATCGCCTTGTACAGCAGCACCTTCGGCGCGCCGTCTTCGTCGAAACGCGTAACGATCCGGAAGCCGCGGCGCGTCGCATCGGCGATCTGCGCGTCGGCGCCCGCGTCGAGCACCTTGTAGCCCGGCCACTGGCGCCATTGCACGCCGTACACGTCACCGAGATCGTCGACGCCCTGGCGATACGGGTTCGCGAGCCATTGCGCGTTCTCGTTCGCGTTCGCGTCCCACACCTTGCAGCCGAGCGCGCGGAAATCGGCCGCGCTGCGCGTCGCGCGCAGGAAGCCGACCAGTTCGCCGATCGCGGACTTGAATGCGAGCTTCTTGGTCGTCACGGCCGGGAAGCCTTGCTGCAGGTCGAAGCGCAGCATCGCGCCCGGCATGCTGATGGTGCGGATCCCCGTGCGGTTCTCCTGCCAGGTGCCGGTATCGAGAATGGTACGGACGAGATCGAGATACTGTTTCATGCGGGTTCCTTCGGCCGCGAGGGCGGCCGTACCCGCCAATTTTAGCAAGCGTGGTGAGGAAGCTCCGGCAACGGCGCCGAAAACCCTGCCAGCGTGTCGCCGCGATCGCGCATGCCGTGTGCGCACATCAGCCGGTAGAGCGTGACGCGCGACACGCCGAGCTCGCGCGCGGCATCCGCGAAACGGCCGCGATGACGCAACAGCGCCTGCTCGATCGCCTGCCGTTCGGCCGCCTCGCGTGCCTCCAGCAGCGACACGGGCGCGAGCGTCGCGAAGTCGTTCAGCTCGAGATCGGCCGCGGTGATCAGCCGGCCCTCCGACATGACGATCGCCCGGCGCACGCGATTGATCAGCTCGCGCACGTTGCCCGGCCACGAATAGCCGTACAGCGACGCGACCGCGTCAGGGGAGAAGCCGCGCAGCCGACGATGCGCGTCGCCCTTGAAACGTTCGAGCATGTGGCGCGCGAGCACCTCGATGTCCTTGCCGCGCGCGCGCAGCGGCGGCTCCTCGATCTTCAGCACGCACAGGCGATGGAACAGGTCCTCGCGGAACCGCCCCTCGCGCAGCGCCGCTTCCATGTCCACGTGCGTCGCGCAGATCACGCGCACGTCGACGGGCACCGACACATGAGCACCCAACCGCTCGATCTTGCCTTCCTGCAGGAAGCGCAGCAGGCTCGCCTGGCTTTCGAGCGGCAAGTCGCCGATCTCGTCGAGAAACAGCGTGCCGCCGTTGGCCGCCTCGACGCGGCCGATCTTGCGCTGGTTCGCGCCGGTGAACGCGCCGCGCTCATAGCCGAACAGTTCGGCCTGCAGCAGCGTCGACGGAATCGCACCGCAATTGATCGCGATGAAAGGCGCCTGTGCGCGCGACGACCGTTCGTGAATCGCGACCGCCGTCAGTTCCTTGCCCGTTCCCGATTCGCCGGAGATGAACACCGGCGCGTCGGTCGCCGCGACGCGGCGTATCGCCCTGAAGAGCCCGAGCATCGCATCGCAGGTCCCGACCATTTCGCCTTCGCTGCGTCCGGCGCCGACGGGCGGCGCAACGGTTTCGGTCAGCGCGATCATCCCGTGCGCATGGCCGACGGTCTCGACGATCCGCGCCGTCTCGTACGGCATCGTCACATAGTCGAAGCAGTAGTCGCGAATGAGATGGCGCAGCGTAACGTCCTGCAACTGGCCGCGGCGCGTCGCCGCGATCCACCCGATGTGCTGAATGCTCAGACAGGATTCGAGTTCGCGCAGGTCGGAGGGCTTGAAACCCGGCGAAAAATCGAGCAGCCCTGCCGTTGCGACACCATGCTGCACGACGCGCCGTACGTCTCGCACGGTCTCCGCGAGATCGACACGCCAACCGCATTCGTCGAAATGGCCGCGCAACGCGTCGTTCGGTTCGCGCGAATAGTAGATCACGTGCCGCTGATCGGCGCCCATATGCTCACCCCGTTCATCAACCGTCTAACGATTGCCGTGCACGTCAGGTCACGTGCGAAAAGGATCGAATCGGGTCAGCCGAAGGCGGCTCGATTCGCCATGCCGATGCGCGGCGACAACAAAGCCTCGCATGATGGCGCTTATCTCGCGTCCAGTTATTTTGATCAAGACAGCTTAGTTATAGGCACTGAATACGACAATCCGATTTCAGCGCGGTGGGCGATGCGGCCTTATCGCTCAGGAGGTCGACGCATGTCAATCGTCTGCACATAGCCCCGGCGCGGCGATACGCTCTGTCATTGGCACTTGCAACGATTTTCATCCTTGAAGCGTACCGATTGAATCCGCAGTATTCCCGAGCCCCCTCGTTTCAGGCCTGAAACATTTTCAGCCGTTTTCCGACGCAATTCGCAACGCCTGAGCACGAATCGCAGTCTCGACAACGGTCCCGGCGCGATGGCATGCATTTCGCTGAACAGGGAACCCGTCGGAGACAGTGACCATGCGAAAACATCTTTTGCTTTCTTTCGTGCCGATGACCATTGCGGTCGCGGCCGCCGGCCCCCCTGCACGCGCAGACGAAAGCATGAATCCGGATCGCGCCATGCTGCTTGCGGCAAACGCGCCGAGCATGCAGCACGGCAACGGGTTCGGCATCGTGACCGTGTCGTCACCGCAACCGCTGCCGGCCGGCAAGACGTCCGTGACGCTGTGGGACGAGATCCCGCCACCGCCTCAATTGCCGAAGCCGCTTCCGGCGCCGCAGCCGGGCGACGTGCAGCACGCGATGGAAGGCACCACGCACGGCAGTACCCGTCAGTGACGCACGATTCCATCCATTTAATCAGGATGACATATTGATTTGAACGAGCCCGACAGCATCGGCCAGAAGCCGGCATCGTTGCGTTCGCAACACGGAACGGTTTTTGTGCTCCGTCCCCCGGCGGGCACTCTTTTTATTCATTCCGTCGCCGCGACGCATTGCCTCGAGCGTCGCGGCGCGCAGTTCAGCAAGGCGGATGCGCGCGGAACCGGCGCGTGCCGCCGTTCCGGTAAAATCGACGCCATTCCGGTTCTTCTTTCCCCCGACCTTCATGACGACGTTGACCCTGATCGTCGCGCGTGCCCGCAACGGCATCATCGGCCGCGACAACCAGTTGCCCTGGAAACTTCCCGAGGATCTGGCCTTCTTCAAGCGCACGACGATGGGCGCACCGATCGTGATGGGCCGCAAGACCCACGAGTCGATCGGCCGGCCGCTGCCGGGCCGCCGCAATATCGTGGTCACACGTGACGCGACGCGTCGCTTCGACGGCTGCGACACGGTCACGTCGCTCGGCGATGCGCTGACGCTCGCCGCGCGCGACGGCGTGCCCGAGGCGTTCCTGATCGGTGGCGCGCAGCTCTACACGGAAGGTCTCGCACTCGCCGACAAGCTGGTCGTCACCGAGATCGATGCCGACTTCGACGGCGATGCGTCGTTCCCGGCACCCGACGCCGCGCAGTGGCAGGAAGTGTCGCGCGATGCGCATCAGGCAGCCGCGCCGAATACGTTCGGCTATGCATTCGTCGTGTACGAGCGCAAGCGCGGCTGACGCGTCGCGCACCACGAAAAAAGCCCGACCGGCTCGCGCCGGTCGGGCTTTTTCGTTTGATGGCGGCCGATGCCGTACGCCGCTTACTGCCCGGCGATCGTCATCTGCTCGATCAGCACCGAGCCCGTTTCCTTCGTGCCGCGCACGATCGAATCGGCACCGATCGCGACGATATGCCGGAACATTTCCTGCAGCGTGCTCGCGACGGTGATTTCCTCGACCGGATACTGGATCACGCCGTTCTCGACCCAGAAGCCCGCCGCACCGCGCGAATAGTCGCCCGTCACGTAGTTCACGCCCTGCCCCATCAGCTCGGTCAGCAACAGGCCCGTGCCGAGCTTCTTCAGCATCGCGTCGAAATCGTCGCCCGCCTGCGTGTTCGAGCTGCGCAGCGCGAGGTTGTGCGAGCCGCCCGCGTTGCCGGTGGTCTGCGTGCCGAGCTTGCGCGCCGAATAGGTCGACAGGAAGTAGCCTTCGACGACGCCATCCTTGACGACGCTGCGCGCACGCGTGCGCACGCCTTCCTCGTCGAACGGCGCGCTGCCCATCGCGCGCGGCACGTGCGGATCCTCGACGACCTGGATGTGCGGCGCGAACACCGGTTTGCCGAGGCTGTCGACGAGAAACGACGTCTTGCGGTACAACGCACCGCCGCTCACCGCCTGCACGAACGCGCCGAGCAGGCCGGCCGCGAGCGGTGCCTCGAACAGCACCGGCACCTTGCGGGTATCGAGGCGGCGTGCGCCCATCCGAGCGAGCGCACGCTCGGCCGCGTAGCGGCCCACCGCTTCGGGTGCCGCGAGATCGATCGCGCTGCGTTTCGACGAATACCAGTCGTCGCGCTGCATGTGACGGCCGCTGCCCGCGATCGGTGCGCATGCGATGTAATGACGCGAGTACGGGTAGCCGGACAGGAAGCCGCGCGACGTGGCCAGCACGAACTGCGAATGCTGGGCCGACACGCTCGCGCCTTCCGAGTTGCGGATCTGCGGGCTGACCGCGAATGCGGCGTCTTCCGCGCGGCGGGCGAGCTCGACGGCCTCGTCGGCCGACAGCGCCCACGGGTGGTAGAGGTCGAGGTCACGCGGATCGGTTTCGAGAAGCTCGGCTTCGGCCAGGCCGGCCGCCTCGTCCTCGGCCGTGAAGCGCGCGATGTTGTACGCGGCGGCGACGGTATCCTTGATCGCGCCCGGCGAGAAATCCGACGTGCTCGCGTTGCCGCGCTTCTTGCCGATGAACACGGTCACACCGACCATCTTGTCGCGGTTGTGCTCGATCGTTTCGACTTCGCCGCGGCGCACCGACACCGACAGGCCGTCGCCCTCGGAGATTTCGGTCGCGGCGTCCGTCGCGCCGAGCGCCTTCGCATGGCGAAGGATGTCCGAGGCGATTTCTTTGAGCTGGTCCTGCGTGTGCGGGAAATAGCGCGCTTGTACGTCGAGATTGGCTGCCATCGTCTTGATATCCGGTGGCGGGCGGGCGCCCGCATGTTCAAAATGTTACGTATCCCGCGATCATAGCAAGGTCCGGGGCCGGACACCGACAAGCTTGGGGTGTCCGCGGCGCGATACAATGCCGTCCATGACACGCAAAACCCGAATCCAGCCGATCGAGCATGCCGCCGAAGACGACGACAATGGCTACGATCGCCCCAGCAAATCCCAGTTGAAGCGCGAGATGCACGAGTTGCAGGTGCTCGGCCAGGCACTCGTCGATCTGCCAAAAGACGCGCTGAAACGCATGCCGATGCCCGAAAGCCTCGGCGATGCCGTGCGCGAGGCGCGCCGGATCACCGATCACGAAGGCAAGCGCCGCCAGCTCCAGTACGTCGGCCGCGTGATGCGATCGCTGACCGACGACGAGACGGCCGCGCTGCGCACCGCGCTCGACGCGCAGCGCGGCGTGAACAAGGCCGCGACGGCCCGCCTGCACTGGATCGAACGCACCCGCGAACAGTTGCTCGCGAGCGACGACGCGCTGACCGAATTCCTGCGCCAGCACCCGGAAGCCGATATCCAGGAAGGCCGCACGCTGATCCGCAACGCACGCAAGGAAGCGCAGCAAGGCAAGCCGCCGCGCTATTTCCGCGAGCTGTTCCAGTGGATCAAGACCGCCGGCGGCACGTCCCATGCGGACGAAGAAGCGGCGGACGACGCCGGAGACGACCATGACGACGACGAAGCGTAACCACCCGGACGAGCTCGTCGTCGGCCTCGTGTCGATCAGCGACCGCGCGAGCACGGGGGTCTACGAAGACAAGGGCATTCCGGCCCTGCAGGAGTGGCTCGCCGGCGCGCTGGTGTCGCCGTGGCGCGCCGAAACGCGCCTGATCCAGGACGACGCGCCGACGATCTCCGCCACGCTCGCCGAACTCGTCGACGTCGCGGGGTGCGACCTCGTGCTGACGACCGGCGGTACGGGCCCGGCGCGCCGTGACGTGACGCCCGAGGCCACGCTGGCCGCGGCGACGAAGGAAATGCCGGGATTCGGCGAACAGATGCGGCAGATCAGCCTGAATTTCGTGCCGACCGCGATCCTGTCGCGGCAGGTCGCGGTGATCCGCGAGACGGCCGACCACGCGGCGCTGATCATCAACCTGCCTGGCCAGCCGAAGTCGATCCGGGAAACGCTCGAAGGGCTGCGCGATGCCGACGGCAAGTCGACCGTGCCCGGCATCTTCGCCGCGGTGCCCTACTGCATCGACCTGATCGGCGGCCCTTACATCGAGACCGACGCCGCGGTGGTCGCGGCGTTCCGGCCGAAAAGCGCTCAGCGCTCACCGCGCTAAGCGCATGCCGGCCCGCTCAGGCGGCCGGCGCGGACTCGCCCGCCGAAGCCGACGCGGCCGGAATCAGGAAATGCTCGCGGTAGTACTTCAGTTCGTCGATCGACTCGTGGATGTCCGCGAGCGCCGTGTGCATCGCCCGCTTCTGGAAGCCCTTGTAGATCGCGGGCTGCCAGCGTCGGCACAACTCCTTGAGCGTGCTGACGTCGAGGTTGCGGTAGTGGAAGAACCGCTCGAATTCGGGCATCCAGCGCGCCATGAAGCGACGGTCCTGGCAGATCGAGTTGCCGCACATCGGCGACTTGCCGGGCGACACGTACTGCGCGAGAAAGGCCTGCAATTGCTCGGCGGCTTCCGCCTCGGTCACGGTCGACGCGCGCACGCGGTCGATCAGGCCCGAGCGGCCGTGCGTCGACTTGTTCCAGTCGTCCATCTTTGCGAGCGTTTCGTCGCTCTGGTGGATCGCGAACACGGGGCCTTCGACGGCGATGTCGAGCGTGGAATTGGTCACGACGACCGCGATCTCGATGATGCGGTCGTTATCCGGGTCGAGGCCCGTCATCTCCATGTCGAGCCAGACGAGGTTCAACTCGTTGCGCACGAGCGCGGGCTGGCTGGCGGAAGCGGCGGTATCGGTCATGAGTCATCCTGGAAAATGGCGGACGGCGCGCGGCGCCGCCCGGGCGGCCGGCATCGCATCAGCGGGGCCGGTCCGCAAGAACATATAATTCTCGCATAGAACCCTTTGGCGCCTTCGATGTCACCCTTTTCGTTCACTCTGCTGTTCGCGCTCGCCGTGCTCGCGATGGTCGTCACCAAGCTGTGGCTCGCGTCGCGGCAGATCCGCTTCGTTGCGGCGCACCGCAACGGCGTCCCCGCGCAGTTCAGCGCAACCATCCCGCTGACCGCCCACCAGCGCGCGGCCGACTATACGGTCGAGCGCACCCGGCTGACGATGCTCGAGATCGTCGTCAGCGCGGCCGTGCTGGTCGGCCTTACGCTGCTCGGCGGCGTCGGCGCGCTCGACACGCTGCTGACCGGCTGGATCGGCCGCGGCTACGGGCAGCAGGTCGCGCTCGTCGCCGCCGTGCTCGTGATCACGAGCGTCATCGACGTCCCGTTCGAGTATTACCGTCAGTTCGGGATCGAACAGCGGTTCGGGTTCAACCGGATGACGAAGCGGCTGTTCTTCACCGACATGCTGAAAAATTCGCTGCTCGGCGCCGCGCTCGGCCTGCCGCTGCTGTTCGTCGTGCTGTGGCTGATGAACCAGGCCGGCAGCCTGTGGTGGCTGTGGACCTGGATCGTCTGGGTCGCGTTCCAGATGCTCGTCCTGCTGATCTACCCGACCTTCATCGCACCGATCTTCAACAAGTTCGAGCCCTTGAAGGACGACGCGCTGCGCGCGCGCATCGAGTCGCTGATGAAGCGCTGCGGCTTTGCGGCGAAGGGACTCTTCGTGATGGACGGCAGCCGCCGCTCCGCGCACGGCAACGCGTACTTCACGGGCTTCGGCGCGTCGAAGCGGATCGTGTTCTTCGACACGCTGCTCGCGCGCCTGTCCGGCGAGGAAATCGAAGCCGTGCTCGCGCACGAACTCGGCCACTTCAAGCGCCGCCACGTGATGAAGCGGATGCTCGTGTCGTTCGTGCTGAGCCTCGTGCTGCTTGCGCTGCTCGGTTGGCTCGCGCAACGCACGTGGTTCTATACGGGGCTCGGCGTCACGCCGTCGCTCGACACGAGCAACGCGGGTGCCGCGCTCGTGCTGTTCTTCCTCGCGATTCCCGTGTTCCTGTTCTTCGCAACGCCGTTCGGCAGCCTCACGTCGCGCAAGCACGAGTTCGAGGCCGACGCATTCGCGGCCAGCCAGACCGACGCGCAGGATCTCGTCAGCGCGCTCGTGAAGCTCTATGAGGACAACGCGTCGACGCTGACGCCCGACCCCGTCTACACGGCCTTCTACTACTCGCATCCGCCTGCGTCGCAGCGGATCGACCGCCTGATGCAGCACGCATGAGCCGGCCGACCGCCCGCAAGCCGGCCCCGCGCGCGTCGGGCGCGCAACGTGCCGAAGGCCGCGTGATCGCGGCGCACGGGCGCCACTACATCGTCGCGCCAGACGACGGCGGCCCGATGCTGCAGTGCTTCCCGCGCGGCAAGAAGAGCGATATCGCGGTCGGCGACCGTGTCGCGTACGAACTCGCGTCGGCCGACCAGGGCGTCATCGTCGAGATCGGCGAACGGCGCAACCTGCTGTACCGCTCCGACCAGTTCAAGTCGAAGCTGTTCGCGGCCAACCTCGATCAATTGCTGATCGTGCTCGCGACCGAGCCCTACTTCAGCGAGGACCTGCTCGGCCGCGCGCTGATCGCCGCCGAGGCGAACGAGCTGAAGCCGCTCGTCGTGCTGAACAAGATCGACGTCGAAGCCGCGCTGCCGGTCGCGCGCGAGCGCCTCGCGCCCTACCGCGCCCTCGGCTACGACGTGCTCGAGCTGTCGGTGAAGGGCTCGCCCGACGACGCACGCGCACAACTGATGCCACACCTCGCCGGGCATTCGACGATCCTGCTCGGCCAGTCCGGGATGGGCAAGTCGACGCTCGTGAACCTGCTCGTTCCCGATGCCGAAGCCGCCACGCGCGAGATTTCGGCCGCGCTCAACAGCGGCCGTCACACGACGACGTTCACGCGCCTCTACCCATTGGCGGGCGGCGGCGCGCTGATCGATTCGCCGGGCTTCCAGGAATTCGGCCTCTACCACCTGACGGAAGGCCGTCTCGAGCGCGCCTTTCCGGAGTTCCGGCCGCTGCTGGCCGACTGCCGTTTCTATAATTGCCATCATCTGCACGAACCCGGCTGCGCGATTCTCGACGCCGTCGCTGACGGCCGCATCGCACCGTCACGGCATGCGCTGTATGCGCAGCTCGTGCACGAGGCGAGCCAGATCGTCCGCTGACCGCGCCGCACGCGCGCGGCGGCCAGCCGGTCCCATGCGGGCCGGCGTTCACCGACAGGAGCCGTGATGCGTTTCAAGGCACCCGATCTCGCGACGGCGCAGCATTGGGCCAACGTGCTTCAGGTGGCCGGCATCGGTTGCGAGCTGCATAACTGTTACGCGACCGGCGCGCTCGGCGGCCTGCCCGCGGACGCGTGCACACCCGAACTGTGGCTCGACGATGAACGCGACGACGCGCTCGCGCGCCGGCTTCTCGATGCCGCGTCGCACGGCCCGTCGGCCGGCGCCGCAGCGTGGCGCTGCCGGCAGTGCGGCGAGGCGCTCGAGGCCCAGTTCACCGCGTGCTGGCAATGCGGCGCCGTGCGCGATCCGCTGGACGACTGACCCACAGCAAAAAGGCCGGCTTCGAGCCGGCCTTCTGCCTTTCATCGGGTACCGCACCGCCCCGTCACGACACCCAGACGGCGAGCGTCAGCATCAGCAGCAGAATCATCCACAGGATCACCGCACGCCAGACGAGGCCCACCGCGGATTGCAGCGTACGCGGCGTGCAATCGTCACCGACCGTCAGCGGACCACTGTCGCCGACTGCCAGCGCATCGAGGCTCGACGGTTCCGCAAGCGGCCCCGCGAGGCGTGCGCCGAGCGCGCCGCTGCCGGCGGCCAGCAGGACGCCATCGTTCGGATCAGGCCACTGGCGCGTGTGGTTGCGCCACGCGTAGATCGCGTCCTCGAAATTGCCGACGATCGCGAAGCCGAGCGCGGTCAATCGCGCGGGAATCCAGTCGATCACGAAGAACGCGCGCTGCGCGAACGTCGAGAAGGCCGCCGTGCGGTCGTCGCCGGGCGTCGACCAGCTTCGCGCGAGGTATTCGGAAATCCGGTACAGCACGGCGCCGGCAGGCCCGAGCGGCAACACATACCAGAAGAACACGCCGAACACGTGGCGATGCGATGCGACGACGGCGTGAATCAGCGTATGGCGGACGATTTCGCCGACCGGCATGTCGACCGTGTCGATGCCCGTCCACTCGCGCAGGATTTCGCGTGCACGCGGCACGTCGTCGTTGTTGAGCGCGAGGTGAATGTCGGTGAAGTAGTGGCTGAACTGGCGGAAGCCGAGCGTGAAATACACGACGACGACGTTCCAGATGAAGGCGAGCACGAAGCTCACCTTGTACAGCAGGAAATAGATCAGCGCGACGATCAGCACCCACGGCAGCACGACCGCGAGCCACGCGAGGATACCGTGCTTCTGCTTGCCCGCGTCGAGACCATGCGCGACAGTTTCCGCATGAAACTGGAACAGTGCGAACACCGGATTGTTCGGCGACAACGCGCGGACCTGTTCGATGATGAGAGCGAGGAGAACCGAGAAGAAAGTCATGCGTGGCGCCGTCTTCGGAGTTATGTCATTTTTTGCATAACGATAGCACAGCGTAAGCACCGGATGGCTGCCGGTGCAGTCGCCCGCCAGCCGGCCCCACACGCCGACAGCCGTGCACGCCTAGCCGGCGGCCAAGAAGCGGTACAGATTGCGCAACATGCCGGCAGTTGCGCCCCAGATGAAGTAATGCCCGCCTGGTTCGCCATTCGGATAGGGCATCGCAAAAAAACGACGCTCGCCGCCTTCCCAGCGGAACACACGGACCTGATGGTTCGCGGGATCCATCAGGAACGCGAGCGGGACCTCGAAAATCTCGGCCACTTCGAACGTGTCGGCCTGCACGGTGAACGGCGGATGCACGAGGCCGACCACCGGTGTCACGCAAAAGCCCGTACCGGTCAGGTAGTCGGGCAGCGCGCCGAGGATCTCGACACGCTCGTCTGCCAGGCCGATCTCTTCCTTCGCCTCGCGCAACGCGGTTGCGGTTGCATCGCGATCGAACGGTTCGCGACGACCGCCGGGAAAGCTGATCTGTCCGGCGTGGTCGTTCAGGTGGTCGGCGCGCTGGGTCAGCAGCATGGTGAGACCGGACTCGCGGACGACGAGCGGCACGAGGACGGCCGCGCTGCGTGGATCGACGCCCTCCTGCAACCTCGCCTCGCCGGGCTCGACGCTCCATTCGAGCGTGCGCGCGAAACGGTCGCGCAGGCCGGACGGTGTCATCAGGCGGGAATCGATGGCCGGCAGGCCGGCGCCGGTGCCTTCGACCGGCAGGACTTCGGGATCGATGATGGGGCGGCGATTCAATGGGGCTCTCGGGTTCGTGTCGTATCGAGCATATTGTCGCGCCAGAATGAAAAAAGCACCCGGTTGGGTGCTTTTTCCTTACAGCTCTTACTCTTGGGAAGCTGCTGCGGCGCGATCCTTCGACACCAGCTTTTCCTTGATACGAGCCGACTTGCCCGAACGCTCGCGCAGGTAGTACAGCTTCGCACGACGCACATCACCGCGGCGCTTCACGACGATGCTTGCCAGCAGCGGCGAGTACGTCTGGAACGTACGCTCGACGCCTTCGCCCGACGAGATCTTGCGGACGATGAAGTTCGAGTTCAGGCCACGGTTGCGAATCGCGATCACGACGCCTTCGTAAGCCTGAACGCGCTTGCGGTTACCTTCAACCACGTTCACGTTCACGATCACCGTGTCGCCCGGGGCGAATTCGGGGATCGTCTTGCCGGCGAGCGCGCGCTCGATTTCTTCCTGCTCAAGTTTTGCGATCAGATTCATTACTGACTCCTTATGCCATCGTGTCGGCGTTCACACCCGCCTGCTTCCAGGCCTGGCCCCGATAGAGGATGGATTCACATCAGGCGCCGCACACGCATGCACGGCACCGCCAATTCCCGCTCGCGCAGCCGCCTCAGGAGGCGTCCTTCGCTTCGCGTGCGAGGTTCGCAAGCCACGCCTCGTCGGCGCGGCTCAACAACTTTTCGCGGCGCGCCCGGACGATCAGGTCCGGCCGCTTCCGCAACGTATTCCTCAATGCTTCCTGCCGCCGCCACTTCTCGATCTCGGCATGATGCCCGCCGAGCAGCACGTCCGGCACGCGCACACCGTCGTATTCCTCGGGGCGCGTGTAGTGCGGACAATCGAGCAGGCCGTCAGCGAAACTGTCCTGTACCGCCGACAGCGAATCGTTCAGCACACCGGGCAGCAACCGCACGACGGCATCCATCATCGCCATCGCCGGCAATTCTCCGCCGGACAGGACGAAATCGCCGAGGCTGATTTCCTCGTCGACGCAACGATCGAGCAGGCGCTGGTCGATCGCTTCATAGCGGCCGCACAGCACGACGACACCGGGTTCCTGCGCCATCCGCACCGCACGATCATGCGTGAGCGGCGCGCCCTGCGGCGACATCATCACGACACGCGTGCTCGCGATGCCCTGCTCCGCCTGCGCCACTTTCGCGGCATCGATCGCGGCTTCGAGCGGCCTGGCCAGCATCACCATGCCCGGACCGCCGCCGTACGGACGATCGTCGACCGTGCGGTAGTTGTCCGTCGTGAAATCACGCGGGTTCCAGGTGCGCAGCCCGAAGCGCCCTTGCTTGACGGCCCGGCTGGTGATCCCCCAGTCGGTCAGTGCACGGAACATCTCGGGAAAGAGCGTGACGACGTCGAACTGCACCGCGCTCTCGGTAACCTGGTTCATTTCAGTAATCGGCTTCCCAGTCGACGACGATGCGACGCGCCGCCTGATCCACCGTTTTGACGTATACGCCGACGAACGGAATCAACCGCTCGTCGGTGGTCGGCTGACCGTCTTTGCCGGTCGCCGGATACTCGACACGCATGATCGAATGCACGCCATTGTCGATCATCCCGCTCACCTTCCCGAGTGCCACCGATTGCTCGTTGACGACGTCGAGACCGATCAGGTCGACCCAATAGAATTCGTCCGCGGCCAATGCCGGGAAATCTTCCCGGCGCACGAACACGCGAAAGCCGCGCATAGCGTACGCGGCATCGCGGTCGCTGACGCCCGCGGGTTGCGCAACGACGGTGTCGCTGTGCGCCTTCGACTGCATGATGCGGACGGAAAGCCGCTCCGCACCGCGTTCCAGCCACCAGTGGCGCGCCTTGAGCAGCGCATCGCCGCCGCGGCCGGCGTCGGCATGCGTCGCCACCTTGACCCAACCCTTCAGGCCATAGGCGTCGACCACCGCTCCGACCTCGACGGCATCGTCGGGCCAGGCTTGCGCCACTTCGAGACTGCCCTGCTCGGCAGCCTGACCGGCGTTCGCGACAGCGTCGCGTTCGACCGGCTTGCGGACGAATGCGCCAAACGACGCACGCCCGCGCCTTGCATTACCGGAATCGTGACCCGCCATTAATTCACCTCACAGCCGGCACGACCGGCACACCGTGCCATGTTAGGCAGCCGGTTGCGCCTTTTGCGCTTCCTTCACGAGACGCTGGACGGTCGGCGACAGTTGCGCGCCAACACCTTGCCAGTACGTCAGGCGATCCTGAGCGATACGCAGCGATTCGCCCTTCGTAGCGACCGGGTTGTAGAAGCCGACGCGCTCGATGAAGCGGCCGTCACGACGGTTGCGCGAATCGGTAGCAACGATGTTGTAGAACGGGCGCTTCTTCGAGCCGCCACGAGCCAGACGGATGATAACCATATGATGTCCTTCGGGAAAACCGGGTTCGAAACTACTGAAACACGCGATTATAGCCGGAAACCAGAGGTACAACAAACACTTACGCGTAAAAAATCGGGAGGCGGCCTGTCCGCCGGGCATACAATCGTCGTGTCCGGGACGTTCCACACCGCCATGTCGCCCCTTCGCGCCGCTTCGATGCGCCGCGCGCGGCACCGTTTCGCGGCGCTGCTTGCCGGCCTTGCCTGCCTCGTGTCCGCACCGGCGTTTGCCGCGCCATTGCCGGTGGGTGAACTGGTCGTGCCGCCCGGCTTCCACGTCGAAGTGCTGGCCGACGCGGTACCGACCGCACGCGAAATGGCGTGGTCGCCGCGCGGCATTCTGTATGTCGGCACCCGGGAAGGCCGCGTGCATGCGCTCGTGATGCATGAGGGCCGGATCAGCGCGCGCCATGTGATCGCTTCCGGGCTCGACATGCCGGTCGGTGTCGCCTACCGTGACGGCGCACTCTATATATCCGCCGTCTCACGCATCCTGCGCCTCGATCACATCGACGATCGGCTCGCCACACCGCCCGCACCCGTCGTCGTCACCGACGCGCTGCCGACCGAACACCATCACGGCTGGAAATTCATCGCGTTCGGCCCCGACGGCAAGCTATATGTACCGACCGGCGCACCGTGCAACGTCTGCCTCGCCGATCGCAGCCGCTACGCGATCATCGCACGCATGAAGGCGGACGGCAGCGGGAGCGAGGTTGTCGCCCGCGGCGTACGCAATACGGTCGGCTTCGCATGGCACCCCGATTCGGGCGAGCTCTGGTTTACCGACAACGGGCGCGACATGATGGGTGACGACGTGCCCGACGACAAGCTGAACCGCGCACCGCGCGCCGGCCTCGACTTCGGCTTCCCGTATTGCCATGGCGGCGACACGCCCGACCCCGAATACGGTGGCGCCGACGTATGCCGCCGCTATGTGCCGCCCGTATTGAAACTCGGCGCACACGTCGCAGCACTCGGCATGCGCTTCTATTCAGGGTCGATGTTTCCGGCGTCATATCGCAATAACGTCTTCATCGCCGAACACGGCTCGTGGAATCGCAGCACGAAGGTCGGCTACCGCGTGATGCGCGTCGTCGTCTCGGCGGACGGCAGCCAGGCACGCCAGACCCCGTTCGTCACGGGCTGGCTGCGCCCCGACGGCACGGTGTGGGGACGCCCCGCCGACGTGCTACCGCTGCCGGACGGCTCGCTGCTCGTCAGCGACGACTACGCGGGTGCGATCTACCGCGTGACCTATGCGGCACCTTGACGCAGGACAGGGGTGACCGGGCCCGACCGGGCATCGTAGAATGCGTGCCGGGCCGCGCGCCCGCGCCGGCCCGCCGGCCGCCCATGCCAACGACAATACGCCGCCATCCATGTCCAGCAGCACCGCACCGTCCCGCCGCTTTCGCTCCAAGACGCTCACCGCCGCCCTCGCGTTCCTGTTCGGATCGCTCGGCGCGCACCGCTTCTACCTGTATGGATTCCGCGACGTGTTCGGCTGGGCTCACCTGCTCGCGACGATCGTCGGCATCCCGGGCTTCCTCCTGCTCGCCGCAACCCAGCGCAGCGCGGGCCTCGGCTGGTGGCTTGCCGTTCCCGGTTCGATCTCGCTGCTGGCAGCGTTTCTCGCCGCGCTCGTCTACGGGCTGCGCCCCGACGAAAAATGGGACGCGCAATTCAACGCGGAAACGGGCAAGCACAGCAAGTCGGGCTGGACCGTAATCTTCGTGGTGATCTTCTCGCTGCTGATCGGCGCATTCCTGCTGATGACCGCACTCGCGCTGTCGTTCCAGACGTACTTCGAGTCGCAGGTCGAAGCAGCCAAGCAGATTTCGCAGTAAGGGCAACGGCCGCTACGCACCGGCGCCCTGCGCCGGTTTGGCAAGCCGGTCAGAACAGATTCAATTGCGTGTCGTCACGCGTCTGCGTCGACCGCGCCGCAGCTGAACGAACAGCAACACGCGGCGCCGCGGTGGCCGGCGCGCCGCGAAACTGCGACAGATCGAGAATCCCGTTCGTGCGCTCGTTCAGCCCGAGCCGCCTGACGGCCTGGCGGAAGCGCTGCCGCAGCAAGTCGGCCCAGATCCCCTCGCCCTTCATCCGTTTCGAGAAATCCGAGTCGTAGTCTTTCCCGCCGCGCATGTCGCGCACGCGGTTCATCACACGCTCCGCGCGATCGGGAAAATGCGCGGCAAGCCAGTTCTTGAACAGCGGCGCGACTTCCCACGGCAGCCTCAGGATGATGTAGCTCGCATGCGTCGCGCCGGCTTCCGCACACGCCTCGAGCACGCGCTCCATGTCGGGCTCGGTGACGAACGGAATCACCGGTGCGATGCTCACGCCGACCGGCACACCCGCCTCGCTCAGCGCACGAATCGTGCGCAACCGCCGCGCCGGCGTTGCCGCGCGCGGCTCGAGCGTGCGCGCGAGATCGGCATCGAGCGTCGTGATCGTGACCGCCGCCATCACCTGCCCGCGTTCGGCCATTGGCGCGAGCAGGTCGAGATCGCGTTCGATCAGCGACGACTTCGTGATCGCCGCGAACGGCAACCCGCGATCGTGCATCACCTGGATCACGCTGCGCGTGATGCGAAGGTCACGCTCGACCGGCTGGTATGCGTCGGTGTTGACGCCGAGCGCGATCGGCTCCGGCACGTAGCGCTTGCGCGAGATCTCGCGCTCGAGCAGTTCGGCTGCGTTGACCTTCGCATAGATGCGACTTTCGAAATCGAGCCCCGGCGACAGGCCGAGATAGCTGTGCGTCGGCCGCGCGAAGCAGTAGATGCAGCCGTGCTCGCAGCCGCGATATGGATTGAGCGATACGCTGAATGGAATGTCGGGCGACTGGTTGTGCGTCAGGATGCTCTTCGCGCGCTCCTCGAAGACCTGCGTGCGCAGCGGCGCGGGGAAGTCGGCATCGTCGGACTCGTGTGTCCAGCCGTCGTCGACCGCTTCGCGCTGCGCGATTTCGTATCGCCCCTGCAGGTTGTCGACCGCACCGCGCCCCTTGCGGGGCGCGGGCGGAGCTACCGGAAATTCGTTGTCGGATCGATCGTCCATGTGCCCACCCATTCGCCTGCACCCAATACTGTATATTTATACAGTATTGGGTGCAGCATGCCAAGGGCGGGATAAAGGGCCCGACGGCCTGCCGCAGGCGCGTCAGTCGCCCACCGCGATCGTCAGCGTCTCCTTGATTTCCTCCATCACGACATAGCTCTTCGACTGCACGGCGCCGGGCAGCTGCAGCAGGATGTCGCCGAGCAGCTTCCGGTAGTCGGCCATCTCACCGATCCGCGCCTTGATCAGGTAGTCGAAATCGCCGGACACGAGATGACACTCAAGCACCTCGTCGATCTTCATCACTTCCCGGCGGAACTGCTCGAACATGTTGCCGCCTTTGTGGCCGAGCGTGATCTCGACAAACACCAGCAGCGCGGCATCCAGCTGGTGCGGGTCGACCCGCGCGTGATAGCCGGTGATCACGCCGTCGCGCTCCATGCGCCGCACACGCTCGATACACGGCGTGACGGTCAGTCCAACCTGTTCCGCAAGGTCTTTCATCGCCATCCGGCCGTCGTCCTGGAGCAGTTTCAGGATGCGTCGGTCGAGCTTGTCGAGCGAGCGTACGGGCTGACGTTGCGTTCTCATTTGTTTATGCTGAAAACCTGAAAAATACGATAACAAAACCTACACATTCGACAATACCATAGCGCAAAAAACTAGATCAGCTAGAGGTTACACGGAGACGCAGGTGCGCCCGGCCTCGATCTGGTCCCTTCCATCTGGAGCAGCTATGCGAGTCGTCATTCTGGGCAGCGGTGTGGTGGGCGTGGCAAGCGCGTATTACCTCGCGCGCGCCGGCCATGAAGTCACGGTGATCGACCGGGAAGCCGGCCCGGCGCTCGAGACGAGCTTCGCGAACGCAGGCCAGATCTCCCCCGGCTATGCCGCGCCGTGGGCTGCACCCGGCGTGCCGCTGAAGGCCGTCAAGTGGATGTTCGAAAAACACGCGCCGCTCGCGATTCGCCTCGACGGCACGCGCTTCCAGCTCCAGTGGATGTATCAGATGCTGCGCAACTGCACGGCCGAGCGCTACGCGGTCAACAAGGGGCGCATGGTTCGCCTCGCCGAATACAGCCGCGACTGCCTGCAGGCATTGCGCGCCGATACCGGCATCCAGTACGAAGGCCGCACGGGCGGCACGCTGCAACTGTTCCGCACGCAGCAGCAACTCGACGGCGCGGCGAAGGACATCGCCGTTCTGCAGGAAGCGAACGTGCCGTTCGAACTGCTTTCCCCGGCCGACCTGAAGAAAGCCGAACCGGCGCTTGCCGCCGTCTCGCACAAGCTGACGGGCGGCCTGCGCCTGCCGGGTGACGAAACGGGCGACTGCCAGCTGTTCACGACGCGCCTTGCAGCGCTCGCCGAATCGCTTGGCGTGAAGTTCCGCTACAACACGCCGATCGACGCGCTCGCCATCGCCGGCGGCAAGATCGCCGGCGTGCAGTGCGGCAGCGAGACGGTGCGCGCGGACGCGTACGTCGTCGCGCTCGGCTCGTACTCGACCAGCTTCATCTCGAACCTGATGAAGATCCCCGTCTATCCACTGAAGGGCTATTCGATCACCGCGCCGATCGTCAACGAAGCGGCCGCGCCCGTGTCGACCGTGCTCGACGAGACCTACAAGATCGCGATCACGCGTTTCGACCAGCGCATCCGCGTCGGCGGCATGGCGGAAATCGTCGGCTTCGACAAGAAGCTGCGCGCCGCGCGCCGCGAAACGCTCGAAATGTGCGTGAACGACCTGTTCCCGGGGGGCGGCGACACGTCGAAGGCAACGTTCTGGACGGGCCTGCGCCCGATGACGCCGGACGGCACGCCGATCGTCGGCCGCACGCCGGTGTCGAACCTGTTCCTGAACACCGGCCACGGCACGCTCGGCTGGACGATGTCGTGCGGTTCGGGCCAGCTGCTCGCAGACCTGATCTCGGGCAAGATGCCGGCGATCCAGGCCGACGACCTGTCGGTGCATCGCTACCTGAAAGACGTGGCCGGCCAGACGCGCCCGGCATACGCATAAGCCGACGCAGGCCGCAGCCATGCAGGCGGCCGGCATCAAATAGGACGGCGCCCTTCGGGGCGCCTTTTTCATTTCATCGAATCGTCGTCATGCCGGTCAGGGGCGTGATGGTTCATGAGGTGTCACCCTCTTCCCCTTCTGTCGACGGCGAAAAAAGGGGCGCTCGCCGCGCCCCTCTTCTCGTGTGCTTACCGCTGAAGCATCACACCGCTTTAGCCGAGCTCGGCCACGAGCTCCGGTACCAGCGCGAACAGATCGCCCACCAGGCCGTAGTCGGCCACGCTGAAGATCGGTGCTTCCGGATCCTTGTTGATCGCGACGATCACCTTCGAATCCTTCATGCCGGCCAGGTGCTGGATCGCACCCGAGATGCCGACCGCGATGTACAGCTGCGGTGCGACGATCTTGCCGGTCTGGCCGACCTGGTAGTCGTTCGGCACGTAGCCTGCGTCGACTGCCGCGCGCGAGGCGCCCAGTGCTGCCGACAGCTTGTCCGCCAGCGGCTCCAGCACCTTCGTGTAGTTCTCGCCGCTGCCCAGACCACGACCGCCCGACACGATGATGCTCGCGCTCGTGAGTTCCGGACGGTCCAGCTTCGTCACTTCACGGCTCACGAACTGCGACTTGCCGGCATCGGCCGCCGCGTCGATCTTCTCGACCGACCCGCTGCCGCCTTCCGATGCCACCGGATCGAAACCGGTTGCGCGCACCGTGATGACCTTGATCGGATCGCTCGACTGCACCGTCGCGATCGCGTTGCCCGCGTAGATCGGGCGCTCGAACGTGTCGGCCGAATCGACCGCCGTGATGTCCGAGATCTGCGCGACGTCCAGCTTCGCGGCGATACGCGGCGCGATGTTCTTGCCGTAGGCCGTCGCCGGCGCGAGGATGT
Source organism: Burkholderia sp. 4NA327C6 (assembly GCF_005502655.1). Lineage (NCBI taxonomy): Bacteria > Pseudomonadati > Pseudomonadota > Betaproteobacteria > Burkholderiales > Burkholderiaceae > Burkholderia > Burkholderia sp. 4NA327C6. Next base: position 116,585 of record NZ_SCNZ01000007.1, on the reverse strand, counting down.
GCGAGTAGTCCTTCGCGATGTTCAGCGCGGTTGCCTCGACGTTTTCCGCGAGGCCCGCTTCGAGTTGCGGCGCGTCGGCCAGGAGGACCTTCGACACACCTGCGATCTTCGCTGCTGCGTCAGCAGCCGCTTGCGCATTGTGGCCCGCGACCAGCACGTGAATGTCGCCGCCAATCTTCGCCGCCGCCGCCACCGTGTTCAACGTCGCGGCCTTGATCGACGCGTTGTCGTGTTCTGCAATCACCAGAATCGTCATTTCTTTCCGCTCCCTCTTACAGCACCTTGGCTTCGGTCTTCAGCTTCTCGACCAGCGTCTTCACGTCCGGCACCTTCACGCCGGCTGCGCGCTTCGGCGGCTCGACCACCTTCAGCGTCTTCAGACGCGGCGCAACGTCCACGCCCAGGTCTTCCGGCTTCACGGTCTCGAGCGGCTTCTTCTTCGCCTTCATGATGTTCGGCAGCGTCACGTAGCGCGGCTCGTTCAGGCGCAGATCCGTGGTGATGACGGCGGGCAATTGAAGCGACAGCGTTTCCGCACCGCCGTCCACTTCGCGGGCGACAGTTACTTTACCGTCGGCCACCGTGACCTTCGATGCGAACGTTGCTTGCGGCAGGCCTGCCAGCGCAGCCAGCATCTGGCCCGTCTGGTTCGAATCGTCGTCGATCGCCTGCTTGCCGAGGATCACCAGTTGCGGCTGTTCCTTGTCGACCAGCGCCTTCAGGATCTTCGCGACGCCCAGCGGCTCGACGCCATCGTTCGACTCGACGAGGATCGCGCGATCCGCACCGATCGCCAGCGCCGTACGCAGCGTTTCCTGCGCTTGCGCGACGCCGACCGACACCGCGATCACTTCGGTCGCGACGCCCGCTTCCTTCAGGCGCACCGCTTCTTCCACCGCGATTTCGTCGAACGGGTTCATCGACATCTTCACGTTCGCGATGTCGACGCCCGTGTTGTCCGACTTCACGCGGACCTTCACGTTGTAATCGACCACTCTTTTCACTGGCACCAGGATTTTCATGCACACGCTCCAAAGTTACGAATACGACCAGAGGCCATTTTATAGCGAGGCCTCATGACTGCGCGGCCAAGCGGACCCAACCTTCGTGGTTGTCGAGGATACCGCTTCTTGGCGACGCGCCAATGATAGCGAACGGTCGTTCTATTTTAAAAGAGAAAAAACCCGGACGCAAAGCCCGGGTTTTCGATCATCGACTCTAATCGCGCCGGGCGCCTCGTGCTTCGCCTGTTACCAGGCGGCGATGACCGCGCCGCCAAACTTGCCTTCGATGAATTGCTTCACCTCGGCCGAATGGTAGGCCGCGACCAGTTTCGCGACCCACGGCTTGTTCCGGTCCGCGTCGCGGATCGCGAGGATGTTCGCATACGGGCCGCTCGGGCCCTCGATCGCGATCGCGTCCTGTTTCGGTTTCAACCCCGCTTCCATCGCGTAGTTGGTATTGATCGCGGCCGCGTCGACGTCACCGAGCGAGCGCGGAATCTGCGCCGCATCGAGTTCGACGATCTTCAGCTTGCGCGGATTGTCGACGATGTCGAGCGGCGTAGCCTTCAGCCCTGCGTCGGCGCGCAGCTTCAGCAGGCCGTGCTTCTGCAGCAACAGCAGCGCACGTCCGCCGTTGGTCGGATCGTTCGGAACCGCGATGCGCGCGCCCGGCTTCAGTTCGGCGAGCGACTTCACCCGCTTCGAATAGATGCCCATCGGGAACGTGACGGTATCCGCGACCTTGATCAGCTTGTAGCCGCGGTCCTTCACCTGTGCCTGCAGATACGGATCGTGCTGGTAGCTGTTCGCGTCGAGGTCGCCCGACGCGAGCGCGGCGTTCGGCTGCACGTAATCCGAGAATTCGACGATGCGGATGTCGAGGCCGCTCTTCGCCGCAACCTTCTTCACCGCTTCCATGATCTGCGCGTGCGGCCCGCCCGTCACGCCCACCTTGATGGTTTCGGCCTGCGCGTGTGCGCCCGCGAACAGCGCGGACGCGCCCAGTGCCGCCGCGAATTTCAGCATGAAGCGTCGTTGCATCGAGTGTCCCCTAACGGATCAATCTTGTTTTACTTGTGGCTCAGCCGGCGGACGAGCCAGTCGCCGAACGACTGCACGATCTGCACGAACACGATCAGGATCGCGACCACCGTCCACATCACTTCGGGCAGATAACGCTGGTAGCCGTAGCGGATCCCGAGATCGCCGAGGCCGCCACCGCCGATCGCGCCCGCCATCGCCGAATAGCCGACCAGCGACACGAACGTGATCGTCAGGCCCGCAACGACGCCCGGGAGCGATTCGGGCAGCAGCACCTTGAAGACGATCTGCGACGTGGTCGCGCCCATCGACTGCGCAGCCTCGATCAGCCCGCGGTCGACTTCACGCAACGCCGTCTCGACGAGACGCGCGATGAAAGGCGCGGCCGCGAGCGTCAACGGCACGACCGCCGCGGCCGTGCCGATCGACGAACCCGTGACGAGCCGCGTAAACGGAATCACCGCGACCAGCAGGATGATGAACGGCGTCGAGCGAACGGCATTCACGATGCCGCCGAGCACGCGGTTCACCGCGAGGTTCTGGAGCACGCCCTGGCGGTCGGTCAGGTAGAGCAGCACGCCGAGCGGAAGGCCGACGAGCGCGCCGACCACTCCGGAGATGCCGACCATGATCAGCGTCTCCCAGAACGACTGCACGAACATATCGAACATCTCACTCAACATACGAAAGCTCCTCCACCACCACACCTTGCTCGCGCAGGAACGCGAGCGCCTGCCCGACCTTGCCCGGTTCGCCGCCCGCGAGCACCGCGAGCGAACCGAACGCCTGCCCCTGGATCTCGTCGATCTGGCCGTGCAGGATGTTGAAATCGAGTTCGTACCGGCGGATCGTCTCCGACAGGATCGGCTGGTCGACACCCGAACCCGTGAACGCGAGCCGCAGCAGATGCCCGCTGCCCGTCTTCAGCCGCTCGGCCACGCGCACCTTCAGCGCGGGCGGCAACTCCTGCGCGATCACGTCGCCGATCAGCGCACGCGTCACTTCGTGATGCGGCTGCAGGAACACGTCGATCACGCGGCCCTCCTCGACCACGCGCCCCGCATCGAGCACCGCGACGCGATCGCACACCTGCTTGATCACCTCCATCTGGTGTGTGATCAGCACGATCGTCAGCCCGAGTTCGCGGTTGATGCGCTTCAGCAGGTCGAGGATCGAACGCGTGGTCTCGGGATCGAGCGCGGACGTCGCTTCATCCGACAGCAGCACCTTCGGCTGGCTCGCGAGCGCGCGTGCGATGCCGACGCGCTGCTTCTGCCCGCCGCTGATCTGCGACGGATAGCGATCCTTCTGCGCCGACAGCCCGACGAGGTCGAGCAGCGGCAGCACGGCGGCCTCGATCTCGGCACGGCTTGCACCGGCCAGTTCGAGCGGCAGCGCGACGTTGTCGAACACCGTGCGCGACGACAGCAGGTTGAAGTGCTGGAAGATCATGCCGATCTCGCGGCGCGCCTCGCGCAGCGCGCCAGCCGGCAGCAGCGTGAGATCGCGCCCGCCGACGACGACATTGCCTTCGGTCGGCCGCGTGAGCAGGTTGATGGTGCGCACGAGCGTGCTCTTGCCGGCGCCGCTTCGGCCGATGATGCCGAACACCTCACCCTGCGGGATCGTCAGGTTGATGTTGCGCAGCGCCTCGACCCAGCCACCCGGCCCGGGAAATCGCTGCGAAAGATTGCGTAATTCGATCATGTAAACAAAACGGCGGCCCGGCTGGCGAGTTGGCCCGCCAGTCGGCCGCCGATGCATCTGGAGTAGCCGTCGATTTTACCGCAAACCCCTCATTCCCCTTAATAATCGATTTCGATCTTTTCATAACCACACGAAATTAGAGGAGCACCGCTGGCGCGCCGCGACGGTGCCGCGACTATGATCCGGAACACACATGCCAACCGACAGGGGACACGCCAGATGACCGCCACCACTACGCCGGCCGCCGCACCCGCCACCGCAGGACCGGGCCCTGCGTCGTCGCCCGCGCCGACCATGGGCCGCCTGCGTACCGCGGACGGGCTCGAACTGGCGTCGTACCGGTGGTCTGCCGGCAACGGCACCGCGCCGCCGCGCGCGACGATCGCGCTCGTTCACGGTCTTGCGGAACACGCGGGCCGCTACGCCGCACTCGCGGGCCGGCTGAATGCGGCCGGCATCGACGTGCTCGCGATCGACCTGCGCGGGCACGGCCAGTCACCCGGCAAGCGCGCGTGGGTCGAGCACTTCGACGGCTACCTGAACGATGCGGATGCGCTTGTCGCCGAAGCCGCGCGCGGCAATTCGCCGCTGTTCCTGATGGGGCACAGCATGGGCGGCGCGGTCGCGGCGCTCTACGCGATCGAACGCGCGCCGACGCGCGGCCACGCGCTGACCGGCCTCGTGCTGTCGAGCCCGGCGCTCGCGCCGGGGCGCGACGTGCCGCGCTGGATGCTCGCGGTGAGCCGCGTCATCAGCCGCGTCTGGCCGACCTTCCCTGCCATCAAGATCGATGCAGCACTGCTGTCGCGCGATCCGGCCATCGTCGCGGCCAATCGTGCCGACCCGCTCGTGCATCACGGCGCGGTGCCCGCACGCACCGGTGCGGAGATTCTCGACGCGATGGCGCGCATCGAGAGCGGCCGCGGTGGGCTTCGCGTTCCGGTGCTCGTCTACCACGGTACCGAGGACAAGCTGACCGAGCCCGACGGCAGCCGGGCGTTCGGTGCGCATGTCGGCTCGCCCGATCGCACGCTGACGCTATACGAAGGCGGCTTTCACGAAACGATGAACGATCTCGAACGCGACCGCGTGATCGACGCGCTGATCGCGTGGATTCACGCCCGCGCACCGGCGCGCTGAGCACGCACGACACAGCCCCGGTCAATCGATAATCAGATACCGGCCAGCACGCGCAGGTGCGCGACGACGCTGCGCCCGAGCGCAGACAGGTTGTAGCCGCCTTCGAGGCAGCTCACGATGCGGCCCTGCGCATGCCGGCGCGCCACGTCGACGATCTGCGCGGTCAGCCATTCGAAGTCGGCTTCGACGAGGCCGAGGTTGCCGATGTCGTCCTCGCGATGCGCATCGAAACCCGCCGACACGAACAGCATCTGCGGCTTGAACGCATCGAGGCGCGGCAGCCAGAACATGTCGACGGCCTCGCGGATCGCCATCCCGTTGCTGCGCGCGGGCATCGGCAGGTTGACCATGTTCGGCGCCTGGTGATCGACGCCCGAGAACGGGTACAGCGGATGCTGGAAGAAGCTGCACATCAGCACGCGCTCGTCATTCGCGAATGCGGCCTCGGTGCCGTTGCCGTGATGCACGTCGAAATCGATGATCGCCACGCGCTCCAGACCGTGTACGTCGAGCGCGTGCCGCGCGGCGATCGCGACGTTGTTGAAGAAGCAGAAACCCATCGCGCGCGCAGGTTCCGCATGGTGGCCAGGCGGGCGCACGCCGCAGAACGCATTCGCATAGCGGCCTTCGATCACCGCGTCGGTCGCCGCGATCGCGGCACCGGCCGCGCGCAGCGCCGCACGCCACGTATCGCGGTTCATCAGCGTATCGGGATCGATCTCGACATAGCCGTCGACCGGCGTCATGCTCCGGATGTAATCGATGTGCGCCTGCGTATGCACCCGGCCCAGCGCCACCTCGCTCGCGAACGGCGCGGTTTCATGCACGATCAGGTCGTCGATGCGGCTCGCGATCAGTTGATCCTGGATCGCCGACAGGCGCGCCGGGCATTCCGGATGCCATTCCCCCATCTCGTGCAGCATGCAGTCGGGGTGCGTATAGAAAGCGGTTGCCATAAGCTGTCATCCGCGGCGCGCGGTGCGCCGCAGGTCTCCATCAATGATGTCCATCGTCTGCCGCGAATTCGCCGCTAACTTACCACAACGGGGGGCCGCCACGCCCCGGCGCGCCGGATCCGTCGGGTATACTGCGCCGAACCCAATCGCCTTGTCCGCCCGCTTCGACATGAATCCCAGCAAGCCTGCCGCCCTTCTCTCCGCGCTGTTCCGTGCTCGCGCGCCGCTCGTTGCGGCCGCCGTGGTCGCGGCTCTCGGCACCACGCCTGCCGGCGCGCAGACGCAACCCGCGAAGTCGGCGGGCAAGCTCGTCGCACAGGCCCAGCCACAGCAGCCGACACCACAAGGCCAGACCTTCGAAGAGGAAATTGTTCCGCAGCGTTACGCGAACAACGCGAAGGTCGATGCATTCATCGACGAGATGGTAAGCCGCAACGGCTTCGACTCCACCAGCCTGCACGCGCTGTTCTCGCGCATCAGCTACTCGGCGACGGCCGTCAAGCTCGTGAAGCCGGCCCCGTCGCCGACGGTCAAGAACTGGCGCGTCTATCGCTCGCGCTTCATCGAACCGATCCGCATCAACGCGGGCGTGAAATTCTGGAAGGCGAACCAGGCAACGCTGCAGCGCGCATCCGAGCAGTTCGGCGTGCCGCCCGAGGTGATCGTCGGCATCATCGGCGTCGAGACGATCTACGGCCGCTACATGGGCAATTTCCGCGTGCTCGACGCGCTGACGACGCTCACGTTCGACTATCCGGACACACCGAATCGCGACAGCCGCCAGGCAACGTTCCGCAAGAACCTCGAGGATTTCCTGGTCTGGACGCGCGACAACCAGCTCGACCCGACCACCGTGCTCGGCTCGTATACGGGCGCGATCGGGATCCCGCAGTTCCTGCCGAGCAGCATTCGCGAATATGCGGTCGACTTCGACGGCACGGGCCATGTCGACCTGCGCAGCAGTCCTGTCGATGCGATCGGCAGCGTTGCGAACTACCTGAAGCAGCACGGCTGGGAAACCGACCGCCCGGTGGTCTGGCAGATCACGCCCGATACGGGCAGCCTGGGGATCGCCCAGGCCGCCGCCGACGGCCAGCCCGAGCCGCACTGGGCACTGTCGCAACTGCTGCGCGCGGGCATGACGCTGAACGAGCCGACGGTCAACATTACGACCGAAGGCGGCACCCCTGTGACGGTGGTCGACCTGCCGTCGCCGGGGCGTGCGACCGAGTACATGCTCGGTCTCAAGAATTTCTATGTGCTGACGCGCTACAACCGCAGCTTCTTCTACGCGCTCACCGTGTACCAGCTTGGCGAGGCGGTGAAGGCGCAGATGGAAGCGAGCGGCGCACTTCAGCCGGCCACCGCCGACACCGAGTCGCAATAAGCGCCAACCGCTCAAAGAAAAAGCGCCGCAGTAGCGGCGCTTTTTTATCGCACGCGCACGGCGCGCACCTGCCTGCGTTCAGGCGGGAAACACGCCCGTGGACAGGTAGCGGTCGCCGCGATCGCAGATGATGAAGACGATCGTCGCATTTTCGACCTGACGCGCGATGCGCATTGCGACGTCACATGCGCCGCCCGACGAAATGCCCGCGAAGATGCCTTCGACCGACGCGAGCCGGCGCGCCATCGTTTCCGCCGCGGCCTGGCTCACGCTCTCGACGCGGTCGACGCGGCTACGATCGAAGATGGTCGGCATGTACGCTTCGGGCCACTTGCGGATGCCCGGAATGCGCGAACCGTCTTCCGGCTGCGCACCCACGATCTCGATCGCCGGATTCTGTTCCTTCAGATAGTGCGACGTGCCCATGATCGTGCCCGTCGTGCCCATGGCCGACACGAAATGCGTGATGCGCCCCTCGGTATCGCGCCAGATTTCCGGGCCCGTCGCTTCGTAATGCGCAATCGGATTGTCGGGGTTCGCGAACTGGTCGAGGATCACACCCTTGCCTTCGCGCTGCATCTGGTCCGCGAGATCACGCGCCAGCTCCATCCCGCCCTTCACCGGGGTCAGGATGATTTCGGCCCCGTAGGCGGCCATGCTCTGGCGGCGCTCGACCGACAGGTCCTCCGGCATGATCAGCACCATCTTGTAGCCGCGGATCGCCGCGGCCATCGCAAGTGCGATACCCGTGTTGCCGCTCGTCGCCTCGATCAGCGTATCGCCCGGCTTGATGCGCCCGCGCGCCTCGGCCTTGCTGATCATCGACAGTGCCGGACGATCCTTCACGGAACCAGCCGGATTGTTGCCTTCGAGCTTCGCGAGCAGCACGTTGTTGCGCGCGCGAATTTCATCGTCCGGCAAGCGGACCAGTTGGACGAGCGGCGTATTGCCGATCGTATCTTCGATAGTTTTGTAAGCCATGGATATACCGTGAGTACGAGGCCAATCAATCGATCGATTGTAAACCAGCACCGCTGCTCGCGCCGGCAACCCCATTACGACGATGGAATACACGTGCCGTGCAACGCACGGTCGCCATATGCCGTGCCCACGCAAAAAACCCGCGGCATGCCGCGGGAAGCCGTCGCAACGACGGCGACTGAAGGAGCTCGTTGTCGGTCGCGCGCGACGCGTTACTTCTGTGCTGTGCGGGCGGGTGGTGCTGCTGCTGGCTTGCCGGGCGGTTTGCCCGGCGCCGGCGGCGTAGCACCCGTGCCGGCCGCGCCTATCGTCAGGCCTTCCTGCTGAAGCCGCTCGACGGTATGGCCGCCCATGCCTTTCACGCGCGCTGCGAGATCTTCCGCATTCTTGAACGGACCGCGTGCGCCGCGTTCGTCGAGAATCGCCTTCGCTCGTGCCGGGCCGATGCCCTTGATGCCGACGAGCGCATCCTCGTTCGCGGTGTTGACGTCAACGGCCGCCCAGGCCGACGCGATCGTGCCGAGCATTGCCGCTGCGGCCAACCATTTCCTGATCATGTGCTGGATCTCCGATGAAAAACGGCCGGCGGCTGCCGACCGTGAGACCCAGTCTATCGATGCAACGCTTCCGCTTAAACCTGGCCAGATAGCCAACGCACATAGCGGTCGACGCCTTCTTGCACGGTCAGGAACGGTGCGTCGTAACCGGCCGCACGCAGCTTCGTCTGATCGGCCTGCGTGAAGCACTGGTACTTGCCGCGCAGTGCATCGGGGAACGGCACGTATTCGATCAGCCCTTGCTCGACCTGCTGCGCGAGTGTCAGCGGCGGCTGGTTGTCGAGTGCACGCAGCGTATTCACGACCGTCGATGCGATATCGTTGAACGGCTGCGCACGGCCCGTGCCGAGGTTGAAGATGCCCGACTTCTCCGGATGATCGAAGAAGAACAGATTCACCTTCGTCACGTCCTCGACCGACACGAAGTCGCGCGTCTGCTCGCCCGGTGCATAGCCGTTGTACTCGCCGAACAGCTTCACCTTGCCTTCTGCACGGAACTGGTTGAAGTTGTGGAACGCGACCGACGCCATGCGCCCCTTGTGCGTCTCGCGCGGGCCGTACACGTTGAAATAGCGGAAGCCGGCGATCTGGCTCTTCGCGGTCGGCAGCACGCGACGGATCACCTGGTCGAACAGGAACTTCGAATAGCCGTAGATGTTCAGCGGCGCCTCCACCTCGCGCTCCTCGACGAAGCGCGTCGACCCGCCGTAGGTCGCGGCAGACGATGCGTACAGGAACTGCGTACCCTGCGCGAGGCAGGCGTCGAGCACCGCGCGGCTGTAGCGGAAGTTGTTGTCCATCATGTAGCGGCCGTCGGTTTCCATCGTGTCCGAACAGGCGCCTTCATGGAAAATCGCGCGTACCTTGCCGAAATCGCCGCGGGCGAAACGTTCGACGAATTCCGTCTTGTCCAGATAGTCGTCGATCTCGCAATCGACGAGATTCCGGAACTTGTCCGCGCGCGTCAGGTTGTCGACCGCGATGATGCGCGTTTCGCCGCGCTCGTTGAGCGCCTTGACGATGTTCGCGCCGATAAAACCGGCTGCGCCGGTGACGATGAGGGTCATGATCGTCCTGCCTGAAAAGTGCGAGCCATGCGTGCGGCGCGCTCGTCGCGCCACCGCATGCGCTCAGTGAAACAGTTCGTCGTAATCCACCGTGGCCGTGCCGAGCTTGCCGACCACGATGCCTGCCGCGCGATTCGCGAGCACGACGGCGTCGACGAGCGGCACGCCCGCGCCGAGCATCGTCGCGACCGTTGCAATCACGGTATCGCCCGCGCCCGACACGTCGAACACCTCGCGCGCGAGCGCCGGCGCGTGCAGTTCGCCGGTGGCGGAAAACAGCGTCATCCCTTCTTCCGAACGCGTGAGCAGCAGCGCGTCGATGCCGAGCTCCGCACGCAGCTTCGCGACGCGCGCGCGCAGATCGTCTTCCGACTTCCACTGCCCGACCACTTCGCGCAGTTCCGCACGATTCGGCGTAATCAGCGACGCGCCGCGATAGCGTGCCCAGTCGTCGCCCTTCGGGTCGACGAGGACGGACTTGCCGGCCGCACGCGCCTTCTCGATCATCGTCGTGACGTGCGTCAGGCCGCCTTTCGCGTAATCCGACATCAGCACGACGTCGTGCTGCGGCAGCAGCGCATCGAAGCGCGCAAGCCCCGCGAGCAGCACCTCGTGCGTCGGCATGGCCTCGAAGTCGACGCGCAGCAGTTGCTGCTGGCGCGCGAGCACGCGCAGCTTGATCGTGGTCGGCAGCGCCGGGTCGCGCTCGAGATGCGGCGTCACGCCGCTGCTGCCGAGCAGTTCGACGATCCGCTCGCCGGGTTCGTCGCAACCGACGACGCACAGCAATCCGGCCTGGCCGCCGAGCGTCACGGCGTTGCGCGCAACGTTGGCCGCACCGCCGAGGCGCTCTTCCTGACGCTGCACATGCACGACCGGCACCGGCGCTTCAGGCGAAATGCGATCGACGTTGCCGAACCAGTAACGGTCGAGCATCACGTCGCCGACGACAAGCACGCGCGAGCGCGCGAGCTGCTCGCGCGGCACCGGAACGACTTCGCGGAGAGTATTCATCGTGTGGTCAGCCACGGGTGGACGACTGGGGATCGACATACGGCCGGCCGATCGCGTAGTAGTCGATGCCCAGTTCGGCCATCGCATCCGGCTCATAGAGGTTGCGGCCGTCGAAGATCACCGGCGCCTTCAGTTCGGCCTTCAGGCGCGTGAAATCGGGACTCCGGAACTCCTTCCACTCGGTCACGATCACGAGCGCGTCCGCGCCCGTCACGGCGATGTCCTGCGTCTCGACGAGATGCAGCCGCGCCAGCGCGTCCGCATCGGCGCCGAAATCGAGCGCAAACACGCGCCGCGCCTCGTCGACCGCGACCGGATCGTACGCACGTACGGTCGCGCCGCGTTCGAGCAGCGCGGCGATCAGGCGGCGGCTCGGCGCCTCGCGCATGTCGTCGGTGTTCGGCTTGAACGCCAGGCCCCAGACCGCGAACTCGCGGCCGGTCAGGTCGGCGCCGAAGCGCTGCTCGATCTTGCTGATCAGCACGTCCTTCTGCGCATGATTGGCCGCCTCGACGGCCTCCAGGATGCGCAGCGGCTGGCCATTCTCACTGGCCGTGCGAATCAGCGCCTGGACGTCCTTCGGGAAGCACGAGCCGCCGTAGCCGACGCCGGCGTACAGGAAGTGGTAGCCGATGCGCGGATCGGAGCCGATCCCGCGGCGCACGGCCTCGATGTCGGCGCCGACCTTGTCGGCCAGATTCGACATCTCGTTCATGAACGAGATGCGCGTTGCGAGCATCGCGTTCGCCGCGTATTTCGCGAATTCGGCCGAACGCACGTCCATGTAGATCGTGCGCTCGTGGTTGCGATTGAACGGCGCGTAAAGCTTCTTCATCTTCTCGCGCGCGATCGTGCCCGTCTCGTCGCCGTCGACGCCGATGATGATCCGGTCCGGACGCATGAAGTCTTCGACCGCGGCGCCTTCCTTCAGGAACTCCGGATTCGACACGACCGAGAAGCGATGCGCGACGCTGCCTGCCAGACCGCGGGCGGCAAGCGCCTCGTCGACCACGCCGCGCACGCGCTGCGCGGTGCCGACCGGCACGGTCGACTTGTCGACGATCACCTTGAAGCTCGTCATGTGGCGGCCGATGTTGCGTGCGGCTTCGAGCACATACTGCAGGTCGGCCGAGCCGTCCTCGTCAGGCGGCGTGCCGACGGCGATGAACTGGATCTCGCCGTGCGCGACGCTCGCCTCGATATCGGTCGAGAAGCGCAGGCGCCCTGCCGCGCGGTTGCGCGCGATGATGTCCAGCAGCCCCGGTTCGTGAATCGGCATCCCGCCGTTGTTCAGGATGTCGATCTTGCGCTGATCGACGTCGAGACAGAAGACGTCGTGACCGATCTCCGCGAGGCAGGCGCCCGTGACGAGACCGACATAGCCGGTGCCGATGATGGTGATTTTCATAGATGTTCCGGTACTTCCCGGTAATTGACTAACTTGACCGCCGGGACGAGCCCGGCGGCAACCGCAGCGCGTTGGCTCCGCGTGCCGGGATCAGCCCGGCATCGCAGGTTCGACGCGGCGCGGCGCATAGGTTTCCCAACCGCTGCATCCTGGGCACTGCCAATAGAAGAGCCGTGCCCGGAAACCGCAATTCTGGCACGTATACCGTGGCAGATTCTTCGTGCGCTGCTTGATCAGCGCACGCATCATTTCAAGTTCCTTACGACGCAGTTCGTCGGCCGCCGCAATTTGCGCATCGAGCAGATGCAGCATCCCCGACAGGTTCGGCGACTTCTCCATCTGCGTGCGCGCGAGCGTGTGCGCCGCGTCCTGGCCGCGCAATCCCGCGATGTGCTGGTACGCGATGTCGAGCAGGTCGTTCGACGGATAGCGGTCGATATACCCCATCAGCAGCTCGGCGCCTTCGACATTCTTGCCGAGCGCGACATACGCCTTCATCAGCTTGTCGGCGACGAGCGGCAGATACGCCGGATTCTGCGCTTCGACGCGCTTCCAGTACTCGATCGCGGCCGCGTGGTTGCCCTCGGCTTCCGCCGCGTCGCCGGACAGCACCGTCGCGCGAACGTTCTGCGGGTTCACGGTCAGCGCCAGGCGCAGCTGTTCGGCGGCCGCTGCCGCGTTCTTGCGCTGCAGCGCGTCCTGTGCGAGTTCGCAGTGGAACTGGGCAATTTCGACGCCGAGCGGCTTGTCGCTCATCGACTCGATGCGCTTTGCCGTATCGATCGACTTGTTCCAGTCCTTCTCGATCTCGTAGATCGTCAGCAGCGCCCGCTGCGCACCGAGCGCGTAATCGCCGTCGGCGAGCTTGTGAAACGCCTCTTCGGCACGATCCAGCAACCCGGCCTTCAGGAAGTCCTGGCCGAGCTCGTACAGCGCGTGATCGCGCTCGTTGACCGGCAGGTCCGTGCGGCTCAGCAGGTTCTGGTGCACGCGGATCGCGCGATCGGTCTCGCCCCGGCGGCGAAACAGGTTGCCGAGCGCGAAGTGCAGCTCGACCGTCTCGGGATCGAGCTTGGCGACCTCGATGAACGCATCGATCGCCTTGTCGGGTTGTTCGTTCAACAGAAAATTCAGGCCGCGAAAATACGATCGCGGCAGGTTGGCACTCTCCGACAGGAGATTCTTCAGGTCATAGCGTGACGCCGCCCAACCAAGCGCGAACGCGACCGGAATCGCGAGCAACCACCAGAAATCCAGATCCATGCGAAATATCGAAGCAGAGACGAAAACCGCGCGATGATCGCGCGGCGTCCGTGTTAAATGACGGGCGGCATCGGCGGCTGGTCGATGACGGCCGGCGTTTCGCGCGCCGCACGCAGATCGCGCTTCAGGCGCCCGTTCTCGAGACGCAGGCGAAAGATCGAAGGCAGCGCGGACAGCAAGCCGGCCAGCAGCCCCACGGCGAAGAACGCCAGGCCGATCAGGATCAGCGGCGCTTGCCATGAATAGCCGGCAACGAAATTCAGCGTCGCGGTTTGCGTATTGGCCAGCGCAAGCACCAGCAGCAGTACGAACACCAATACCCGGATCAGCCAGACGATAAACTTCATGAAGCCCTCTCTTTGTTGAGGTTTGCCGCGGCGCGCGACTCCCCTTCGTCGCGCCGAATCGACCCGTATTGTAAAGGATGCGTTTCCGCGGCTGCGCAGATCCTGCGCCCACCCGTTGCGCGGCGATCGCCGGAAATGAAAAAAGCGCCCGCAAGGGGCGCTTTTCTTTTCAGCCTTCGCCGGATGGGTTCCGGGCAAACCGGATGACGCTTAACGCTCGTCGTCCGGATCATCAGCCTTCAGCGGCTCACCGGCGCGGCCGTCGACGCGTTCGCGCAATTCCTTGCCAGGCTTGAAGTGCGGCACGAACTTCTCGGGCACCTGCACTTTCTCTCCTGACTTCGGGTTGCGTCCGACGCGCGCCGGGCGACGGTTGAGGCCAAAGCTGCCGAAACCCCGAATTTCAATGCGATGCCCTTTCGCCAGGGCGTCAGACATCGCATCGAGCATCGTTTTCACCGCGAAATCCGCATCCTTGAGGACAAGTTGCGGAAATCGCGATGCCAGCTGCGCGACCAACTCGGATTTGGTCATACTTCAGCAGACCTCGTGAGGCTTACTGGTTCTGGCCGTCGAGCTTCGCCTTCAGCAGCGCGCCGAGGTTGGTCGTACCGGTCGCAGCAGCGCTGGAGTCCGACTGCAGGCCGCGGATCGCTTCCTGTTGTTCGGCCGAATCCTTCGCCTTGATCGACAGGTTGATGCCGCGCGACTTGCGATCGATGTTGATCACCATCGCGTTGACCTTGTCGCCTTCCTTCAGCACGTTGCGTGCGTCTTCGACGCGATCCTGCGAGATTTCCGATGCACGCAGGTAGCCTTCGATGTCGCCCGTCAGCGTAACGACCGCACCCTTCGCATCGACCGTCTTCACGACGCCGTCGACGATCGAGCCCTTGTCGTTCATTGCAACGTAGTTGCTGAACGGGTCGCCTTCGAGCTGCTTGATGCCGAGCGAAATACGTTCCTTCTCGACGTCGATACCGAGCACGATCGCTTCGACTTCGTCGCCCTTCTTGTACTTGCGAACAGCCTCTTCGCCAGCTTCGCTCCACGACAGGTCCGACAGGTGGACCAGGCCGTCGATGCCGCCCGGCAGACCGATGAACACGCCGAAGTCGGTGATCGACTTGATTGCGCCCGTGATCTTGTCGCCCTTCTTGAAGTTGCGGCTGAAGTCATCCCACGGATTCGGCTTGCACTGCTTCATACCGAGGCTGATACGACGGCGGTCTTCGTCGATCTCGAGGACCATGACTTCGACTTCGTCGCCCAGCTGGACAACCTTCGACGGAGCAACGTTCTTGTTGGTCCAGTCCATTTCCGACACGTGGACGAGGCCTTCGATGCCCGATTCCACTTCGACGAATGCGCCGTAGTCGGTGATGTTCGTGACCTTGCCGAACAGGCGCGTGCCCGACGGGTAACGGCGCGAGATGCCTTCCCACGGATCGTCGCCCAGTTGCTTGATGCCCAGCGAGACGCGGTTCTTCTCCTGGTCGAACTTGAGGATCTTCGCGGTGACTTCCTGGCCAACCGACAGGACTTCGCTCGGGTGACGCACACGACGCCATGCGATGTCGGTGATGTGCAGCAGGCCGTCGATGCCGCCGAGGTCGACGAACGCGCCGTAGTCGGTGATGTTCTTGACCACGCCGTTGACGATCGCGCCTTCCTTCAGCGTCTCGAGCAGCTTCGCGCGCTCTTCGCCTTGGGTTGCTTCGATCACTGCACGACGCGACAGCACGACGTTGTTACGCTTGCGATCGAGCTTGATCACGCGGAACTCGAGCGTCTTGCCTTCGTACGGGGTCGTGTCCTTGACCGGACGCGTGTCGACCAGCGAACCCGGCAGGAACGCGCGGATGCCGTTGACCATCACGGTCATGCCGCCCTTCACCTTGCCGGTGATCGTGCCGGTGACGAGCTCGTTGTTGTCGAGCGCCTTTTCCAGCGACAGCCACGATGCAAGGCGCTTCGCCTTGTCGCGCGACAGGATCGTGTCGCCGTAGCCGTTTTCGAGTGCGTCGATTGCGACGGACACGAAATCGCCCGACTGCACCTCAACCTCGCCCTGATCGTTCAGGAATTCCTCGATCGGAATGTAAGCCTCGGACTTCAGGCCTGCATTGACGACCACGAAGTTGTGGTCGACGCGCACGACTTCGGCGGAAATCACTTCGCCGGCGCGCATGTCTTGGCGGGTCAGCGACTCTTCGAACAGAGCCGCGAAAGATTCAGTATTCGGGGTAGAGGTTTGCAGGTCGGACATAAAAATCTGATTGTGCATGGATCGCTGTGCCACGCCGGCCGGAATGGCAGGCTGAAAGGGCCAGATCGAAGTCCACACGGGGTTAAGGGTTCGAAACACGCTTCGCACTTACGCGCGGAGCACCTACCGCTGCCCGCCTTCTCAGGCGGGCTGGCCGAGCGCCCGGTACCACTGCAGCACCTGGTCGACGGCTTCATCGACCGAAAGCGCCGACGTATCGAGCAGCTTGGCATCTGCCGCCGGCTTCAGCGGCGCGGCCGCGCGATTGCTGTCGCGCGCATCACGTTCACGAAGATCCCGGAGCAAGTCATCTATATTAGCAGAAAAACCTTTTTGCATCAATTGCTTATGCCGCCTGGTCGCGCGCGCCTCGGCGCTGGCCGTCAGGAACACCTTCAGCACGGCGTCCGGGAAGATCACGGTACCCATGTCGCGCCCGTCTGCAACGAGGCCCGGCGTCTTGCGGAACGCGCGCTGGCGCGCGACGAGCGCGGTGCGCACCGGCCCGTGCACGGCAATCGCCGATGCGCGGTTGCCGACCGCCTCGGCGCGGATGTCGTTCGACACATCGACGCCGTCGAGCTGCGCGCAGCCTTCGCGGAACGTGATGTGGAGATCGTCGATCAGCTTCACCAGCGCGTCGATGTCCTCCGCCTCGATGCCGTAGCGCACGCTCGCGAGCGCGGCGAGCCGGTACAGCGCGCCGCTGTCGAGCAAGTGGAAGCCAAGATGCGCGGCGACGAGCGCGGCGACGGTGCCCTTGCCGGAAGCAGTCGGGCCGTCGATCGTGATGACGGGGGTCGGGTGAAAGGGGCGGGTCGATTTCATCAGAACAGTGGGGTCAGGCTTTGGCGAGCGCGGCGAAGCGGTCGAAATAGTCGGGGAACGTCTTGCCGACGCACTTCGGATCGTTGATCCGCACGGGCACGCCGCCGAGGCTGACGAGCGAGAAGCACATCGCCATCCGGTGATCGTCGTAGGTGTCGATCGCCGCGTTCGGCGTGAGCTTTTCCGGCGGCGTGACGACGAGGTAGTCAGGGCCTTCCTCGATGATCGCGCCGACCTTGCGCAACTCGGTCGCCATCGCGGCGATGCGGTCGGTTTCCTTCACGCGCCAGCTCGCGATGTTGCGCAGCGTGCTCGTGCCGTTCGCGAACAACGCCGCGACCGCGATGGTCATCGCCGCATCGGGGATCAGGTTGAAGTCCATGTCGATCGGCTCGAGCTTGCCGTGGTCGTGGCCGATGCCGCGCACGTCGATCCAGTCGTCGCCCATCGTCACGTTCGCGCCCATCTGCATCAGCGCGTTCGCGAAGCCGACATCGCCCTGGATGCTCGCGCGCCCCACGCCTTCGACGCGCAGCGGGCCGCCGCCAAGCGCGCCGGCCGCGAGGAAGTACGATGCGGACGACGCATCACCCTCGACCATGATCCGGCCCGGCGAACGGTAGCGGACGCCGGCGGGCACGACGAAGCGCTGCCAGCCGTCGCGCTCGACGGTCACGCCGAAGCGCTCCATCAGCCGGATGGTGATGTCGATGTACGGCTTCGAGATCAGTTCGCCGTCGACCTCGACGACGATCTTGCCGTCCTTTGCCTTCACGAGCGGCAGCGTCATCAGCAGTGCCGTGAGGAACTGGCTCGACACGTCGCCACGCACGCGGATCGGCGCGTCGACGGAAATGTTCGCGGGCTTGATCCGCAGCGGCGGGTAGCCTTCGTTCAGCTCGTAGTCGATCTGCGCGCCGATTTGTCGCAAGCCGTCGACGAGATCGCCGATCGGCCGCTCGTGCATGCGCGGCACGCCGTGCACGCGATAATCGCCGCCGTTCACGGCGAGCGCGGCGGTCAGCGGCCGCACGGCCGTGCCCGCGTTGCCGAGGAACAGATCGGCCGTCTTCGCGGTGAATGCGCCGCGCGTGCCGGTGACCACGCAGGTGTCGCCGTCGCGCGCGAGCTTCACGCCGAGCTTGCCGAGTGCGTCGAGCATCACGCGCGTGTCGTCGGAGTCGAGCAGGTTGGTGATCGTCGTTTCGCCCTCGGCGAGCGCCGCGAGCAGCAGCACGCGGTTCGAAATGCTCTTCGAGCCGGGCAGGCGCACGGTGCCCGAAGCGCTGGAGTACGGGCCGAGATCGAGGTAGTCCATGGGAATCGTCCTGTTATTTCTTGACCGGTTCGGCAGCGGGCGCGCCGCCGCGCTCCTGCCATGCCTTGCGTGCGGCACGCGAGCGCGTGAACACCGCTTCGAGGGCCGCGCCGTCGCCGGCGTCGATCGCCGCACGCAGCCGCGTGAGCACTCGCGTGTAGCCATCGAGTTCATCGAGCAGCGCCGCGCGGTTCGCGACGCACACGTCGCGCCACATCTCCGGACTCGACGCCGCGATGCGCGTGAAATCGCGGAAGCCGCCCGCCGCATACGAAAATTTCAGCTCCGCGTCGGCCTCGCCGAGGATCTGCTCGACGAGCGCGAATGACAGCACGTGCGGCAGATGGCTGATCGACGCAAACACGCGATCGTGCTGCTCCGTGCTCATCGTGCGCACATCGGCGCCCGTTGCGCGCCACATCGCGTCGATCCGCGCGACCCATTCGGGTGCGTTCTCCGGCAGCGGGCACAACACGACGTTACGGCCGACGTACAGATCCGGTAACGCGGCCTCGACGCCGCTCGACTCGCGACCGGCGATCGGGTGCCCCGGCACGAACTGCGCGATCCGTGCACCGAGCGCTGCGCGCGCGGCCGCGACGACATCGGACTTGGTACTGCCCGCATCGGTGACGATTGTCGTCGCTTCAAGCCACGGCGCGATGCGCGCGAGCAACGGGCCCGTTTGCGCGACGGGTGCGGCCAGCAGCACCAGATCGGCGCCAGCCAGTGCGTCGCGCAATTGCGCATCGTCGTCGAGCGCCGCCGCGCGGTCGATCACGCCGAGTGCGAGCGCACGCTCGACCGAAGTACGGGAACGCCCCACGCCGACAACCTCGCCCGCGCCGCCCGGCGCGCGCTCGCGCAGCGCGCGGGCCAGCGATCCGCCGATCAGGCCGACGCCGAAGATGACCAGTTTGTTGAATGCAAAGCCTGACACGACAAGAGCCAAGTTACGCGCACAGGACGACGCCCCGCACGCGGAATTCCAGATTCCGGGCAACGGGCCCGCAGCCGGCGCAACCTGCGCCGGATGCCGCCCGAACCCGCCTTCGGCAGCGCCGATCGGCCTGCCCTGCCCGCCCGGCCAACGCCTGCGCGAACAGGCGACGGGCCGCCACGCATCAGCGTGCGCGCGGATACGAACCGAGTATCTTCAGGAACGCGGCCTTCTGGCCGAGTTCCGCGAGCGCGGCCGCAACCGACGCATCGTCCCGGTGCCCTTCGATGTCGATGTAGAAGTAGTACTCCCACGTGCCGACGCGCGCCGGACGCGACTCGAAGCGCGTCATCGACACGCCATGCCGCGCGAGCGGCTCGAGCAGCTTGAACACGGCGCCCGGCTCGTTCTTCACCGACACGATCAGCGACGTCTGGTCGTGACCGCTCTGCCCCGCGGGCTGCTTGCCGATGATCACGAAGCGCGTGCGGTTGTGCGGATCGTCCTGGATCAGCGAGAACGCGATCTGCAAGCCGTAGTGTGCGGCTGCGCGGTCGCCCGCGATCGCCGCGACGGTCGGATCGGCCGCCGCGAGACGCGCGGCCTCCGCGTTGCTCGCCACCGCCTGCCGCTCGAGCTGCGGCGCATTCGCCGCAAGCCACTGCTGGCATTGCGCCAGCGCCTGCGCGTGTGCACAGACGCGTTTCACGCCGTCGAGCGTGCCGCTCTGCGTCAACAGGTTGTGATGGATCGGCAGCGCGAGTTCGCCGCTGATCAGCAGTTGCGTCTGCAGCAGCAGATCGAGCGTGCGCGAGACGGCACCTTCGGTCGAATTCTCGACCGGCGCGATACCGAACGCGGATGCGCCGGCCTCGACCGAGCGGAACACCTCGTCGATCGACGGGCACGGCAGCCCCTCGATCGACTGGCCGAAATACTCGAGCATCGCCTGCTCGCTATACGTGCCGACCGGCCCGAGGAACGCGACGTGGATCGTCTGCTCGAGCGCGCGGCTCGCGGCCATGATCTCGCGCCAGATGGCGCTGATGTGCTCGCTCTCGAGTGGCCCCGCGCTCATGTCCTGCAGCCGCGCGATCACTTGCAGTTCGCGCTCCGGCCGGAACACCGGCGCGTTGAAATGCTTCTTGACCTCGCCCACCTCCAGCGCCACCGCGGCGCGCTGGTTCAGGAGCGCGATCAGCTGCGCGTCGATCGCATCGATGCGATCGCGCAGCGGTTTCAGGCGGGAATTCAGTTCGTCGTCCATGCGTTTTGCCGTGCTGTTTGAACAGCGCCGCCGTCAGGCGCCGCGCTGCTCGAAGTCCTTCATGTACTCGACGAGCGCTTTCACGCCCTCGAGCGGCACCGCGTTGTAGATCGACGCCCGCATGCCGCCGACGGACTTGTGGCCCTTCAGCTGCAGCAGCCCGCGCGCCTTTGCGCCGGCAAGGAAGTCTTCGTTGCGCGTTTCGTCGGCCAGGAAAAACGGCACGTTCATCCGCGAACGTGCTGCCGGCTCGACCTTGTTCAGATAGAAACTGCTCGCATCGATCGTGTCGTAGAGCAGCTTCGCTTTTTCGATATTGCGGGCCTCGATCGCTTCGAGGCCACCCTGCCGCTTCAGCCACTGGAACACCAGGCCCGCGATATAGATCGCGTAGGTGGGCGGCGTGTTGTACAGCGAGTTGTTCGCCGCGATGGTCTTCCACTCGAACGCGGACGGGCAGATCGACAGCGCGCGGTCGAGCAGATCCTCGCGCACGATCACGAGCGTCACGCCGGCCATCCCGATGTTCTTCTGTGCGCCGCCGAACAGCACGCCGTACTTCGCGACGTCCATCGGACGCGACAGGATGTGCGACGAGACATCAGCAACCAGCGGTACGTCGCCGAGATCGGGAATCTCGAACGTCTCGACGCCGTCGATCGTCTCGTTGGTACACAGATGCACGTAGGCCGGATCGTCCGACAGCTGCCATTCGGCGCGCGCGGGCGCACGCGTGAAGCCGTCTTCCGTCTTGCCGGTTGCGGCGAGATGGGGCGTGCCGTATTTCTTCGCCTCGTTGAACGATTTCTGCGACCACGAGCCCGTGACGACGAAGTCGGCCGTCGTGCGCGACCCGAGCAGGTTCATCGGTACGATCGCGTTTTCCGCGATGCCGCCGCCCTGCAGGAACAGGATCCGGTGACTGGCCGGCACGCCGAGCAGGTCGCGCAGGTCGGTCAGCGCGGCCTCGTGGATCGACATGAATTCCTTGCCGCGATGGCTCATCTCCATCACGCTCATGCCGCTGCCGTGCCAGTCGAGCATTTCGTCGGCCGCTTGTCGCAGCACTTCCTCGGGCATCGCCGCGGGGCCGGCGGAGAAATTAAAGACGCGCATCGTGAAAACCTCGGAGGGACGCGACCGGCTCGCCGCCGGCAGAACGCGCCAGAAAAGAAATGGCCGCTTGCGCTCGCGCGCAAACGGCCATTATCGCACTGTCGTCAGGCTCCCGCCAAACCCGGCCGAACGGCCGGGGGCGTACCCGGACGGCTTTACTTGCCCGGCTTGACTGCTGCGACTTCCTTGTCAGCCTGCGTGCGCGTTGCCTGGATAGCTTGCGGCATGTACTTCTGCATCAGGCCGTTGACCACGTCGCGACCGACCTGATCCTGAACCTGGATGAACTTGCGGCCCGTCGGGCTCTTGTAGAACGTCGTCAGATCCTTGATCTCCGACGTGCTGTAGTACTTCGCGTACGCGTCGTACTGAGCCGACATCGCGTCGCTCTGGAACTGCTGCGTGCCGAACACCTTGCCCGCGCCGTCAACCAGCTTCGGCACCGCGTTCTTCTGCAGCGTCGGAACGGCAGCCTGCTTCTGCTTGTCGTTCAGCGTCTTGTTTTCCGACAGTGCGTCCGACAGGATCGCCGGGACGAGTTGCTTGGCCTGCATTTCGGCGCTGTTGCCGATTGCCGACACGAGCTTCGGCGCGTCGATCGCGTCGAGCAGATCCTTGATCGCCGCCTTCTTGTCGGCGTCGATCGGCGCAGCTGCCGCCGGAGCTGCCGGTGCGGAATTCGACAGCGCTTGCGCCATCGCGAACGTCGGCACCAGTGCAGCCAGCAGAACCAGTTGCTTGAATTGCTTTTGCATCATCACTCCCTTTTGGAAATATGAATGGTTGCTCGCCGGCCGCGGCGCTTTTCGCCCGCGGCGGCCAGAGTCTCATCCGTTCTTCAGGCTTCGCCGTCCGACGCCTCGTCGGCTTCGCCCTCTCCCTCTTCGGCCTCGGCGATCTGCTGCAGGCCAGAGAGCTTCGTACCCTCATCGAGACTGATGAGTGTAACACCTTGCGTGGCGCGCCCCATCTCGCGAATCTCGGAAACACGGGTGCGAATCAACACGCCGGCCGTCGTGATCAGCATGATCTGATCCTCGGCATCGACGAGCGTGGCAGCCACGACCTTGCCGTTGCGCTCGGACGTCTGGATCGCGATCATACCCTTCGTGCCGCGACCGTGACGCGTGTACTCGGTGATCGGCGTGCGCTTGCCGTAACCGTTCTCGGTCGCGGTGAGCACCGTCTGCTCCTCGCTGCCGGCAACCAGCATCGCGATGACCTGCTGCCCGTCTTCCAGCTGCATGCCGCGCACGCCGCGCGCCTCGCGCCCCATCGGACGCACGTCGTTCTCGTCGAAGCGCACGGCCTTGCCGGAGTCCGAGAACAGCATCACGTCGTGCGCGCCGTCGGTGATCGACGCACCGATCAGGTAGTCGCCTTCGTCGAGGCCGACCGCGATGATGCCCTTCTTCATCGGACGGCTGAATGCCTCGAGCGGCGTCTTCTTCACGGTGCCGAGCGACGTTGCCATGAAGATGAACTTGTCGGCCGAGAATTCCTTGACCGGCAGCACGACGTTGATCTTCTCGCCTTCCTGCAGCGGGAACATGTTGACGATCGGGCGGCCGCGCGAGTTGCGCGAGCCCTGCGGCACTTCATAGACCTTGACCCAGTACACGCGGCCGCGGTTCGAGAAGCACAGGATGTAGTCGTGCGTGTTCGCGATGAACAGCGTCTCGATCCAGTCGTCTTCCTTCATCTGCGTCGCCTGCTTGCCGCGACCGCCGCGCTTCTGCGCTCGGTACTCGGACAGCGGCTGCGACTTCACGTAGCCCGCATGCGACATCGTGACGACCATGTCCTGCGGCGTGATCAGATCCTCGGTGTTCAGCTCGGTCGCGTTCAGCTCGATCTTCGAGCGGCGCGCATCGCCGAACTCGGCCTTCACCGAGGTCAGTTCCTCGCCGATCATCGTCGTGATCCGCTCGGGGCGCGCGAGGATGTCCAGCAGGTCGGCGATCTGTGCCATCACTTCGCGGTACTCGCCGATGATCTTGTCCTGCTCGAGGCCGGTCAGGCGCTGCAGACGCATCTGCAGGATTTCCTGGGCCTGCGTGTCGGACAGGCGGTACAGCCCGTCGGCCTGCATGCCGAACGCCGGGTTCAGGCCTTCCGGGCGGTACGCGGAGCGGCCGCCGGCCGCCGCGTTCTCGCTCTCGGCACGCGTGAGCATCTCGCGCACGAGCGACGAATCCCACGGCTTCGCCATCAACTCCGCCTTCGCGATCGGCGGCGTCGGCGCGGCCTTGATGATCGCGATGAACTCGTCGATGTTCGCGAGCGCCACCGCGAGACCTTCGAGCACGTGGCCGCGTTCGCGGGCCTTGCGCAGTTCGTAGATCGTGCGGCGCGTCAGCACTTCGCGTCGATGCGACAGGAAGCACTGCAGGATTTCCTTCAGGTTCAGCAGCTTCGGCTGGCCGTCGACGAGCGCGACCATGTTCATGCCGAACGTATCCTGCAGCTGCGTCGCCTTGTACAGGTTGTTCAGCACCACTTCCGGCACTTCACCGCGCTTGAGCTCGATCACGACACGCATGCCGCTCTTGTCCGACTCGTCGCGGATGTCGGAGATGCCTTCGAGCTTCTTCTCGTTGACGAGCTCGGCGATCCGCTCGAGCAGCGAGCGCTTGTTCACCTGGTACGGCAGCTCGTCGACGATGATCGCCATCCGCTGGCCGCGGTCGATCTCCTCGAAGTGCGTGGCCGCGCGCATCACGACGCGGCCGCGCCCGGTGCGATAGCCGTCGCGCACGCCGGCGACGCCGTAGATGATGCCGGCCGTCGGGAAATCCGGCGCCGGGATGATCTCGATCAGCTCGTCGATCGTCGCTTCCGGGTTGCCGAGCAGATGCTGGCACGCGTCGACGACTTCGTTCAGGTTGTGCGGCGGGATGTTGGTCGCCATGCCGACCGCAATACCCGACGAGCCGTTGATCAGCAGGTTCGGGATGCGCGACGGCAGGACCGACGGCTGCATTTCGTTGCCGTCGTAGTTCGGCTCGAAATCGACCGTTTCCTTGTCGATGTCGGCGAGCAGCTCGTGGCCGATCTTCGCCATGCGAATTTCGGTGTAACGCATCGCCGCGGCATTGTCGCCGTCGATCGAGCCGAAGTTGCCCTGCCCGTCGATCAGCATGTAGCGCAGCGAGAAGTCCTGCGCCATCCGCACGATCGTGTCGTAGACCGCCGTGTCGCCGTGAGGGTGATATTTACCGATCACGTCACCGACGATACGCGCCGACTTCTTGTACGCGCGGTTCCAGTCGTTGTTCAGTTCGTGCATCGCGAACAACACGCGCCGATGCACGGGTTTCAGGCCATCGCGGACATCCGGGAGGGCACGTCCGACGATCACGCTCATCGCGTAATCGAGATACGAACGGCGCATTTCCTCCTCTAGGGAGGTGGGCAGGGTCTCTTTGGCGAATTGATCCATGTATCCGTATCGTTTCGGAGCGAAGACGGCGAACGCCTTTCGCGTGGGCGCTGCATGCGCAACGCAACGCGAGATTCTAACATGCGCCCATCAGCCGCCAATCCGCCTCCCCCTCTATATGTAAACAGCAAAAATCGCGGCCACGACGAATCGGCGAAATCATCGGCTGAAATCGCGCGCGACCCGACGTCGCAGGCAATCGCATCCGCCGCGTTTCATGCGCACAAGTAAACAACTGCACGCAATCGCGCAATTTCGCCGCCACACTCTTGACAATCTCTGAAAGTTACGGCAGGTCGGTGTTGCGCATGCACCACAAAGTTGAAGCGATCTTGGGGTGGGGAGGATTTTTTTTCGTAGGAAGGGAACGATATGGCAAAATGCCAACGCACTGAAAGTTAGACGCTGCTCGAAGTCTACACAGAGCGGTGCCGCGTTTTTTGTGCCGCACCAATGTTATACTTCGAGCAATGTATGACTTGTCACCGTCAACAGGCTCGCAGTAAACCTGCGGTAATCTCAATTTCGAGAGGAGAAATATGAATAAACTTTCAAAGCTCGCGTTCATTGCAGCTACCGCAGTTATGGCTGCATCCGCTTCGGCACAGTCGGTGCCGGCGTCGCGTCAAGCCGTCAATGACAACTGGGTGAACGGCACGGGCGAATGGGTGTGGATGAACGGCACGAACGAGCTCTGCTGGCGCGATGCGTTCTGGACGCCGGCCACCGCCAACGCGAAGTGCGATGGCGCACTGGTCGCCCAGGCACCGGCACCGGCTCCGGTCGCTCCGGTCGCTCCGGCAATCACGAGCCAGAAGATCACGTATCAAGCTGACGCACTGTTCGACTTCGACAAGGCAACGCTCAAGCCGCTGGGCAAGCAAAAGCTGGACGAACTGTCGTCGAAGATCCAGGGCATGAACACGGAAGTGGTCGTCGCAACGGGCTACACGGACCGCATCGGTTCGGACAAGTACAACGACCGTCTGTCGCTGCGCCGTGCGCAAGCCGTGAAGTCGTACCTGGTCAGCAAGGGTGTGCCGGCCAACAAGATCTACACGGAAGGCAAGGGCAAGCGCAACCCGGTTACGACTGGCTGCAACCAGAAGAACCGCAAGCAACTCATCGCCTGCCTCGCACCGGACCGCCGCGTGGAAGTCGAAGTGGTCGGTACGCAAGAAGTCCAGAAGACGACCGTTCCGGCAAACTAAGCCGCGGTTTTCGACTGCTTCAAAGCCCCGCTCCGGCGGGGCTTTTTCATTGACGCCCGTCCAGGCGCTCGCCGCTTCGCCGCTCGTCCGCTTCTTATATACTCGGGGCTGACGAATCGCAGCACCGCCCTCCTCCCGTAGCCCGTTTGCCGACATGACCAACGCCGATCCGCACGAACTCCAGAAATTCAGCGACCTCGCCCATCGGTGGTGGGATCCGAATGCCGAATTCAAGCCGCTGCACGACCTGAACCCGGTCCGGCTCGGCTGGATCGATGCGCATGCGCACCTCGCCGGCAAGCGCGCACTCGACATCGGCTGCGGCGGCGGCATCCTGTCCGAATCGATGGCCGGACTCGGCGCGCAGGTGAAAGGCATCGACCTGTCGACCGAAGCACTCGGCGTCGCCGACCTGCACAGTCTCGAAAGCGGCATCTCGGTCGATTACGAGGCCATCGCAGCCGAAGCGATCGCCGCGCGCGAACCGGGCACCTACGATGTCGTCACGTGCATGGAGATGCTCGAGCACGTGCCGTCGCCCGGCGATATCGTCGCCGCCTGCGCGACGCTCGTGAAGCCGGGTGGCTGGGTGTTCTTCTCGACGCTGAACCGCAACCTGAAGGCTTACCTGTTCGCCGTGATCGGCGCGGAATACATCGCGCAAATGCTGCCGAAGGGCACGCACGACTACGCGCGCTTCATCCGTCCGTCGGAACTGGCCAGCTTCGTGCGGGCAACGGATCTGCACATCGTGGAGATCAAGGGCATCACGTATCACCCGATCGGCAAGCGCTTCGCGCTGTCGAACGACGCCGACATCAACTACCTCGTCGCGTGCCGTCGCGGCGCGTGACCCTCCAACCGGCATGACGACTCCCCTCTCGACCGCGCGGGCTGCATTCGACGAACCGCGCCTGCTGCACTGCGATGCCGTGCTGTTCGACCTGGACGGCACGCTCGCCGACACGGCCCCCGATCTCGCGGCTGCCGTCAACAAGATGCAACGCATGCGCGACCTGCCAGAAACACCGCTCGACGTGCTGCGGCCGCTGGCCTCGGCCGGCGCGCGCGGCCTGCTCGGCGGCGCGTTCGGCATCGATCCGCACTCGCCCGGTTACGAAGCGATGCGCGACGAGTTCCTGGCCAACTACGCGACGGATCTGTGCGTGCATACGACGCTGTTCCCCGGCATCGGCGACGTGCTCGACGAACTCGACGCACGTGGCGTACGCTGGGGCATCGTCACGAACAAGGCAATGCGGCTCACCGCGCCGCTCGTCGACCTGCTTGGCCTCGCGCCGCGCGCCGCCTGCGTCGTCGGGGGCGACACAACGCCGCACTCGAAGCCGCACCCGGCCCCGCTGCTGCATGCGGCGGACCAGCTGACGCTCGCACCTGCGCGCATCGTCTACGTCGGCGACGACCTGCGCGACATCCAAGCCGGCAGCGCCGCCGGCATGGCGACGGTCGCGGCGGCGTACGGCTATTGCGGCGATGGCGCCGCACCGGCCGACTGGCAAGCGCAGCATCTCGTCGACACGACGCAGCAACTGCGCGAACTGCTGCGCGATGTTGGGCTATAATGATTGATCTTATCCGCGGGGGCGACCTGGTTTCGACAGGGGTTGTGAAGCGGCTAGGGCATGTCGAGGACCCGTCACCTCGTTAATCAATGGGAAAATCGTAACTGCAAACGACGATACGTTCGCACTGGCAGCCTAACGGCCGCCGTCCTCTGCCTAGTTCACTGACGGGCTAGTGTCGCAAGACCGGTAGCAATACCGCCAGAGGTCATTTACGTCAGTTAAGCCCTGTCGACGTCGCGACGCCAGGGTCGAAAACCTAGCGAATCGCCGTAGTGCAGCGTGTTCGTCCGCGTCGCTGCGGTTAAATCAAATGACTGAACTAAACATGTAGAACTAGTCGTGGAGCGCTTCTGGACGCGGGTTCGATTCCCGCCGCCTCCACCAAATTCCGCGCTCGCCGCACGAACCCCGCATGACGCAAGTCTGCGGGGTTTTTTGTTGCCGGCAAAACGCACTCACCCCCTCCTTTCGAAAAAGCGCCCGGCCACGGGCGGGCCGGGCGGAATGCCACCGGACTTCCGGCGACAGGAGGTGACGGATATCCTGCCTTGCCCGCGCACGCATCGATCGCGCCGGGCAGCGGCCGGCCCGGGTGCTGCGCCGCCAGGCGCGACGCGTCGTCGCACCCGGCATTCACGCATACCGGGCGATACGCGGTTCAGCTGCCGCGATACAGCGACTTCATTTCTTCAGCGGTGGCCGGACGCACGCCCATTGCACGCGAACCCGCTGCCGATGCGCCCTGCGCCTGTGCGCCATAACCGCTGGCATCGGCGCCTTGCGCTTGCGCCAGCGCGGCACGCTGCTGCTCTGCAACACGAGCCGTGGCAGCCTGGATCGCTTCCGGATAATGCGGATCTTCGCCGCGAGCGGAGTTGTAACCTGCCTGCTGCAGCTGGACCAGTTCGGCGCGAACCTGCGCGCGGGTGATCGTCGAGCCCGACTGGGCGAACGACACGACCGGGGCAACGAGAGCGGCAGCAACGACAACAGCTTGAACGAGCGACTTCATGATGACCTACCTCCAGATTTGTCTGTGTTCGCGGTGAACACCTTGTTCATCGCTGACAACCCGAAGTTTATGTAGGTGGATGCTTAAGAATAAGGCAGGTTTCTGGAAGTCATCCTTGCTGATTTACGGGTTAACCCTAAATCACCCATCAGGCCGGCGATACGCATATCCCTGCGTCGCCCGGCATCGAATTGCACGACGACTCACCGGAAAGCAAAAGCCCCGCGAAGCGGCAACGCTTCGCGGGGCTCGGACAAAATCGGAATCGCACGGTAGTCCGGCTGCCGCCGGTCAGCCAGGTCGGCGTGCGAGCGCAACACCCGCCAGTCGAACCCGTGCCGCAGGCCCCTCGTGCGAACGCGCCCGTCGCCAGGTTACCGGCTATCCATCGGACACTTCAGGTTGCAGCCGTTGGGATCGCCTAGGTCGCCCTTGCGGCGCAAGGCCGATTTGTTGCCGCTCTGGTATTTCTGCGACGGCGCAGACGCCGCGAACGGCATCTGCGGATGCTCGTTCAGGCGAAACTGTTCGCTCAGGATACCGCCGGGCACCCCGGGCGAATTCTGCGCGAGCGCAAACGGCGAAACAGCGACCAGCAGCCCCGCGGCCAACACTGCCGCGGTGAGGGAAACGGAAAATTTCATGGCGGGATGACGCTTGAACGGCGTGCTTGTTGGAACGTTGGTCAAGCGGCAAGCGTAGCGCAAATCCCCTGCTGCTGCATCGCGGTTAGATTGCGTCCGCGTTACCGGGAATTGCCCTCCGGCACGCTCGCGCCGTCGCCGCCGGCGAGCCCCGACGCGATGCTCGTCAGCGTTCCGCACGCAGCCGGATCGTAGCCGTCGAGATGCGCGACGCGCTCGACAAAGCGCGCATCGCGCAGCAGCGCCAACACACCGGCAAGCGGCCGCGCGTCGAGCCGCGCGCGTTCGCATGCAAAGTAATAGTCTTCGTCGACGACCGGGATGAAATCGAGCCCGAAATGACGGGCGGCCGGCTCGACGCCGAAGCCGAGATCGGCCATCCCGCTCGCGACGAACGCCGCGATCGCCGAGTGCGTGAGCTCGGCCGACGCATAGCCGTCGATGCGCTCTGGATCGATGCCGATCGCGCGCAGCGCGAGATCCAGCAGCATGCGCGTTCCCGACCCCGGCTGGCGGTTGACGAAGCGGATGTCATTGCGCGCGAGATCCGCGAGCCCGCGAACCTGCTTCGGGTTGCCGCGCGGAATGAACAACCCCTGCTGGCGTCGTGTCAGGTGGATCAGCACATGGCGCGTATCGTCGAGCCACGGCCGGTAGATCTGCGCGCACCGCGCGCGAAACGCGCCGCGCGGCAGATGGAAGCCGGCCAGGTCGCACTCGCCGCGGCCAAGCGCCTGCACGGCCTCGACACTCTCGCGATACTTGATGTCGACGGCCGCCTGCGCATCGACGAGCGCGGAGACGAGCGTCGCGACCGCATAGCCGTGCGACGCATGGATGCGCACGGCGCCGTCGCGCTGCGCGAGCCGCCGGTTCAGGTCGCTCGCCACTTCGGCCGCCAGCGTGCGCAGGTTCCCGTCGAGACGGCTGCGCGCGAGGCGCTGCGCATCGACGACGGCCTGCCCGAGCGCCGACAACGTCGAGCCCTTGCCGCGCGCGGTTTCGATCAGTTCCCCGCCGATGCACGCCTCCAGCGCGCGGAGCATGCCCCATGCGTGCCGGTAGGACAGCCCTTTCGCTTGCGCGGCCTGCGCAATGCTGCCCGTGTCGGCCACGAGTTCGAGCAACGGCGCGACATCCGACAGGCTGGCCGCACGACCTTCCGTGTCGCGTACGGTCAGATACGCGTCGCATTCGATGCGAATCATTTATGCACTCTGATTTCCTATTGCGACCGCCAGATCTTCCGCTTATCGTTGCTCAAAATCAATCAGAACGAAGTTTCAATGTGCACTATATGAATCACGAGCACATATGAGATTTTGGAGGAGCACAGCTGATGTCCCCGAATTCCCAAGCGCCCGACGCACTTGTCGAGCGCCATGCACGCGCCGGCCGGTCGATCGTGGCGATCCTGCACGCGATCCAGGACGACGCGGGCTACGTGCCGCCAGGCTGCGTCGCGCCGCTCGCCCGCGCACTCAACCTGTCGCGCGCGGAAGTGCACGGCGTCCTGACTTACTACCACCACTTCCGCACCGCACCGCCCGCCCGCGTGACGATCCAGATGTGTCGCGCCGAAGCGTGTCGCAGCATGGGCTGCGAAGCGCTGGCCGCGCATGCGGAAGCCCGCACGGGTTGCCGGTTCGACGCAGCGCACGGCGATGCCGCCGATGCGCATGCGCCCGGTGACGTCGCGCTTGAATCGGTCTACTGCCTCGGACTGTGTGCGCAGTCGCCGTCGATGACGGTCAATGGCGTGCTGCACGCGAAGGTCACGCCTGAGAAATTCGACGCCCTGCTCGCCGACGCGGCCGCGCACACCCCGGAGGCCGCATGACGACCCGCATCTACGTTCCGCGCGATTCGTCCGCGCTGGCACTCGGCGCCGACGCGCTCGCCGCCGCGATCGAGGCGGAAGCCGAACGCCGCGGCATCGCCATCGAACTGGTCCGCAACGGTTCGCGCGGGCTGCTGTGGCTCGAGCCGCTCGTCGAGGTCGGCACAGCCGCCGGCCGCGTCGGCTATGCGAATCTGTCGGCCGCCGACGTGCCGGCCCTGTTCGACGCGAACTGGCTCGAAGGCGGCACGCATCCGAGCGCTGTCGGGCTCGTCGATGCACTGCCCTATCTCGCGCGCCAGCAACGCCTCACGTTCGCACGCATCGGCCTGACGGATCCGCTGTCGATCGACGACTACCTGCGATACGAAGGGCTCGCCGGCCTGAAGAACGCGCTCGCGCTCGACGGCGATGCCGCGTGCGAAACGCTGATCGAGTCGGGGCTGCGCGGCCGCGGTGGTGCAGCGTTCCCGGCCGGCATCAAATGGCGCACGGTCCGGCAGGCCCGCGCCGCGCAGAAATACATCGTCTGCAATGCAGACGAAGGCGATTCGGGCACGTTCTCCGACCGCCTGATCATGGAATGCGATCCGTACTGCCTGATCGAAGGGATGATCATCGCGGGCGTCGCGACCGGCGCGACCGTCGGCTACATCTACGTGCGCAGCGAATACCCGCACGCGATCGCCACGCTCGAAGCCGCGATCGTCCGCGCACGTGAAGCCGGCTGGCTCGGCGAGCACGTGCTCGGCTCCGCGCACGCGTTCGAGCTGCACGTCGCGAAAGGCGCGGGCTCTTACGTGTGCGGCGAGGAAACGGCGCTGCTCGAATCGCTCGAAGGCAAGCGCGGCGTCGTGCGTGCGAAACCGCCGCTGCCCGCACTCGCCGGCCTGTACGGCCAGCCGACCGTCATCAACAACGTGATCACGCTCGCAACGGCGCCCGTGATCTTCGCGCGCGGCGCGGCGTTCTATCGCGACTACGGGATGGGCCGCTCGCGCGGCACGCTGCCGTTCCAGCTCGCCGGCAACATCCGCCACGGCGGCCTCGTCGAACTCGCGTTCGGCGTCACGCTGCGCGAGCTGCTGTTCGACTTCGGCGGCGGCACGGCCAGCGGCCGGCCCGCACGTGCCGCGCAGGTGGGCGGCCCGCTCGGCACCTACCTGCCCGACCACCAGTGGGACGTGCCGCTCGACTACGAAGCGTATACGGCGATCGGCGCGGTGGTCGGCCACGGCGGCATCGTGCTGCACGACGACACGTCGAACCTCGCCGAGCTCGCCGAATACGCGATGAAGTTCTGTGCAATCGAGTCGTGCGGCAAGTGCACGCCGTGCCGGATCGGTTCGACGCGCGGCGTCGAGACGATCGCGCGCATCCGCCAGGGCGATACGTCGGAGCGGCAGGTCACGCTGCTGCGCGACCTGTGCGACACGATGCTCGCCGGTTCGCTGTGCGCGATGGGCGGCATGACACCCTACCCGGTGCTGTCCGCACTCGACCATTTCCCCGAAGATTTCGGGCTCGCTGCCGGCAAACATGCCGCGTCGGGTCCGGTCAAGGCTGCGGCCTGACCCAGAAGGAGCCCTGCATGTCCCTCGACACGAACAACGTCCGCCAAGGCGGCTGCGGCTCGGCCCAATGCGCGTGCAAGAGCGCTGCGCAGGCGCGTGCACTCGATCCGTTCGACGATACCGACTACGGCACGCCGCGACGGCATGCCGATACCGACGTCACGCTCGAAATCGACGGCCAGCCGGTCACGGTGCCGGCCGGCACGTCGGTGATGCGTGCGGCGATCGAAGCCGGCGTCAACGTCCCGAAGCTCTGCGCGACCGATTCGCTCGAGCCGTTCGGCTCGTGCCGGCTGTGCCTCGTCGAGATCGAAGGCCGCCGCGGCTATCCGGCGTCGTGCACGACACCCGCCGAAGCGGGCATGAAGGTGCGCACGCAGTCGGACCGGCTGCAGTCGCTGCGTCGCAACGTGATGGAGCTGTACATCTCCGACCATCCGCTCGACTGCCTCACCTGCCCCGCCAACGGCGATTGCGAGCTGCAGGACATGGCGGGCGTGGTCGGCCTGCGCGAAGTGCGCTACGGCTTCGACGGCGCGAATCACCTGAAGGACACGAAGGACGAATCGAACCCGTACTTCACGTACGACCCGTCGAAGTGCATCGTCTGCAACCGCTGCGTGCGCGCCTGCGAGGAAACGCAAGGCACGTTCGCGCTGACGATCGCCGCACGCGGCTTCGAATCGCGCGTCGCCGCCGGCGAAAGCGAATCGTTCATGGCATCGGAGTGCGTGTCGTGCGGCGCGTGCGTCGCCGCGTGCCCGACCGCCACGCTGCAGGAAAAATCGGTCGTGCAACTCGGGCAGGCCGAACACTCGGTCGTCACGACCTGCGCATACTGCGGCGTCGGCTGCTCGTTCAAGGCCGAGATGAAGGGCACCCAGGTCGTGCGCATGACGCCGCACAAGAACGGCCTCGCGAACGAGGGCCACGCGTGCGTGAAGGGCCGCTTCGCGTGGGGCTATGCGACGCACAAGGACCGCATCACGAAGCCGATGATCCGCGAGAAGATCACCGACCCGTGGCGCGAAGTCAGCTGGGACGAAGCGCTCACCTACGCGGCAACGCAATTCCGCAAGCTGCAGGACAAGTACGGCCGCGATTCCATCGGCGGCATCACGTCGTCGCGCTGCACGAACGAGGAAACCTACCTCGTGCAGAAGCTGGTGCGCGCCGCGTTCGGCAACAACAACGTCGACACCTGCGCACGCGTGTGCCACTCGCCGACGGGCTATGGCCTCAAGACGACGCTCGGCGAATCGGCCGGCACGCAGACGTTCGCGTCGGTCGGCCAGGCCGACGTGATCGTCGTGATGGGCGCGAACCCGACCGACGGCCACCCCGTGTTCGGCTCGCGGCTGAAGCGGCGTGTACGTGAAGGCGCGAAGCTGATCGTGATCGACCCGCGCCGCATCGACGTCGTCGACGGACCGCACGTAAAGGCGACCCACCACCTGCAGTTGCGGCCCGGCACCAACGTCGCGATCGTCAACGCGCTCGCGCACGTGATCGTCACCGAAGGGCTCGTCGCCGACGCATTCGTCGCCGAGCGCTGCGAGACGCGCGCATTCGAGCAATGGCGCGACTTCGTCTCGCGACCCGACAACTCGCCCGAGGCGACCGCCGCCGTGACGGGCGTGCCGGCCGAGCTGGTACGCGAAGCCGCGCGCCTCTATGCGACGGGCGGCAATGCCGCGATCTATTACGGACTGGGCGTGACCGAACACGCGCAGGGCTCGACGACGGTGATGGGCATCGCGAACCTCGCCATGGCAACCGGCAACATCGGCCGCGAAGGTGTCGGTGTCAATCCGCTGCGCGGCCAGAACAACGTGCAGGGCTCGTGCGACATGGGCTCGTTCCCGCACGAACTGCCCGGCTACCGGCACATCGGCGACGAGGTCGTGCGCACGCAGTTCGAAGCGGCGTGGTCGGCGAAGCTGCAACCGGAACCGGGGCTGCGCATCCCGAACATGTTCGAAGCGGCGCTCGACGGCAGCTTCAAGGGGCTTTACTGCCAGGGCGAGGACATCGTCCAGTCGGACCCGAATACGCAGCACGTCGCGGCCGCGCTGTCGGCAATGGAATGCATCGTCGTGCAGGACATCTTCCTGAACGAGACCGCGAAATACGCGCACGTGCTGCTGCCCGGCTCGTCGTTCCTCGAGAAGGACGGCACGTTCACGAATGCGGAACGCCGCATCTCGCGCGTGCGCAAGGTGATGCCGCCGCTCGCGGGCTACGCGGACTGGGAAGTCACGCTGATGCTGTCGCGCGCGCTCGGCTACGAGATGGACTATGCGCATCCGTCGGAAATCATGGACGAGATCGCGCGGCTCACGCCGACCTTTTCGGGTGTGTCCTACGCGAAGCTCGATACGCTCGGCAGCATTCAGTGGCCGTGCAACGAGCACGCACCGGAAGGCACGCCGACGATGCACATCGACGCATTCGTGCGCGGCAAGGGCAAGTTCGTGATCACGCAGTTCATCGCGTCGCCGGAGAAGGTCACGCAGCGCTATCCGCTGATCCTGACGACGGGCCGCATCCTGTCGCAGTACAACGTCGGCGCGCAGACCCGCCGCACCGAGAACGTGCGGTGGCACGAAGAGGATCGCCTCGAGATCCATCCGCACGACGCGCAGGATCGCGGTATCCGCAGCGGCGACTGGGTGGGCATTGAATCGCGTGCGGGGCAGACGGTGCTGCGCGCGCTCGTGACCGAACGCATGCAGCCGGGTGTCGTTTATACGACGTTCCACTTCCCCGAATCGGGCGCGAACGTGATCACGACGGACAGCTCGGACTGGGCGACGAACTGCCCCGAGTACAAGGTGACGGCCGTGCAGGTGCTGCCCGTCGCGCAGCCTTCCGACTGGCAGCAAGCGTATGCGCGCTTCAACGCGGAGCAGCTCGACCTGCTCGAGCGCCGCGCCGCCGCGACCGCGACCGCCGGCGTGACGACGGGCAAGTGAGGAAGCGATGGACAACGGACACCTGATCGACATGGCCAACCAGATCGGCGCATTCTTCGAATCGATGCCCGATCGAGACGAAGCGTTGACCGGCATCGCCGACCATATCCGGCGCTTCTGGGAGCCGCGGATGCGTCGCGCGTTGCTCGCGGCGCTCGACGATCCGTCAAGCGAGGCCGGGCAACGTGCGGCACCGATCGTGCGCGACGCGATCGCCGCGCACCGCGCGTCGCTCGTACCCGCCGCGGCGAGCGCCTGACCGCACCGCTACGCGGACCGCGACATGCCAGCGAACCAGCTTTCGCAGTGGCGCAGCAGCGCGTTCGCGTCGGTCGCCGTGCGCCCGCGCGCAGCGACGTAACCATCCGGCCGCAGCAGGTAAAACGACGGCCGCGAGCGGCCGTATTCCTGCGCGAGGCCGGCATCGCCGCCTTCGGCATCGGTGACGCGCCAGACGCGCACCGCGTCCGGCATGATCCGTTCGAGCCCCTGCACGAGCGCCTGCGCATCGGTCGGCATCGGCGGCACTGCGCCGGTATCGGCGTTCACCGGCTCTTCCAGCAGCAGCAACGTGAAGCTCGCCGGATCGTGCAGGTCGTATAGCCGCGCCGTTCCGGGCGCCTGACCGAGCGGCCCGTCGAGCACCCGCACGCGCGCGTCGGGTGCCCGCTCGCCTGCGCGAGGCCCGCCATCGAGCACGCGCTCGAGCGTCAGCGGACTCTTCCGGTACTGCACGCCGAGTTCGCTGACCGTGCGCCGCACTGCGTCGCGCATCGGCCCGAACGACGCCAGCACCGGCACGACGTGATCGCGCAGCAGCTTCATCGCGCCGCGCTCGGCTTCGACGATTTGCGTGACGAACCCGGTTTGCCGCAACACGTCGCGCTCGATCGGGTGACGCTCCGCGTGATACGTGTCGAGCAGCCGCTCGGGCGTGCCCGCGCCGAGCACGCGCGCGAGCTTCCAGCCGAGATTGAACGCCTCCTGGATGCCCGTGTTCATGCCCTGCGCGCCGGCCGGACTATGGACGTGCGCGGCGTCGCCCGCGAAGAACACGCGGCCGTGACGCAGCCGGTCGACCATCCGGCTGTGCAGATGAAAATACGACGACCAGGCGAGATCGCTCGGCGAGATCGACGCGCCGGCGCGGGCACGCACGATCGCGTCGCATTCCGCGAGCGACGGGGTCGGTGCATCGGGCGATGCGTCGCTCCCGGGCGGCCGGTCGGCCACGAGCCGGTAACGGCCGCCACCCATCGGAAACAGGCCGGCGATGCCTTCGGCTGTCGTGAACAGGTGGATCTCTTCGTCCGGCCAGTCGGGTATTGCCGCGAAATCGGCGAGCAGGAAGGTCTGCTCGAACGCATGCCCGGTGAAACCCAGGCCGAGCAGATGCCTGACCGTGCTGTGCGCGCCGTCGGCGGCGATCAGGTACGACGGCGCGAACGATTCGTCGCGGCCGTCCGCGCAGCGGATCGACACGTCGAGCGACGCACCGCCCGCATCGCATGCGGTCAGCGTCGCGCCGCGCTCGACCGTCACGCCGAGCCGGGCCAGATGGTCGGCAAGCAGGCGCTCGGTGATGGTCTGGTCGAGAAACAGCAGGTACGGATAGCGCGTTTGCAGCGGATCGAAATCGAGCCGCGCGATCACGCGGCCGTCGGCATGCAGCGCGGCCGCATGGGCACGATGGCCGAGCGCGAGAAACGGTTCGACCGCGCGATGCTGCTCCAGCAGTTCGAGCGTGCGCGCCTGGATACCGATCGCGCGCGAATGCGGCGCCGGTGCAGCGAGCCGATCGATGATGCGCACCGGCACGCGGGCCCGCGCGAGGCTCATCGCCGCGGCAAGGCCGGTCGGCCCCGCGCCGACGATCAGCACGGGCTGGATATCGGGCAGTGTGTCAGCCATGAGAACCTCGATGACACGCGACCCTGCAAGTCTACGCCGCTCCGCGTGACGGGGCCATATGCCGATCGGCCGACGCGCGGCACCCCCGCGCGGTGTGGGAAAATACGCGCTTTCCGTCAGTTTTCGCGTTATGGATTCCGCATTCGACCGGGCGTATGCCGCACACCGCGCGGGCCGCCTCGCCGAGGCCGAGCACGGCTATCGCAACGCGCTCGCCTCCAATCCCGCCGACGCCGACGCGCTGCATCTGTTCGGCGTGCTGCGGCACCAGCAGGGCCAGCACGCCGAGGCGGCCGATCTCGTCGGCCGCGCCGTCGCGCTGCGGCCGGGCGATGCCGCGCTGCAGCTCAATCTCGGCAACGCGCTGAAGGCACTCGGCCGGCTCGACGAAGCAGTCGACCGCTTTCGCAACGCGCTGACGCTCGCGCCCGAATTTCCGCTCGCGCACTACAACCTCGGCAACGCGTATGCGGCGATGCAGCGCCACGACGATGCGATCGACGCGTTCGGCCGCGCGCTGCGGCTCACGCCCGACGATGCATCGATCCACAACAATCTCGGCAACGCGCTGAACGCGCTCGGCCGCCACGACGACGCGCTCGCCGCGTTCCATCGCGCGCTCGAGCTGCGGCCCGGACATGCGGGGGCGCACAACAACCTCGCGATGGCACTGAACGCGATGGGCCGCGCCGACGACGCGATCGCGCACTTCCAGGCCGCGATCGCCGCGCAGCCGGGCTTCGTCGCCGCCCATTTCAATCTCGGCAACACGTTCGACGCGGTCGGCCGGCATGCGGAGGCGGCCGCCGCGTTCGAAGCCGCGCTCGCGCTGCATCCGTCGTTTCCGCTCGCGCTGTTCGGGCTCGCGAACGCACTGGGCGCGCAGGGCCGCCACCGCGACGCGCTGCCCTACTACGAGCGTGCCGTCGGGCTCGATCCGTCGTTCAGCCTCGCCTGGCTGAATCTCGGCAACGCACATCACGCGCTCGGTGCGCACGAGATGGCGCTGCGCGCCTTCGACCAGGCACTGCGCGTCGCGCCGGATCTCACGCTGGCACGGCTGCACCGCGCGGTCACGCTGCTGACGCTCGGCGACTTCACGCGCGGCCTGCCCGCCTACGAAGCGCGCCACGACACGCCGGGCGCGACGCCGCTCGGCACGCTGCCGCGCTGGCAAGGCGAGCCGATTGCGTCGCGCACGCTGCTGATCCGCGCGGAACAGGGCTTCGGCGACACGCTGCAGTTCGTCCGTTTCGTGCCGCTCGCCCGCGCACGCTGCGCGCGCGTCGTGCTCGAAGTCCAGCCGGAACTCGTTCCGCTGCTGGCGCCGGCCGCGGCACGCTGGCGCGTGACGCTCGTCGCCCTGGGCGCGGCAAAACCGCCTACCGCGGATGTCGCGTGCACGCTGATGAGCCTACCGTTCCTGCTCGGGCTTCAGACGCAAGAGGACATCGTCGCGGGCGCGCGCTACCTCGACGTCCCCGACGGCGCCGGCCGGCGCTTTCGCGGCTCGCTCGGCGGGCGATCGAAGCGCAAGTTCGGCCTTGCGTGGTCGGGGCGCCGGCAGGCGCAGGAAAATCGCTCGATGCCGTTCGACGCACTCGCTCCGCTGCTCGCGCTACCGGACATCGACTGGATCGTGCTGCAACCCGCACTCGACGACGACGAGCGAGCGCGCGTCGACGCACATCCGCGCGTGCATCGGCTCGATGGCCGGCTGAACGACTTTGCCGACACGGCCGCGCTGATCGATCGGCTCGACGGCGTCGTCACGATCGATACGGCGGTCGCGCACCTCGCCGGCGCGCTCGGCAAACCGCTGTGGGTGATGCTGCCGTTCGCGCCGGACTGGCGCTGGTTCACCGGCGACGACTGCCCGTGGTATCCGCAGGCCAGGCTCGCCCGCCAGCCCGCGCCGGGCGAATGGCACGACGTGGCGGCCGCGGTCGCCGGCATGCTGCGCGAAGCCTGAACGCAGACGAAAAAAGGGAGCGCGCCGCGCTCCCTTTTCAGTACATCGCGTGCGGCCGGCGCCGCGCGTGATACGTGTGCCGGTCAGGCCGCCTTGTACTGGTTGCGCGCCTCGGACGTGCGATACAGCACGAGTGTCGCGATCAGCCCGCAAATCGCGGCAACGCTCAGCCACAAACCCGGCGCCGCCTTGTTCCCGGTCTGATGAATCAGCAGCGTCGAGATTGCGGGCGTGAAGCCGCCGATCGTCGTCGCCAGGCTGTATGCCAGCGAGAAACCGGCCGTGCGCACGTCGGCCGGCATCACTTCGGTCAGCGCGACGACCATCGCCCCGTTATACGACGCGTACAGGAATGACAGCCAAAGCTCGACCGCGAGCAGCCGCAGGAACGACGGATCGCCGACGAGCCACAGCACGGCCGGGTAAGCCGTCAACAGCGTCAGCACCGTGAACGCGATCAGCACCGGGCGGCGGCCGATGCGGTCGGACAACGCGCCGGACAGCGGCAGCCACACGAGATTGGAGATCCCCACGCAGACGGTCACGACGAGCGCATCGAGCGACGACAGGTGCAGCACTTCCTTGCCGAACGTCGGCGTATAGGCGGTGATCATGTAGAACGACACCGTCGTCATGATCACCATCCCCATGCCCGCCACCACAATGCCCCAGTTGTCGAGCATCGAACGCATGATCTCGCCCATCGTCGGACGATGACGCTTCGCGAGGAACTCGTCGGTCTCCTTCAGCGAGCGACGGATCAGGAACAGGAACGGCACGATCAGGCAGCCGATCAGGAACGGAATGCGCCAGCCCCACGCGGTCATCTCCTCGACCGGCAGTGCGCGGTTCAGCAGCACGCCGACGAATGCGGCGAACACGACGGCCACCTGCTGGCTGCCCGACTGCCACGACGTATAGAACCCCTTGTGCCCCTTCGTCGCAATCTCCGACAGGTAGACCGACACGCCGCCGAGTTCGACGCCCGCCGAAAATCCCTGCAGCAGCCGGCCGAGCAGCACGAGCGCCGGCGCGAGCACGCCGATCGTCGCATAGCCGGGTATCGCGGCCACCGTGAGCGTGCCGAGCGCCATCAGGCCGAGCGTCAGGATCAGCCCCTTGCGCCGGCCGTGATGGTCGATGTACGCGCCGAGCACGATTGCGCCGACCGGCCGCATCAGGAAGCCCGCACCGAACACCGACAGCGACAGCATCAGCGACGCGAATGCGTTGCCGCTCGGAAAATAGGTTTTCGCGATGGCCGACGCGTAATAGCCGTAGACCATGAAATCGTACATTTCCAGGAAGTTGCCGCTGACGACGCGGAATACGGTGCGGAATTTCGATTCCTGCGCGATGGCGTGTGACGCTGTGGACATGTTTTCTCGCTCAGCTCGGATGGCGCGAATCCGCGCCGCATGGATCCGACGACGCACGCGGCGCCGGGCCGGCGCGCACGGGCATCGCTGCCCGCCGGCGACGCGCCGCGCAACGACGCGCGCACCGGCATGGTTCGCGCATCATGCCATGCCAACCCGACATTTGCCTTGTGCCGCCCCTGCCGCTGAGGTCGCGGCGCTCTCCTCGTACTAGTCGTCCCGAAACGGAAGCAAAAATCAGATTGATCTGATCGACCGGCCTTCGCCGGCTGACGACAATGTCTCGATTTGCGACGACATATCCGCGCCGCACCGGCACGGATGTCCGTGCCGCATGGCGCACCGCCCTCATGACTCCATCGCACCTCGTCCCCGTTGCCGGCGCGCTTGCCCGCCCTCGCATCGCTCCGCTCGATCAGGTCCCGTCGTTCGGCCAAGACTGGATCTTTCGCGGCGCACCCGGTGCGCGCGCCGGCAAGCACTGCCTCGCGACACTGGCAACGTCCTGCATCGACGTCGACCGGCCGCACCGCACGTGCCACTGGAAGCCGCTGCCGACGATCGCGCCTGCACCGATTTCCACCAGGCCGCCGGTTGCGATTCCGGCCGCCGCCGGCCGGCGCCCCCACCGTATCGCCGGTGGCGCTCGCGACCGGCGTGCGAAGTACGCGCTCTGCTGGAGCATCGGCGCGCTCGGCATCATTGGCTGGCTGATCGCCGCGCACGAGCCCATGACGGAATTCTGGCCCACCTACGCGATTCGAACGGCCGATGGCGCGCCCGATCACGCCACGTCGTCGTCCGGCACGGTGCAGGTCGCGATGGCTCGGCCGCACACGTCGACGAA
This sequence comes from Burkholderia sp. 4NA327C6, assembly GCF_005502655.1. Taxonomy (NCBI): domain Bacteria; kingdom Pseudomonadati; phylum Pseudomonadota; class Betaproteobacteria; order Burkholderiales; family Burkholderiaceae; genus Burkholderia; species Burkholderia sp. 4NA327C6. Next base: position 74,582 of record NZ_SCNZ01000007.1, on the reverse strand, counting down.
CGCCATGCCGCAGCACGAGACGGCTGCCCCCGTCGCGACGACGGCCGGATCACCGCCGGCCGCGCACCCGGTCACGCGTCGTCCGGCGTCGCGTCGTCCGCCGGCTACGTCCGACACGCCGCGCACCGCCACGGCCTCGTCGCTCCATTCGAACGGCAAGCGCACGACAGCGGCACCGGCCGGGCGCCCGACCGTGCAGCGGCTGGCTGCGCGCCCGCCGGTCCGGAACAACCCGATCGACACCCGGGCACGCGATCGGCTCGCCACCGCGCCGCACACAATCGCCAATTCACACGATGCGCTCGACGATCCGCTCACGCTGATCGCCATGGCAGGCGCGCTGCGCGCGACGCAGCCAGCCCGCGCAACGCACGCTCCCCCCGTCAATTTCGACTGGACGGCACAACTGTCCCACCGCCGCTTGACCGACACGCCGAACGCGTTCGCGCGCTGACGGCACGGCCGTAAAAAAACCCGGCGAAGCTCGCTTCGCCGGGTTTTGCTCGTCTCTGTGTCGGTCTGACGATCCGTTACTTGTGCGTGGGCAGCCCCGTCTCGGTCTGCTTCTCGAGCTGTCGCACCTGCTCCTGCAGATCGCGCAGCTGCAACTGCGCAGCCCGCTTCTCGACCTGCAGCGCCTGTGCCTGCTCCTGCGCCGAGCGCTGCCGCTGCGCGACTTCGGCCTGCTGGCTGCGTGCAACGCTCAGGTCGGCCTGCAACTGCTGCGCACGATTCGCCTGCAGCGCGATCACGCGCTCGAGAAACGCCTTCTGCGCCTCCAGCTCGGTACGGCGGATCTCGATGTCGGCAAGTTGTACGGTCTGCTGAACGAAGTTTGCATACACCATCTCCGCGCGGCTCTTTTCCTGCGACCGGATCACACGCCACAGATGCTTGTCCTGGAACAGCGCGACGTAGTACGTCATCTCGCGCGGGTCGAACATCAGGCTCGCACCGTAGCTGCCGTTGTAGGTCGTACGCATCTCGACGATCCGGCCATCGCGCAGCATCTGCGTCAACTCGGCGACGTTGCCTTGCGCGGACGCATCGGTCGCAGCCGGATTGGAAGCCGCCGCGTCGCCGCGCAAGCTCGTGACCGCCGGACGCGTTCCGGCGGCGGGCGCGGTCGTGTCGGCAGACCAGGCCGCACCCGCTTGCGTGCAGGCAACCAGCGCAACGATCCACGTTGCGCACCGTGCAGGGGAAAAATTTCGGAAAGCCAACGTCAGACTCCGGCGAACGAATCGGAACTCGCGATTATCGTTCAAAACGAAACGGCCGCATCTCGAATTTATCGGACTGCGGCCGGTCGTCGTGCGACGCGAAGCATCCAGCTTGCTACAGGCGGGTTTCGCGCGCCGCGCGCAGGAATGCATCGAGCAACGGCGTGCAGTCGAGCAGTTCCGAACCGCCGGCCCGATGGAACTCCGGGTGCCACTGCACGCCGACGACGAACGGCGAACGGCGATGACGAATGCCCTCGATGATCCCGTCACCGGCCGACACGGCTTCGATGTTCAGATCGCGGCCGAGATCCCGGATCGCCTGGTGGTGGATCGAGTTGACGATCGCTTCGCTGCGCCCGGGGAACATGCTCGCGAGCGTCGACGAATCCGGGAAGCGGATCGCGTGTCGATGCTGGTCGTAATGCTCGCTCACGTGCGCATTCGCGGTCGGCACGTCGGTGGCGATGTCCTGGTACAGCGAGCCACCGAACGCGACGTTGATCAGCTGGCAGCCGCGGCATACGCCGAGCACGGGTTTGCCGGATTCGACGAACTCGTGCAGCAGCTCGAGCTCGTACATGTCGCGCACGCGATCGCCCGGCCATTCGGGGCGGGCGTCCGATGCGGCGTAGGTTTGCGGCGATACGTCTGCGCCACCCTGCAGCAGCAGGCCGTCGAGATGCTTCGCGTAGTCGCGCAGGCGGATGTTGCTCGGGTGAATCATGCCCTGGTGGCCGACGGTCGGAATCATGAACACGAGCACGTCGCGCGACATGACCCAGTGCGCGATCGATTCCTCGAGATACTGGAGCGTCTTGCCCCGCAGCCCCTTCGCACCCGGCTCCGGATGGAAGATCCGCGCCGACACGCCGATGCGCAGCGTGCGCTGCGTGATGCGCTGGCCTGCACGGTCGAACAGCCTGCGCGCGCGCGCGGCCACGATCCGGCCGAATACCGACCACGGCGTGTCGCTCTGCTTCAGGTAGGCCGGCGGCGCATTCTGCGCGCTCGCAGGCGGCGGGCGCGGCGTGTCGAAATCAGGCGGCGCGCCGAAACCGGGTGGCGGCGTTCCAGCCTTCGGCGGCACGGCGGCAGCAGCACCATCGATGGCGGCGCCGGTCGCACCGGGCGCGCCCGGCTCGGACGCGGCCGTAACCGGTGACGCGCCGTCGGCAGCGACGTTCTGCGCGGCGGCCTGGGCAGCCGGCGCATCGGGCGCTTTCGCCGGATCGGAACGGGGGGAATCGGAAGAAACGGAGGAGGTGCCGGGCAGACCGGCCGGGGAAGGCGTGTTTTCGCTCATGACGATGGTCTGGTACGTCGCTCACGCGTATGGATAAACGAGGATTCATTATGCTTCAGCGCACGATCGAGCGGCAAACCTGCAACATCCTGTCGATATTGTTGCAAGTCGGCGGCAAACTGCGTCGGGGAGCGTCCCCGCCCACGCGCCGGCGAGGCTGTTACAGCGCCTCCGGCACTGGACACCAGTGATATATCACAATAATATCCACGCATCGTCCACTTTCCCGCCAGCCTGCGCCATGATCGCGCCCCGCCCGGCCACCGCGCCGCACCCCGCATGAATGCCCTGACCGACGTCACGCGCGAGCCCCCGGCCGCACCGACGGCCAGCCTCGCCGACCGCGCGTATGCGCTGATCCAGCGCGACATCATCACGATGCGCCTGAAGCCCGGCGCCGCCCTCAACGAAGCCGACCTCGTCGCCCGCACCAGCATCGGCCGCACGCCGGTGCACCAGGCCGTGCATCGGCTCGTGCTCGAAGGGCTGCTGTCCGTGATGCCGCGCAAGGGATTGATGGTTCAGCCGCTGTCGCTCGACGACATCGTCGCGGTGATCGACGTGCGGCGCATCAACGAAGCGCACTGCGCGGAACTCGCCGCACGCCACGCAACGCCTGACGATCTCGCGCGCCTGGCCGCGCTGCTCGACGGCGGGCAGGCCTGTGTCGACACGCACGACGTCGAAGGCATGATGGAACTCGACCGCGCATTCCACCAGGCGATCGCCGCGGCCGCGCGCAATGCGGTCCTCGCCGACATCCTGCGCGGGCTGCATGAGCGCTCGCTGCGCTTCTGGTTCGTCACGCTGTCCGAACCTCACCATCTCGCCGACGTCCAGCACGAGCATCGCGAACTGTTCGACCGGCTAGCCGCGCGTGACGCCGCCGGCGCACGCGCGGCCGTCGAAAATCATATCGATTCGTTCCGCTCCACGCTTCTTCAACATCTTCGCCCCTGAGCCGCCCATGACCACTTTCACGCCCTTCCCCCCGCTCGCCCAGCTCGCCGCCGACCTCGCCGCCGGCCGGACCACGAGCCGCGCGCTCGTCGACACCGCGCTCGACCGGATCGCCGATCCGTCGGGCCAGGGCGCAGTCGTCTTCACGGAAGTCGATGCCGACAACGCGCGCGCGGCCGCCGACGCGCACGACCGGCTGCGCGCCGCGGGCACCGTACTGTCGCCGCTCGCGGGCATTCCGGTGTCGGTCAAGGACCTGTTCGACGTCGCGGGGCAGGTGACGCGTGCGGGTTCGCGCGTGCTCGACGGCGCGCCGCCCGCCCGCACCGATGCGGTCGCGGTCGCGCGGCTCAAGCGCGCGGGCGCGGTGCTGGTCGGCCGCACCAACATGAGCGAATTCGCGTTCTCGGGGCTCGGGCTGAATCCGCACTTCGGCCATCCGCGCTCGCCGTACCACCGCGACGTGCCGGGCGACGCACGGATTTCCGGCGGCTCGTCGTCCGGCGCCGCCGCATCCGTCGCCGACGGGATGGCGGCCGTCGCGCTCGGCACCGACACCGGCGGCTCGATCCGCATTCCGGCCGCGCTGTGCGGGCTGACGGGCTTCAAGCCGACCGCGAGCCGGATTCCGACGCAAGGCGGCGTGCCGCTGTCGACGACGCTCGACTCGTTCGGCCCGATCGGCCTGACGGTTGCGTGCTGTGCGCTCGTCGACCGGATGCTCGCGGGACTCGAACCGCACGTGCCGGCCGCCCGGCCGCTCGAAGGCGTGCGGCTCGGCGTGCTGACGAACTACGTGACGGACGGTGTCGATGCCGACGTCGCGGCCGCGCTCGACGCCGCGCTCAAGCATCTCGAAGCCGCCGGCGCGATCGTCACGGAAGTGCGCTTCCCCGCGCTCGACCGGCTGCCGGACGTCAACCGCTTCGGCTTCTCGCCAATCGAGGCCTACGCGTGGCATCGCCCGCTGCTCGCCAAGCACCGCGACCAGTACGACCCGCGCGTGCTCACGCGGATCCTGAAGGGCGAACCCGCGACCGCAGCCGACTATCTCGACCTGCTCGCCGCACGCACGGCGATGCTCGACGAAGCCGCCCACACGGTCTGGTCGCGTTTCGATGCACTCGTCGCGCCGACGGTGCCGGTCGTGCCGCCGCGCATCGCCGAACTCGAAGCGGACGACGCCGCGTTCACACGCACCAACGCGCTGATCCTGCGCAATCCGAGCGCGTTCAACTTCCTCGACGCGTGCGCGTTGTCGCTGCCCTGCCATCCGCGCGACGCGGCGCCGGTCGGGCTGATGCTCGCGGCCGCCCCGCACCGCGACGACGCGCTGCTCGCGATCGGCCAGGCGGTCGAGGCCGTGCTGAACACGATCCGCTGAGCGCAGCCGTCCAAACGCCGGCGGACACGACGCGCGATGCGGCAGGTTGCCGCACGCGCGCTGTCAGTTTCGTGCCAGACCATTCGCGCTAAAATCGCGCGATTGTTTTCCGGACCGACCCACGAGGAACCCCGCCGACATGAACGACTACACGCTCGCACTCCGCCGCGAACGCCGCCTGCTGATGCTGCTCGGTTGGGTGTGCATCGCCCTGCTGGCCGGTGCGCTGTACCTGCAGTACGTGAAGAACGAAGATCCGTGCCCGCTGTGCATCATCCAGCGCTACTTCTTCTGCGCGATCGGGATCTTCGCGTTCCTGGCCGCAGGGATCCGCAACTGGCGCGGCGTCTGGGTGCTCGAGCTGCTGATCGCGATCGCCGCGGCCGGCGGCGTCGGCACGGCCGCCCGGCACCTGTCGATCCAGATGAATCCGGGCTTCAGCTGCGGTTTCGACACGCTGCAGCCGATCGTCGACAGCCTGCCGCCCGCGCAGTGGTTCCCCGGGATGTTCAAGGTCGCCGGGCTGTGCGAGACGGTCTACCCGCCGATCTTCGGCATCCTGCTGCCCGGCTGGGCGCTGATCGGCTTCGCGGTGATCCTGATCGCCGTGGTCGCGAGCCTCTGGCGCCATCGCCGCAAGCTCGCGGCCTGACCGGCCGGTTTCGACCGGCCTGCGCGCGGCCGGCTCGCCCCGGGCCGCACACTGCCGCCGGCCGGTAGCCGCCCGGCTCCGGCGCACCCGCCGGCCCAGCCTGGCGAGCCGCATCCGGCCCGTCAAGCGTAAACACCTACCCCGCCGCCGCCCGGCTCTCCGGGCGAACGCGCATCGCGCGACTTCCGCGCCCAGCCCCGCCACGCCTGCGTTTCGGCCCGATGTGCACGCATCGGCGCCCCGATCCCGCGCGGCGGGCCTATGATCGACATGATCGCCTCCTGATAGCGCGGATCACCGCCTGGCAATGTTCCCGTCGCCTTGCGGTGCTATCTTCGTAACTGGATGGCGATCTACGTGCGCGAGGCCAGGCGGTCTCACCACCCCTGCGTAACGCGCGCCCGATCCGCAATGTCGACTGGATTCATCATGACAACGCAAACCATCCGCATCCGTCATCCTCATGGCGTCCGCGCATCCGGCGGTGCCGACCGCGCGCGCCGTTCGCGCGCTGCCGCCGCACTGCATCGGCCGTGCGGCCGGCCCGCCTCGCTCCCGTCCGCCATCGTTGCCGCCGCGCCCGCCAGCCCGCGCCGCGTGTCGTGCCGCGTCGCCCCGAACGGAGCGTGCTGATGGAAGCCTGGCTCGGCGATCTGCAGCAACTGCTCGCACATGGCGAAGCGGCCGTGCTCGTGACGGTCGCGCACACCGACGGCTCCGCGCCGCGCGAAGCCGGCACCAAGATGCTCGTCACGCGCGACATGGCCCGCCATACGATCGGCGGCGGTCATCTGGAATGGAAGGCGATCGAGATCGCGCGGCATCTGCTCAAGGATGGCGCGCACGTGCCGCACGCGCGCCGGCTCGAACGGCTCGCGCTCGGCCCGAGTCTCGGCCAATGCTGCGGCGGCGCCGTGGTGCTCGCGTTCGAGCGGCTCGATGTGGGCGATCTCGGCTGGATCATGTCGCTCGCGAAGCGTGTCGCGGCCGGCGCCGCGACCGTGCGTAGCGTATCATTCGGCCCCTCACCGGGCGCGCCGCTGTTGAGCGAGCCCGAATCGGAAGCCGCGCGTGCCGACTGCCTGCTGTGGGAAACCGGCGGCGTGTCGCTGATGACCGAAACGATCGCGCCGTATGCGTTCCCCGTCGTGCTGTTCGGCGCCGGGCACATCGGCACCGCGCTCGTGAAGGTACTGGCGACGCTGCCGTGCCACGTGCGCTGGATCGACGGGCCCGATGCGGTGTTCCCGCCGGCCGACGCGCTCGCCGGCATCGGCAACCTCGCGATCGAAGCGGCCGCTGCCCCGGTCGACGCGGTCGACGCCGCACCGCCGCAGTCATACTTCGTCGTGATGACGCACGACCACGCACTCGATTTCGTGCTGGCCGAGCGTATTCTGCGGCGCGGCGACTACGCGTACTTCGGGATGACCGGCTCGCACACGAAACGCGTGCAGTTCGATCATCGCCTCGCCGCGATCGGCATCGACCCGGCCCAGGTGGCACGGATGCGCTGCCCGATCGGTGTCGAAGGCATCATCGACAAGGCGCCCGAAGTGATCGCGATCTCGGTGGCTGCGCAATTGCTGCAGGCCGTCGAGGCCAACGCGAATGCGAACGCGTCCACGCAGGCTTCCCCTACCTACTGACCGACCAAGAACGACGCCATGACCCCGACATTCAAGGACAAGATTGCCCGCGCGCCGAAAGCGGAGCTGCACATCCATATCGAAGGCTCGCTCGAGCCCGAACTGATTTTCGCGCTGGCGCAGCGCAACGGCGTGAAGCTCGCGTACGACTCGATCGACGCGCTGCGCGCCGCGTACGCGTTCACCGACCTGCAGTCGTTCCTCGACATCTATTACGCCGGCGCGAGCGTGCTGCTGACCGAGCAGGATTTCTACGACATGACGGCCGCGTATTGCGAACGCGCGCTCGCCGACAACGTCGTCCACACCGAGCTGTTCTTCGATCCGCAAACGCACACCGAGCGCGGCGTATCGATCGAGACGGTGGTCGCGGGTATCGAGCGGGCACTCGCCGATGCCGAACAACGCGGGCTGTCGAGCAAGCTGATCCTGTGCTTCCTGCGTCATCTGTCCGAAGAGGACGCGCTCGCGACGTTCGAATCCGCGCTGCCGCTGTTCGAGCGCTATCGCCATCGCCTGATCGGCGTCGGCCTCGACTCGTCCGAGCTCGGCCATCCGCCGACGAAGTTCGCACGCGTGTTCGAGAAGGCGCGCGCGCTCGGGCTGAAGCTCGTCGCGCACGCGGGCGAGGAAGGCCCGCCCGCTTACATCTACGAAGCGCTCGACGTGCTGAAGGTCGACCGGATCGACCACGGCGTGCGCAGCATCGAGGACGCGGCGCTCGTCGAGCGCCTCGCGAAAACGCGCACGGCGCTCACCGTCTGCCCGCTGTCGAACCTGAAGCTGTGCGTGTTCGACGACATGGCGAAGCACACGCTGAAAGCGCTGCTCGATCGCGGCGTCGCGGTGACGATCAACTCCGACGATCCGGCCTATTTCGGCGGCTACGTCAATGAAAACTACTTCGCGACGGCCGAAGGGCTGCAACTCACGGATGCCGAAGTCCATGCGGTGATCCGCAACGGCTTCGAGGCATCGTTCATCGAACCGGCGCAGCGCGACGCACTGTACGCGCGCCTAGACGCGTACTGGCAGGCCGCGTGACGGCCGGCATCGAGGAACGCTGGACAGATGAAACACGGCAACGGCATCCGCTTCGCGACCACCGGCCCGGCCTTGCGCCGGGACGATCGCGTGCGTGAGCGCGCGGCGACGGCGCCGTTCGTCGTCGCTCGCGCGTGCCTGCCGTCGCGATTTGCCGTTTCGCTCAAGGCTTCATCGGTCGTGAGCGCAACGGCTGCGAGGCCCGCCGGCAACCACTCGCGGGCGGCTTCGGCCGCCACGTTCGCCCGCGCAATCGCATCCGGTCGTGCCGCACGCAGCGTGCCGCACCCGCTCGCCAGGCGCCGTCTTGCCGCCGTGCGGCGTCGCCCGTTTTCTTCTGTTCGCCTTACCTTGATGCAGGATCATTCGTCATGACGCAAACCGCTTTCCGTTCTCAGTTGCTGACCTTCAACGGCGACCCGGCGCAATCGAGCCAGGCCGCGAACTACGAGACCGACGGCCTCCTGATCGTCGACGACGGCAAGGTCGTCGCGGCCGGCCCGTACGCGCAGCTCGCCGCGACGCTCGCGCGCGATGCGATCGTCCATGAGCTGCGCGACAAGCTGATCGTGCCCGGCTTCATCGACACGCACATTCACTATCCGCAGACGGACATGATCGCGTCGCCGGCACCGGGCCTGCTGCCGTGGCTGGACAAGTACACGTTCCCGACCGAGCGCCAGTTCGGCGACCCCGAGCATGCGCGCGAAGTCGCCGACTTCTTCGTCGACGAACTGCTCGCCTGCGGCACGACGAGCGCGCTCGTCTACTGCACGGTGCACAAGCAGTCGGCCGATGCGCTGTTCGCGGCGAGCGACGCGCGCGACCTGCGGATGATCGCGGGCAAGGTGCTGATGGACCGCAACTGCCCCGAGTTCCTGCGCGATACCGCGCAATCAGGCTATGACGACAGCGCCGAGCTGATCGACCGCTGGCACGGCAAGGGGCGCCAGATGTACGCGCTCACGCCGCGCTTCGCGCCGACGTCGACCGAGGCGCAGCTCGAGGCGTGCGGCGAACTCGCGCGGCGCCATCCGGACGTGTTCGTGCAGAGCCACGTCGCAGAAAACGTCGACGAGGTGAAATGGGTGGCCGAGCTGTTCCCCGGCCATCGCAGCTATCTCGACATCTACGACCGCTACGGGCTGCTGCGCCCGCGCGCGGTGTACGGCCACTGCATCCACCTCGACGACGAGGACCGCCGCCGGATGGCCGAGACGCGAACCGTCGTCGCGCACTGCCCGACGTCGAACTTCTTCCTCGGCAGCGGGCTGTTCGATTTCGACAAGGCCGGCGAATACGACGTGCCCGTCACGCTCGCGACCGACGTCGGCGGCGGCACGTCGTTCTCGATGCTGCAGACGATGAACGAAGCGCACAAGGTCGCGCGACTGTCGGGCCACCACCTGACCGCGACGCGGATGTTCTGGCTCGCAACGGCCGGCGCCGCGCAGGCGCTCGACCTCGCCGACACGGTCGGCACGCTCGCCCCGCGTACCGAAGCCGACTTCGTCGTGCTCGATCCGCAAGCCACGCCGCTGCTCGCACGCCGCACGAAGCGTGCGGATTCGCTCGAGGAACTGCTGTTCGCGTTCGCGCTGCTCGGCGACGACCGCGCGGTGTACCGCACCTATGCGGCAGGCCAACTCGTCCACGAGCGCGGCGCGGCACGCCGCCCCGCCGCGTAACGACCCGCCGGGGTGCGCCCCGGCACGCGCGGGCATCCACCGCCGCGCGCGCCGGGCCGCCGAGCTTGCCATGCGCCGATCCCGCCCCGACTCGGGGCGCAGCGCCCGCCAACCGCTTTCCCGCGCGTAACGCGCCGTGCTAGAATTCGCCGCTCATTGGGGAGTAGCCGCTCCGCTCGATGTCCCGCGCCCCCGGCGCGCATCGTGACGGAGGCGTCCGTCAACAGACTTGGCCGTACGGCCATGGCGGACGCAGCCACCTAGGCCTGGCGAGACCGATGGTTCACAGCGCGCCGCATCAGGGCCCGGCGCGCGGTGGATCGTCGCTCGCACGCACAACATCGGCCCGTGGAACCCCATACGTGTCCCAAGCCTTCCTGATCTCCACCGGCGCCGTCGCCCTCGCTGAAATCGGCGACAAGACCCAACTGCTTTCCCTCGTACTGGCCGCGCGCTATCGCAAGCCGGTGCCGATCATTCTCGGCGTGCTCGTCGCGACACTCGTGAACCACGGGTTCGCCGGCGCGCTCGGCGAATGGCTCGGCGCGCTCGTCACGCCGTCGATCATGCGCTGGGCGCTCGCGTTCTCCTTCATCGCGATGGGGTTGTGGATCCTCGTGCCGGACAAGCTCGATGCCGACGAAGCCAATGCCAACCGCTCGCGGCTCGGCGTGTTCGGTGCGACCCTCGTCGCATTCTTCCTCGCGGAAATGGGCGACAAGACGCAGATCGCGACCGTCGCGCTCGCCGCGCGCTTCCAGGACTACATCGGTGTCGTGGCCGGCACGACGTTCGGGATGATGCTCGCGAACGTGCCCGCGATCCTGCTCGGCGACCGCTTCGCGCACCGCCTGCCGACGAAGCTCGTGCACGCGATCGCGGCCGTGCTGTTCGTCGTGCTCGGCGCGCTGGCGCTGCTGGGTATCGGGGTCTGACGGAAGGGCATGGCCGGCGCGGCCGGACGGCCGCGCCGAGAGGGATACCGCGTTACTTCGCGGCGGCGGCACCCGAGGCGGGCGCCACCGGCACCGCGCGCTCGTTGGCAGCCGGCGCCGCCGGGCCGCCGCGCTTGTCGACCGGCAGCCGGACCGAGCGAACCGCGCCGTTGGACAGCGGGAAATCGGCGAGCGCGCTGCGCGCGAGGAACGGCATCGCGTACAGCAGCGTACCGTTGTCGCCGGTCGTGCGCGCGGACACGTTGTACACCTCCTTGCCCGTCGCGCGCTCGGTGATGCGGATGCCGAGCGTGTAGTCGAACACCTGGTATGTCTGCGCGACGTAGCCGGCCGGCATCGGCCCCCAGGGACCCCACGGGCCCCACGGCCCGCGCCGCCAGTACGGCCCGGGCGCGAACCACGGATCGTAATAGACCGGCTGCGGTACCGTCACGAGATCGCTGCCGACCGCATAGGTCAGCCCGACGAGGTACCGCGCTTGCGCCTGCGGCACCTGCCGGAACGCATACGTCGACAGCTCGTTCGCGACGATCGGCTCGTAGGTCGACTGCTCGATGCTGTTCTTCTGCGCGTCGGTGCGCGTGAACGCATAGGTGCGTGTCGCGTCGCTGCCGCTCCAGTCGGAGAAGGCCGTGACCTGGGTCGTCACGTAGCTGGTACAGCCGGTCAGCAGCGCCACGCACAGCGCCGCCGCCCAGCCCGCACCGCGTTGAATCCATTCGCGTTTCATGTTGATCCTCTTCGATCCGTCACCCGTTCGTCGCACCGCGCGAACCGTAACGGGATGCCGATAATACGCGGACTCCCGGAACCGGTAAAAAGTTCGGCCGGCACGCGGCCGCCAGCCTTTGTACAATGGCCCGGTTCGCCCGGCCCGTGCCACGGGCCCGTCCCCTACTCCACCGATCTCGACGACCATGTCCGACAACGCCTCTTCCACCGTGATCCGCCGCGCCGACTACACGCCGCCGGCCTTCCTCATCGATTCCGTCGCGCTCGAATTCGATCTCGCGCCGGCCCGCACGATCGTCAGGAACACGATGCGCGTGCGCCGCAATCCGGACGCCGCGCCCGCGCCGCACCTGGAGCTGATGGGCGAAGCGCTCGAATTCCTCGGCGCGCACCTGGACGGCGCGCCGCATGGCGCCGTGCGCGCGCACGAGCACGGGCTGACCGTCGAGAATGTTCCCGAGGCCTTCGAGCTGACGCTCGAAAGCGCATGCGCACCCGACCAGAATACGACGCTGTCGGGCCTTTATGTGTCGAGCGGCAACTTCTTCACGCAGTGCGAAGCCGAAGGTTTCCGCCGCATCACCTACTTCCTCGACCGCCCGGACGTGATGGCGTCGTACACGGTGACGCTGCGCGCCGACAAGGCCGGGTACCCGGTGCTGCTGTCGAACGGCAACCTCGTCGATTCCGGCGACCTGCCCGACGGCCGCCACTTCGCGAAATGGGAAGACCCGTTCCGCAAGCCGAGCTACCTGTTCGCGCTGGTCGCGGGCAAGCTCGTCGCGATCGAGGAAACGATCACGACCGGCTCGGGCAAGGAAAAGCTGCTGCAGGTGTGGGTCGAGCCGGCCGACCTCGACAAGACGCGTCATGCGATGGATTCGCTGATCCACTCGATCCGCTGGGACGAGCAGCGCTTCGGCCTCGAACTCGATCTCGACCGCTTCATGATCGTCGCGGTGGGCGACTTCAACATGGGCGCGATGGAGAACAAGGGGCTCAACATCTTCAACACGAAGTACGTGCTGGCGAACCCCGAGACCGCGACCGACACCGACTTCGCGAACATCGAATCGGTGGTCGGACACGAGTACTTCCACAACTGGACCGGCAACCGCGTGACCTGCCGCGACTGGTTCCAGCTGAGCCTGAAGGAAGGCCTGACGGTGTTCCGCGACCAGGAATTCTCGGCCGACATGGCCGCGGGCGACGACGTCGAATCGGCGGCCCGCGCGGTCAAGCGCATCGAGGACGTGCGCGTGCTGCGCCAGTTGCAGTTCGCCGAGGATGCGGGCCCGATGGCGCACCCGGTGCGCCCGGAGAGCTACGTCGAGATCAACAACTTCTACACGATGACCGTCTACGAGAAAGGCTCGGAAGTCGTGCGGATGTATCAGACGCTGTTCGGCCGCGACGGCTTCCGCAAGGGGATGGATCTGTACTTCAAGCGCCACGACGGGCACGCCGTGACCTGCGACGACTTCCGTCACGCAATGGCCGACGCGAACGGGCGCGACCTCGCGCAGTTCGAGCGCTGGTACAGCCAGGCCGGCACGCCGCGCGTGTCGGTGCGCACCGCGTACGACGCGGCTGCGCGCCGCTATACGGTGACGCTTGCGCAGGGCTACGGCGACGGGTCGCCGGCCGCGCGCGAAACGCAGCAGGGGCCGCTACTGATTCCGTTCGCGATCGGCCTGATCGGCCGCGACGGCCGCGACCTGCCGCTGCGTCTCGACGGCGAAGCCGCCGCCGCAGGCACGACGCGCGTGCTCGATTTCACCGACACCGAGCAGACCTTTACGTTCGTCGACGTGCCGGAACACCCGCTGCCGTCGCTGCTGCGCAACTTCTCGTCGCCGGTGATCGTCGAGTACGACTACAGCGACGACGACCTCGCGTTCCTGCTCGCGCACGACAGCGATCCGTTCAACCGCTGGGAGGCCGGCCAGCGCCTCGCGACGCGCGCGCTGCTGACACTCGCCGCGCGTGCGGCCGCGAACGAGCCGCTCACGCTCGGCGAGAACTTCGTCGCCGCGTTCCGCCGCGTGCTGACCGACGCGACGCTGTCGCCGGCGTTCCGCGAACTCGCGCTGACGCTGCCGTCGGAAACCTACCTCGCCGACCAGATGGCGGAAGCCGATCCGGCCGCCGTGCATCGCGCGCGCCAGTTCGTGCGCCGCCGGCTCGCCACCGCGCTGCGCGCGGAATGGCTCGCCGCCTACGAGCAGCACCAGACGCCCGGCGCCTACGAACCGACGCCGGAGGCCTCCGGCCGCCGCGCGCTGAAGAACCTCGCGCTCGCGTATCTCGCCGAGCTCGAGGATCCGGCCGATGCGGTGCGCCTCGCGACCGCGCAATACGACGCGGCGAACAACATGACCGATCGCGCGGCCGCGCTCGGCGCGCTGCTGTCCGCCGCGGCCGCCGGCGCGACCGAACCGGCCGAGCACGCGCTCGACGATTTCTACCGCCGCTTCGAGAAGGAAGCGCTGGTGATCGACAAGTGGTTCGCGATGCAGGCCGCGCAACGCGGTACGCCTACGCAGCCGACGCTTGAGAAGGTTCGCAAGCTGCTCGCGCACCCGGCGTTCAACCTGAAGAATCCGAACCGCGCCCGTTCGCTGATCTTCAGCTTCTGCGCGGCCAACCCCGCGCAATTCCACGCGGCGGACGGCTCCGGTTACGCGTTCTGGGCCGAACAGGTGCTCGCGCTCGACGCGATCAACCCGCAGGTTGCCGCGCGCCTCGCGCGCTCGCTGGAACTGTGGCGCCGCTTCACGCCGGCACTGCGCGACCGGATGCGCGAAGCGCTCGAGCAGGTTGCCGCCGGTGCGAAATCGCGGGACGTGCGCGAGATCGTCGAGAAGGCACTCGCGTAACGCGATCGCCCGCATCGCGCCTGCGCGATACAGCCGGTGCCGCCCGTCGCGGCACCGGCTTTTTTATTGTGTGAAGACTCCCGGAACCGCGCGCAATCGCAGGGTCCGATCACACCGCCTGCCGTTGCCGCGAAGCGTGTCGCGCCGGTTTCCCCCACCGGAAAGCGGGCCGGTCCGGCTGCCCAGCCGTGTAACCGGACGAAAAAACCCGGCGGCACGGAAGGCGCGACGGGTAAAATTGCGGCCATTCAAGGATTCTTTGGCCTTCTGGAGTCTGTCATGTCCATTGCCCGCCGCACCACGCTGTCGAAGTTCCTGATCGAACAGCAACGTGAGACCAACAACCTCCCCGCCGACCTGCGCCTGCTGATCGAAGTCGTCGCACGCGCGTGCAAGGCGATCAGCTACAACGTGTCGAAGGGCGCGCTCGGCGAAGCGCTCGGCACCGCCGGCAGCGAGAACGTCCAGGGCGAAGTGCAGAAGAAGCTCGACATCCTGTCGAACGAAATCCTGCTCGACGCGAACGAATGGGGCGGCAACCTCGCCGCGATGGCATCGGAAGAAATGGAAACGTTCTTCCCGATCCCCGCGAACTATCCGCGCGGCGAGTACCTGCTCGTGTTCGATCCGCTCGACGGCTCGTCGAACATCGACGTGAACGTGTCGATCGGCACAATCTTCTCGGTGCTGCGCTGCCCGGACGGCAAGCAGGCCACCGAGGAATCGTTCCTGCAGCCCGGCACGCAGCAGGTTGCGGCCGGTTACGCCGTGTACGGCCCGCAGACGGTGTTCGTGCTGACGACCGGCAACGGCGTGAACTGCTTCACGCTCGACCGCGAAGTCGGCTCGTGGGTGCTCACGCAGAGCAACATGCAGATCCCGGCCGACACGCGCGAATACGCGATCAACGCATCGAACGCGCGCCACTGGTACGACCCGGTCAAGCGCTATATCGACGAACTGAACGCCGGCAAGGACGGCCCGCGCGGCGACAACTTCAACATGCGCTGGATCGCATCGATGGTGGCCGACGTGCACCGGATCCTGAACCGCGGCGGCATCTTCATGTACCCGGCCGACAAGCGCACGCCCGACCGTCCGGGCAAGCTGCGCCTGATGTACGAAGCGAACCCGATGTCGTTCATCGTCGAACAGGCGGGCGGCGCCGCGACGACCGGCACGCAGCGCATCATGGAAGTGCAGCCGACGGGCCTGCATCAGCGCGTCCCGGTGTTCCTCGGTTCGAAGAACGAAGTCGAGCGCGTGACGGGCTACCACCAGGAAAAGCAATAAATTTGCACTGCAGCACTAGACAGTATCGCGCGACGTACGTAGAATCGCGGCTCTCGATGTGACCCCAACGGGTCGCATCGCAGTGAAACGAAGCGGGAAGTTTGCCGAGTCGATGAGTTTCGCGAAACAGCAGCAGCAAGCTGAAAAAAATTCGCAAAACCTATTGCCAAGGTCTCAGATTTCACCTTATAATTTCGTTTCTCTGATGCCGGTGTAGCTCAGTTGGTAGAGCAGCGCATTCGTAATGCGAAGGTCGTAGGTTCGACTCCTATCTCCGGCACCAAGTTATAAAGGGCTGACAAGCAATGCTTGTCAGCCCTTTTCTCATTCCGGGCGCCAAATCGTGCGCTGCCCTTCTTCTCTCTGCGTCCGCTCCGCTTGCGGGCATCACCCGACTCCCGCGCCGCACGCCGCCGATTACAATCGCCGGACCACTCCGCCCTTTCCGAGCATCATGCGCACCTGGCGTCTCGAGCGACCGAACCTCACCGGGCAACTGGACGTATTACGTGCGACGCGCCTTGTCGCCGCGATCGGCGGCAACGAGCCCAACGCATTCGCAGCCGAAGTGCTGAAGCTGTTCGACGATGCGCTGTCGGTCACGCAATGCACGATCTTCGCGTACGAGTTCGGCAACCGCCCGCGCACGCTATCCGTCGCCGACCATCGCGGCGGCCGCTACCTGCGTGACGTCGCCGACATCTACGCACGACACTTCTACACGCTCGACGGCAACCAGAAGATCGTATCGAGCGCGCCTCGCGGCGCGCGCCGCCACGACCTGCTGCTGCACCAGCAGGCCGGCGACGAGATCGATCACGAAGCGTATCGAGCGGCCTGCTACCGCGGCCCCGACGTGTCCGACCGGCTGTCGTTGCTGATGCAGCCCAACGATGCGAGCTGGCTGTCGATCAACCTGTACCGCGCGCATCGCAGCGGCGCGTTCCAGCCGCGCGAGATCGCGGAGATCGAAGCGCTCGCCCCGCTGATCGCGCAGGCCGCGAAGCATCACTACGCACTCGCCGGTGCCGCGCAGATCGGCATCCCGCAACGGATGCTCGCGCGGTTACGCAGCGCCTGCCCGGCGCTGTCCAAGCGCGAACTCGACGTGCTGCGCGGTGTGCTCGAAGGCCAGACCGCGCACGAGATCGGCGAGACGATCGGCGTGAAGGCGTCGAGCGTCGTCACATACCAGAAGCGCGCTTACCGGCGCCTGGGCATCTCGAGCCAGCGACAGTTGTTCGCACTCTGCCTGCAGCCCTGAACCGAATCGGACTGCGATGACGGAATCGGGGTAAATCCCGGTCGGCTTGCTGTACCCCGAATGGGGACAGCGGATTCCCGCACGGCTTCCATACTGCTTCGACTGCCTGCACGCGGCCCCGGCGCGCGTGCACGTCGAACCGCCCTCCTCTGGAAGCCAACGATGGATATCGACTTCAAACCCTACCCGTTCGTCGCCGAGCGCCATCCCGCGCATCTGCCGGCCTGCGACGACGGTATCGACACGCACCGGCATCGCGTGGCGATCGTCGGGGGCGGCCCTGTCGGCCTCGCCGTTGCGCTCGGTCTCGCGAACCACGGCATCCGGAGTGTGCTGATCGAGGCCGACGACGCCGTCTGTCACGGCAGCCGGGCGATCTGCATCTCGCGGCGCAGCCTCGAGATCATCGAACGGCTCGGCGCGCTCGACGACTTCCTGCGCACGGGACTGCCGTGGACCGGCGGACGCAGCTTCTACCGTCGCGACGAAGTGCTGCATTTCACGATGCCGCAGGACGAAAACCAGAAACTGCCGCCGATGATCAATCTCGCGCAGTACCACATCGAGCAGTTCCTGCTCGACGCCGCACTGCGCCGCCCCGAACTCATCGAGATCCGCTGGCAGGCGAAAGTCACCGGCGTCTCCCTGCACCCGGACGGCGTGCGCCTCGACGTCGACACGCCGCTCGGCGGCTACGCACTCGACGCCGACTGGGTCGTGGCGTGCGACGGCGGACGCAGCACGATGCGTGAAGCGCTCGGCCTGTCGCTGCAAGGCACGAGCTACGAGGGCCGCTACGTGATCGTCGACATCGCGCTCGACAGTGACCGGCCAACAGAACGGCTCGCGTACTTCGACCCGTCGTCGAACCCGGGCTCAACGGTGCTCGTCCACAAGCAGCCCGACAATGTGTGGCGGATCGACTACCAGTTACGCGACGATGAGGATCCCGAAGCGGCCATCAAGCCAGAAAACGTGATCCCGCGCGTGCAGAACCTGCTCGACATGATGGGCGAGCGCGGCGACTGGTCGCCGATCTGGATCACGGTCTACAAGGCGAATGCGCTGACGCTCGAACGCTATCGGCACGGCCGCGTGCTGTTCTGTGGCGACGCCGCGCATCTCGTGCCGATCTTCGGCGTGCGCGGCGCGAATTCGGGCATCGACGATGCCGACAACCTCGCATGGAAACTCGCGTACGTGATTCGCGGCCTTGCATCGGACACGCTGCTCGACAGCTACTCGGACGAACGCGTGTTCGCGACGCACGAGAATCTTCGCTACGGCACGAAGAGCACCGAGTTCATGGCACCGCCGTCGTTTGCTTTCGAACTGATGCGCAAGGCCGTGCTGTCGCTCGCGGTCCGGCATCCGGCGCTGCGTTCGCTGATCAATCCGCGCCAGACGACGGCCATCGCCTATGCGACGTCGTCGCTCAACGCAGTCGAACGCGATACGTTTTCAGCCGGCCCCGCGCCCGGCACGGTGCTCGCCGAATGTCCGCTGATGCTGTACGCGCCGCACGGCAGCGCCATGCGGCGCGGCCACCTGACCGATCTCGTCGCCCCGCGCTTCACCGCGGTCTGCTTCACGTCCGACGGCGTGCCCGATCCGACGCTCGCTGGCCTTGAACAGCGCCTGCAGGCTGCGCGGATACCGTTCGCGCTCGTGGCGCTCACGCGATCTGCGGCGCCGCGGCAACCGACCTGCGGCGGCCATGACGAAGACGGCCGGCTGTTCGACATGTACGGCGCCCGCGACGGCACCGTCTATCTCGTACGTCCGGACGGCCACGTACTCGGCCGCTGGCACGACGCTCGCGCGAGCGACGTGATCGCCGCGCTCGAACGCGCACTTCGTCCGTGCGCATCAACCGATCCTCAGGAGACCGCATGATGACGGATACCGAACGCGACATCCTCTACACCGACCTGTGCCACACGATGACACGGATCGGTGAAGCCGATGCATCGCTCTTTCTCGCCCGCTTCGCACTGCTGTCGATCGAGGCGATCGGCGAACCCGCGACCGTCGCACGGCTGATCGCCGACGCAGGCGACGGATTGCCCGACGTGGGCATGCAGGCATCGGTGCACGAACGATGACGCCGACGGGCGACCTGCTTCACCGGCGGCCGTTTATTACAACTTCATTTCATCATGCATCACCCACGCACGAGCCTAGCCGTATGCAGACAAATTCCCTGGAAAATCCCGTTAAGGGTGCATAACATTACTTAACGATTCCGACCCGTCTAACGCGTTACATTGCGTGGGCGGCGCGGCAGGTCGCGATGCCGCCTTCATTCAGCTTGCGGTAACGCAGCCGACGTCCGGTCTTTCGACACAACTCAAGGAGAGGACAACCATGACTCATGGCTTGATTATGTGGCTCATCATCGGCGCGATCGCCGGCTGGCTTGCCGGTTTGCTCGTCAAGGGCGGCGGCTTCGGGCTGATCGTCGACATCATCGTCGGGATCGTCGGCGCGGTGATCGGCGGCTGGCTCGCCGGGATACTCGGCATCAGCATCGGCAGCGGCTTCATCGGTTCGGTGATCGTCGCGGTCGTCGGTGCGGTGATCCTGCTGTTCGTGATCCGGCTATTCAAGCGAGCGGCCTGACGCTTCTCTCCACGCGCCTTCGGGCGCGTTTTCGCATCAGGCCGGCGCGCGGCCCGTTCGCCGCGCGCCGTCGCCCCATTCAGCGCTTCGCGCGCTCCAACCAGCTGTCGAGCACGTCGGCCGTCAGCAATCCGCTGCGCGCCTCGCGTGCGCCATCGCGTCCGATCCACACGGTGCGCGGCATCTCCCCTCTCCACCCCGCATCGAGCGCCGCGCGCAGACGCTCGGGCATCGGCTCCGCATTCGCATACTGCGCGACCTGCGGGCGATTCCCGGCGCTCGTGTAGACCGGTTCCGGCATCGCGTTGACGGTGACGGGCGCGGACAGCGTGTCGCCGGCATCGTCGGAATGCGCGACGACAACGTGCGCGCCCTCGACCCATGCACACCACAGCCGGTGATGCGTGTCGAATGCCGCCCCCCGTCGCGAGCGGCTACTTCTGCCGCGTGGGTGCGGCCTGCATGCTCATGCGCGCGGCGTGCGAATCGGCGGTCTTCGGCACGTCGTGCGCGTCGTGCACGCCGGCTGGCGACAGCAACGCGAGCGATCTCACAGCGACCACTTCAGTTCTCCATTGAAAGTACGGCCCGGATACGGGTGGAGAACGTAATAGCGGCGGTCCGTCAGGTTGTCGATGCCGAGCGACGCGCTCCAGTGACGGTCGAAGCGGTGACGCGCCTTCAGGTCGACGACCGTGAACGAACTCGTGCCGCCGTAGACGTCCGGGTTCACGTCGCTGTTGTCGAGCGTGTTAGACAGGCGGCCCGAGTAGCGCACGCCGACGCTCGCCACCCAGTGCTCGTCGAAGCGATGCGACGCGAGCAGGTTCGCATGCACGCGCGCAATCCGCGGAAAGCGCGAGCCGACATATGCGGGATTCGCGACGTCGGCGAGGATCCGCGCGTTGCTCGCCGACACGTTCGCGTCAATCGCGAGCCCCTTCAACCCGACGTTCTCGCCGCTGAACGCGAGTTCGACGCCACGTACGCGCCCGCTGCACTGCACAATTCGAGCGTGAGCTCGCCGGAGCCGCTCGACGCGAGACGCGCATAGCCGATGACGGGCGACAGTACGTTCAGCGCCAGCCACACGAGGCCGATCCATCGCGTCGTTCGTTGCATCGCGGTCCAGAAAAAATGCGCGCGAGTGGAACAAGCGGCCCGATTGTTGCCGATTCCGCACAATGCAATAGTCGGCCTCCAGCGCGCGTCAGAGCGCATGTGCCGTTAATACAACAGAGACAAAATCTAACGATTCGCCACTGGCATAAATCCAAGCACGAGGTTGATAATCATCGAACCTGCTGGAGAAATGACCATGGACGAAAGACCAACTCGCATGCCACCGCCGGAGCAAGTGATGAGCCCGGATCCGGAACCCGTCGGCGTGGAATTCCTCGCCGAATTGCCTGACCACGTGCGGGCATTCTTCGACGAGCAGCACAAGCTGTACGCGCCGAAGTGAACGCCTGTTCGGTTCTGTAACCGCCACGTGTCGATCATCGCTATCGTGCGGTTCATCAATGCGCATCGCGCGCAATTCGCCTCGCACCCGGGCCGCAACAGCCTGACGGTGCCGGATCAGCTCGCCTGCTGATTCTCCGGTCGCTGCGCTACGCCGCGCGACTGTCTTCGTCTATCCTTCTGGTTTTCCACTTCCGGCCCGCCCGGCTCTCCCGATCGTTCCGATGAAGCAAGCCATTCGTGCCAGCCTCGCTGTCGCCGCGCTCGGCGTCGCCCTCTTTTCGTCCCCGCGCATCGCCAATGCAGACGGTGACGACACCGCCCTCACCAATATCGTCGCGCTCGCGTCGCAGCGCCTCGCGCTCGCCGAACCGGTCGCTCGATGGAAATGGGCGAATCACAAGGCAATCGAGGACCGGCCGCGCGAAGCGGAACTGCTCGTATCAGTCGAGAAGCGCGCGGCGCAGGCCGGCGTCGATCCCGCGTTCGCACGGACGTTCTTCGAGGATCAGATCGCCGCGAGCAAGGATGTGCAGAACGCGCTGTTCGCGACTTGGCGCGCGACGCGGCCACCGGAAGGCACGCCGCCCGATCTCGCAACCAGCACGCGCCCGGCGCTCGACCGGCTGACGCAGAAAATGCTCGCGGGGCTCGCGCAGGTTGCGCCGCTGCGGGATGCGCCTGATTGCCAGGCGAGGCTCGCGCGCAGCATCGCCAACTGGAAGACGCTCACGCGCTACGACGCCACGCAAACGCAGGCACTCGACACTGCGCTATCGCACGTCTGCTCGGCCGGCGGCGCAAGCGCGATCGGCTGACGGCCGCGGGCGCGGGTGGCGCGACGGCGCCTGATTAACCAGTCTGCCCCGCAGGCGTGAGCGCGGCGAGCGGAATCAGCTGCAGCCCGCGTGCGAGATGCGTCTGCAGCAGGCGGTGGGTGAAAGGTTCGAACGCACCGCCCGCTCCGTCGGCCGCGAGTTGCGCGGCCGCGTCGAGCGATTCCGTCGCGCCGAGATAGCGCCAGCCATCGATCACATGAAACAGGCGGCGCTCACCGCTCGCCTCGAACGCGACGGCACCTTCGAATGGCCAGGGCGCAGCGCCGGCACGAGCATCGGCCGCGGGACGCCGGTTGTACGACGGCCGCAGCCGGGCAATCCATTGCGCTTCGGCCAGCATCGCCCCCAACTCGTTGCCGGTCTCGCGCCATTCGACCCGCCGCACCTGTTGCGCCAGCCGCATTTCCTTCGACGAACGGCGCTCGCCCGTCAGCAACGCACGCAGCCGCTGCCGCACACGCACGCTGCGGCCGACATACAGCGGCACATCCTCCTCCCCGAACAAGGCGTACGCACCGCAGCCGGGCGGCGCGGTATCGAGCCACGCTTCGGTCAGGTCGCCGCCCAGACGGAAGTGGCGCGTCGTGCGTGCGATCTGCTCACGCAGCCGCTCGAGCGGCACGGTGTCGTGCAACAGGCGCCAGAACTGCCACACCAGGTCGGCATCCGCCAGCGCCCGGTGGCGTGCCGCCGGCACGAGGCCGTGGCGCTCGATCAACGCGTCGAGGCCGTGCCGCGATTCACGCGGGAACAGCGCCTTCGACAGCCGCACCGTACACAGCACATCGGGATTGAACGCGAAGCCGGCGCGCTCGAATTCGGCCCGCAGGAAGCCGCGGTCGAAGCTCGCGTTGTGCGCGACGAAAAGCTTGCCGTCGAGCCGCTCGAACAACCCCGGCGCCAGCGACGCAAATGACGGGGCGTCGCGCACCATCTCGTCCGAAATACCCGTCAGTTGCTGGATGAACGGCGGAATCGACTGCCCCGGATTGACGAGCGTCGTCCACGTCGACACGCCGAGCGGGCCGATTTCGACCACGCCGATTTCGGTGATGCGGTGTTCGGCGGGCGAGCCGCCAGTGGTTTCAAGGTCGACGAAAACGAGCGGCTGTTCGCTGGCGGGATCGGACGGACAGGGGGAATCAGACATGAAAAGACTGGAAAACGATGCTTTCGTGAGTATGCACCGGCATCCGGGTTCGCGGCCAGCGCGAACCGGAATGTTCCGCCCCCGCAAAACAAAAAGCCCCCGCAATGCGGGGGCCGGACGTGATCGGCAATGCGTGGCGCGTCAGACCGCCTGGATATTCGCTGCCTGCTTGCCTTTCGGCCCGACTTTCACGTCGAACGAAACACGCTGGTTTTCCTTCAGCGTCTTGAAGCCGTCCATCTTGATTTCGGAAAAGTGCGCAAACAAATCTTCACCACCATTGTCCGACGTAATAAAGCCGAAACCTTTAGCATCGTTAAACCATTTCACGATACCGGTATCCATGTCTTCGTTCCCCACTCGATTAGATCCAAAAAAGCTATTTTTATAGCCGTTTCCCGAAATCCCGAAACATTGCGCCAGCACCCGCACCAGCACGCCGCCCGAGGACGGAGTGCTGACATTTATAAATTGGACAATCCGGGTGCGTCAAGGAAATTTTTGACGATCGTTTTATCAAAAAAGAGCTAATACCACTGGAATCGGTACACCGGCGCCTCTGATTAATTGATTCGCATCAAAAACCTGTCAATATTACCGGGATCGGAGCATTAATAATCGTGGCCGTGAAATTCCTACCGGGGACAAATCGACTCGGTAAATTCCTCGGGTTTTTTCCGGGTTGCGGAAGGCAAAGGATATTGCGATGCTCGGTTAACGCCGGAAGGAAGGAGATGGTCATGTGGCTGGACGGAATCAAGCGCTTCGCGAGCCGGCTCGGACGCGCACGCCGCAAGTCCCGCGCCCTGGCTGAGTCCGCGGCCTCGCGCGAAGCGCCGTACGACACCGAATTCGATACGACCTGGCACGGCGATCACTGGCAGAACCTGCTCTCGTCGCCTCTCGATGCCCGTCACTACGTGATGGAAGACTGGACATACACGCCGCCCCCCAACGAAGCCAAGGAGGCCGCACCCGCGGCCAAGCGCAAGCGGCGCTCGTTCGCGCAATAGCGCGCGGACCGACGGGGCAAAAAAAAAGCGCGACTGGGAAGTCGCGCCGACAAAGGTTTGGAGATCTTTTCCGTCAACGAAAAAGTCTGCTTCGGAAAGCAGAGATCGCAGTATAGCGAGAGAACAACCTTTCATTAGCCATGCTCCACACAAACCTCTATTGCCGATGTGTCAATAATCGGATTACGGGCATCCCCGCCTCCTGTTGACCGCCTGTCGCAAACACGCAACGCCCGTTACGCAGTCCTGATCGCCATTTTTCTTTGCTGCACCACCGCAAACCCTTGATGGGCAATCGTTTGCGCCACATTGCCGATCTTTGCGGATTCCAAAATATACTATTGCTTAAAGCGCATCCCTCCCCCGCTCCGCGCGCTCCGTACACTGCAAATGGCTTTCTGATAGGCGCACCGCCGCCCTGCGGACCGGCCGCAACGTCAAGCAAAGCATGCCAGTCCGCAACAGGTTCGATCGACATCATCCTGTTTGGAGACAGATCCATGAAAAAAACCCTGATCGTCACCGCGTTGTCGGGTGTATTCGTTACGGCAGCTCACGCTCAGAGCAGCGTGACGCTATACGGCCTGATCGACGCAGGCATCACCTATACGAACAACCAGGGTGGCCACAGCTCATGGTCGGAACGCAGCGGCCAGATCAACGGCAGCCGCTGGGGCCTGCGCGGCACGGAAGATCTCGGCGGCGGCCTGAAGGCAATCTTCGTGTTGGAAAACGGCTTCAACATCGCCAACGGCACGCTCGGCCAGAATGGCCGCGAATTCGGCCGCCAGGCGTTCGTCGGCCTGTCTCATGACCAGTTCGGCGCCGTCACCCTCGGTCGCCAATACGATAGCGTCGTCGACTACATCGGGCCGCTGTCGCTGACCGGTACGCAATTCGGCGGCACCCAGTTTGCCCACCCGTTCGATAACGACAACCTCAACAATTCGTTCCGGATCAATAACGCCGTCAAGTATACGAGCATCAATTACGGCGGCCTGAAGGTCGGCGCGTTGTACGGCTTCTCGAACAGCAACCAGTTCTCGAACAATCGCGCGTACAGCGCAGGCGTGTCGTACACGTACGCCGGCTTCAATATCGGCGCTGGCTACCTGCAGTTGAACAACGACATCTCGGGCCTCACGTCGGCTGCGGTCACCAACAGCGGGGGCGCGGTAGCAGGCGACAACACGTTCGTCGGCAAGCGTCAGCGCGTGTTCGGCGGCGGCCTGAACTACACGTTCGGCCCGGCAACGGCCGGCTTCGTGTTCACGCAATCGCGTGTGAACCGCGCGCTCGGCATCTCCGCGGGTGCCTCGGGCGTGTCGAACGGCCTGGGCCTCGACGGCACGTTTGCCCGGTTCAACAACTACGAAGTGAATGCGCGCTACGCGCTCACGCCGGCCTTGTCGCTGGCCGGGTCGTACACATACACCGCCGGCTTCCTGGATGGTCGTCATCCGGGCTGGAATCAGTTCAACCTGCAGAGCGACTATGCACTGTCCAAGCGGACCGACGTGTATGTGCAAGGGGTGTATCAGCGCGTCAGCACGGATGGCCTGGGCATCGGCGCCTATGTCAATGGCCTCGGTGGTGCTTCGTCGACCAACAAGCAGATCGCGGTCACGGCCGGCCTGCGCCATCGCTTCTGAGCGACCGGCATTTCCACCGCACGCCGAATGGCGACGCGCCCCATCGGGGCGCTTTTTCTTTGCCGGGTTGCACCGTGCACCGCTCAGGCGTTGCCAGGCGCCGGGTAACGGACGTCGAGCACGTCGATCGGCTGCGGGCCGGCCGGCGTCATCAGCATGACGGTATCGCCAATCTTCGCCTTGATCAGTGCGCGCGCGACCGGCGAAATCCAGCTGACACGGCCGTGATCGAGATCGACCTCGTCGATCCCGACGATCGTGATCGTGTGATCCTCGCCGTCCGGTGTCTCGTAATCGACCGTTGCGCCGAAAAACACCTGGTCGACATTCTCCTGCCGGCTCGCATCGACGACTTCGGCCAGATCGAGCCGTTTCGTCAGGAAGCGGATGCGGCGATCGATCTCGCGAAGCCGCCGCTTGCCGTAGATGTAGTCGCCATTCTCCGACCGGTCACCATTCGACGCGGCCCAGGATACGAGCCGCACGACCTCGGGACGCTCGACGTCGATCAGGTTCAGCAATTCGTCCCTCAGCCGCTTGTGGCCGGCGGGCGTGATGTAGTTCTTCGAGCCCGCCGGAATCGCGGGCTGGGCCTGGTCCAGATCGTCGTCGTCGCCGTCCGACTCTTTGACAAACGCCTTGTTCATGATGCGGATTCAACATGGATGACTGATACTCCAAGGGTACACGAAGGGCGCCCCGGCAACGCCATGCACCTAATTTGCGAATAAGGCTTCCCTTTTTATACAACCCTGCTATAATTTCGCTTCTGCGTGCGGCTGTAGCTCAGTTGGATAGAGTACTTGGCTACGAACCAAGGGGTCGTGGGTTCGAATCCTGCCAGCCGCGCCACTTTTTCCGAGGGCCTTCTGAACCGAAGGCCCTTTCAGTTCGAAGCAGTAGAAGTTTTGTTTTGCGTGCGGCTGTAGCTCAGTTGGATAGAGTACTTGGCTACGAACCAAGGGGTCGTGGGTTCGAATCCTGCCAGCCGCGCCACTTTTTTGGGAGCCTTCCCATCGCAGAAGGTTCCGACAGTCAAGCAGTACCGTTTTGCGTGCGGCTGTAGCTCAGTTGGATAGAGTACTTGGCTACGAACCAAGGGGTCGTGGGTTCGAATCCTGCCAGCCGCGCCACCTTAAAAGGGCTTTCCTCCGGGAAAGCCCTTTTTCTTTTCCGCCTTCCCTTCCCCTGCTCGCCGCACGGCAACGTCGGTTGCGTAACACCTCCTTTCGGAAGAACGTCGACCACACCGCGCGTTCGCGTCTCCGGCAGCACAAATGAAAACGGCGACCATTGGCCGCCGTCGATCGCCCCTGCGGGCCAGGCGTCAATAATCCTGCCGCTCGCGCTCGATGCGCATGCCGCCGTCGTGGCGCGCATGCGCGCCGTCGTCGGTCGAACGCTCACGCATGATCCGCATCACGTCCGGATTGGTTCGCACGCGCCGCATCACGTTCGCGAGATGCACGCGGTCGCTGACCTGGATCACGAAGCGCAGTACCGTCGATTCGTGCGTCAGATCCTCGTCCATCGCGATATGCACGATGTTCGCATCGGCCGACGTGATGTCCGCCGCCACGCGCGCAAAGATGCCCTTCGTGTTCTTCACGAGCGCCTTCACCGCGACATCGAACAGGCGCCCAGGCTGCGGCGCCCATTCGACGTCGATCCAGCGGCCCGGATCGCGGCGATGGATACGCTGCGCCACGCGGCAATCGGTCGTATGAATCGCCATGCCCAGACCGATGCCGATGTAGCCCATGATAGCGTCGCCCGGAATCGGCCGGCAGCATGCGGACAACTGCACGGACATCCCTTCGGTGCCGGTAATCACGACCGGCGGTGCGTGGTGCGCAGGATGCCGCTCGGACTTCGGCAGATCATCGTCCGCATCACGGCCGCTCATCAGCACCTCGATGCGCTTGGCCATCACCGCGGCCACGCGGCGGCCGAGGCCGATGTCCGCGAAGATTTCCTGACGGCTCTTGTTGCCCGTCCACTGCACGAGCTTCTCCCACACTTCCGGCTCGACATCGGCCAGCGCGAGACCGTAGCCCTTCAGGCTCTGGTCGACCAGCCGCTCGCCAAGCTGCACCGACTCGTTCAGGCGCATCGTCTTCAGGTAGTGACGGATCGCCGAGCGCGCCTTGCCGGTACGCACGAAGCCGAGCCATGCGGGATTCGGCTTCGAATACGGCGCGGTGATCACCTCGACGATGTCGCCGCTCTTCAGCTCGGTGCGCAGCGGCAGCAGCTCGTTGTTGATCTTCACGGCCACGCACTGGTTGCCGAGATCGCTGTGGATCGAATACGCGAAATCGAGTGCCGTCGCGCCACGCGGCAGCGCCATGATCTTCGACTTCGGCGTGAACACGTAGACCGCGTCGGGGAACAGGTCGATCTTCACGTGCTCGAGGAATTCGCTCGAATCGCCGGCTTCGCTCTGGATGTCGAGCAGCGACTTCAGCCACTGGTGCGCGCGCTTCTGCACGTCGCTGAGATCGGCGCTGCCGTTCTTGTACAGCCAGTGCGCGGCGACCCCCGCCTCGGCGATCTCGTGCATCTTGCGCGTGCGCACCTGGAACTCGATCGGCGCGCCGAACGGGCCGACCAACGTAGTGTGCAGCGACTGATAGCCGTTGATCTTCGGGATCGCGATGTAATCCTTGAACTTGCCGGGCACGGGTTTGTACAGCGCGTGCAGCGCGCCGATGCACGTGTAGCAGTCGAGCGGGCTGTCGACGACGACACGGAAGCCGTATACGTCGAGCACCTGCGAGAACGACAGCTGCTTGTCGCGCATCTTGCGGTACACGCTGTAGATGGTCTTTTCGCGGCCGGTGATCTCGGCGTCGATCTTCGCATCGGCCATCGCGCGCTGCGCGGCTTCGAGGATCTTGCTGATCACTTCGCGGCGGTTGCCGCGCGCGGCCTTCACGGCCTTCTCCAGCGTCGCGTAGCGATGCGGGTTGAAGTTCGCGAAGCTCATGTCCTGCAGCTCGCGATACGTGTTGTTCAACCCGAGGCGGTGCGCGATCGGCGCGTAGATGTCGAGCGTTTCCCGCGCGACGCGGCGGCGCTTTTCCATCGGCACCGCGCCGAGCGTGCGCATGTTGTGCAGGCGGTCGGCGAGCTTGACGAGAATGACGCGCACGTCGCGTGCCATCGCGAGCAGCATCTTGCGGAAGTTTTCCGCCTGCGCTTCCTCGCGGCTGCGGAACTCCATCTTGTCGAGCTTCGACAGGCCGTCGACCAGTTCGGCGACCTTCGGGCCGAACCGTTCGGCCAGCTCGCTCTTGGTCACGCCCTGGTCTTCCATCACGTCGTGCAGCAGCGCGGCCATGACTGCCTGCGCGTCGAGCTTCCAGCCGGCGCAGATTTCTGCAACGGCAACGGGATGGGTGATGTAGGGTTCGCCGCTCTGGCGATATTGACCGAGGTGGGCTTCGTCGCTGAAGTGGAACGCCGCCTTGACCTCTTTGATTTCTTCCGGAGGAAGATACTCGGCAAGCACGCCCGTCAGTTTCGCGATCGAGACGACGCCGTGCTTGCGAGGCTGCTCCGGTGTGGCGGTCGGCCCGAACAGATGCCGGAAGGACTGTTCGAGGACCGCGTCGATGTACTGGCGCGCAGGCGACTGGGCCGTGGCTTCGGTGGTCGGATCCGCGGAGGCGGACGATGGGGTGGTGCTCATATTCGCCTCCAGGTCGAGTCGTTGCGCGCGTGGATTACATGGCTGGAACGGGCCGGATGCGCGTTACACCGGCACCTTCTTCAGCATCTCGACGCCGACCTGGCCGGCAGCGATTTCGCGCAGCGCGACGACGGTCGGCTTGTCGCGGCTTTCGATCTTCGGCGTATGGCCTTGCGCGAGCTGCCGCGCGCGATAGGTGGCGGCGAGCGCCAGTTCGAAGCGGTTCGGGATTTGCTTCAGGCAGTCTTCGACGGTAATGCGAGCCATGTTGGTAATTCCTTCTGAATATAGTCCTTATTCTACCTTATGTCCCTCGTCCCCCGCGTCATTCCGCGTGGGGCAGATGGATGCCGAGCTCGATGAACAGCTCCGTGTGTCGCGCGTACTGCGAAGCAAAGCGCAGGCGCGTGGCTGCGACGATGCATTCGAGCTCCGCGAGCGCACGTTCGAAATTCTCGTTGATCACCACGTATTCCGCTTCGGATGCGTGCGCGATCTCGCTGCCGGCGGCCAGCAGGCGGCGCGTGATCACGTTCGGTTCGTCCTGGCCGCGCTTCTTCAGGCGCTCCTCGAGCGCGTCGAGCGACGGCGGCAGGATGAAGATGCCGACCGCGTTGCGGAACTGCTTCTTCACCTGCAGCGCGCCCTGCCAGTCGATCTCGAGCAGCACGTCGTGGCCGTTCTTCATCTGCTCTTCGATCCAGACGCGCGACGTGCCGTAGTAGTTGCCGTGCACTTCCGCGCTCTCGAGGAATTCGTGCGCCGCGTGACGCGCACGGAAATCCTCGACCGTCGTGAAGTGATAGTGCTGGCCGTCCTGCTCGCCCGGACGCGGCTTGCGCGTCGTGTACGAGATCGACAGGCAGATGTCGCTGTCCTTCGACAGCAGCGCATTCACGAGCGTCGACTTGCCGGCGCCCGACGGCGCGACGACCATGAACAGGTTGCCGGGATAGACGCCGCCGTGCAGCGAATGCGACGCGTGGCCGTCGCGGTGGGATTCGGTCATGTTGCTTTACTCCAGGTTTTGCACTTGCTCACGCATCTGCTCGATCAACAGCTTGAGCGCCATCGATGCGTCGGCGAGTTCCTTCGCCGCCGCCTTCGAGCCGAGCGTGTTTGCTTCTCGATTCAGTTCCTGCATCATGAAGTCGAGACGCTTGCCGACGCGGCCGCCCTTCTCGATCACGTGACGCGTTTCGTTCAGGTGCGCGGTGAGCCGCGACAGCTCTTCCGCGATGTCGATCCGGATCCCGTACATCGTCACTTCCTGACGAATGCGCTCCGCGGCCTCCTCGCGCGTGACGATCGTCGAGCTGCCCTCGGGCGCCGCGATACCGAGCGCCTCCTGCAGCCGTTCGACGATCTTCTGCTGGTGCTTTGCGATCAGCTCCGGCACGAGCGGCGTGATGCGCGCGACGATCGCTTCCATCTCGGTGACGTTCGACAGCAGCATCGTCGCCAGTTGCGCGCCTTCGCGCGAACGCACGACGACGAGTTCGCCGATCGCTTCCTTGCCGCACGCGAGCACCGCCTCGCGGATCGCGTCAGCCGACACACCGCTCTCGGCGATCACGCCGGGCCAGCGCAGGATCTCGCCCGCGCGCAGGCGGCCGACGCCCGGGAACGAGTCGAGCACCGAGCGCTCGAGCTCGGCGAGCTGGCCGAGCGCGGACTGGTTCAGCGCGCCCGCGCCGATGCTCTGCTCGCCGCGCTGCAGGTTGATGCGGATGTCGACCTTGCCGCGCGACAGCTTGTTCATCAGCATTTCGCGCAGCGCGGGTTCGCACGCGCGCACGTCGTCCGGCATCCGGAAATTCAGGTCGAGGAAGCGCGAGTTCACGGTGCGCAGTTCGACCGACACGCTGGTGCCGCCGTTGCCGGTGGCCGTCGCGAGTTCGCGCGTCGCGCTCGCGTAGCCCGTCATGCTGTAGATCATGGTTCGTCTCGCCGTCTGGGTGCCCTCGCGGGCGGGAATATGTCGAGGCGCCCGGCGCATCGGAAAGCGCGGGGCGGGAAGCGCGCATTATCCCATTTTTGCGGACCACCCCGCCGGGCACGCCCGCCGTTCGGCGCTAAAATCGGGGTTTCCTCTCGTTCCGCGATTCCCACATGACGTCCTCCGTTTCCCGCCCGAGCGGCCGCCGCGCCGACGCACTGCGCAAGGTCGCCCTCACGCGCCACTACACGAAACATGCCGAAGGCTCGGTGCTGGTCGAATTCGGCGACACCAAGGTGCTCTGCACCGCGAGCGTCTCCGAACGCGTCCCCGACTTCCTGCGCGACCGCGGGCAAGGCTGGCTGACCGCCGAATACGGGATGCTGCCGCGCGCGACGCACACGCGCAGCGACCGCGAAGCCGCCCGCGGCAAGCAGACCGGCCGCACGCAGGAAATTCAGCGCCTGATCGGCCGTGCGCTGCGCGCGGTGTTCGACCTCGAGGCGCTCGGCACGCGCACGATCCATATCGATTGCGACGTGATCCAGGCGGACGGCGGCACGCGCACGGCCAGCATCACCGGCGCATTCGTCGCCGCGCACGACGCCGTGTCGAAGTTGATCGCGGCCGGCAAGCTCACGCGCTCGCCGATCACCGACCACGTCGCCGCGATCTCGGTCGGCGTGTACCAGGGCGCGCCGGTGCTCGACCTCGATTACGCGGAAGATTCGCAGTGCGACACCGACATGAACGTCGTGATGACGGGCGCCGGCGGTTTCGTCGAAGTCCAGGGCACGGCCGAAGGCATGCCGTTCTCGCGTGCCGAGATGAACGCGCTGCTCGACCTCGCGCAGGGCGGGATCGCCGAGCTCGTGCAGCTTCAGAAAGACGTGCTGGGCGCCTGACATGCCGGACGACCACA
Source organism: Burkholderia sp. 4NA327C6 (assembly GCF_005502655.1). Taxonomy (NCBI): domain Bacteria; kingdom Pseudomonadati; phylum Pseudomonadota; class Betaproteobacteria; order Burkholderiales; family Burkholderiaceae; genus Burkholderia; species Burkholderia sp. 4NA327C6. The sequence goes on along the minus strand of NZ_SCNZ01000007.1, from coordinate 42,257 downwards.
CCACCGCGCCGCTGTCGCGCATCGTTCTCGCGTCGAACAACGCCGGCAAGCTGCGCGAATTCACTGCGCTGTTCTCGACGGTCGGCATCGAGATCGTCCCGCAGGGCGACCTTGCCGTGCCGGAAGCGGAGGAGCCGTTCGGCACCTTCATCGAGAATGCGCTGACGAAGGCACGCCACGCGTCGCGGCTCACCGGGCTGCCGGCGATCGCCGACGATTCGGGCCTGTGCGTGCGCGTGCTGCGCGGCGCGCCGGGCGTCTATTCGGCCCGCTACGCGCAGCGCGCGGGCCGCGACAAGGGCGACGCGGCGAACAACGCGTATCTCGTCGAGCAGTTGCGCGGCGTCGACGACCGGCGCGCATACTACTGCTGCGTGCTTGCGCTCGTGCGCCACGCGGACGACCCGGAGCCGCTGTTCGCCGAAGGACGCTGGGCGGGCGAAATCGTCGATACGCCGCGCGGCGAGCACGGATTCGGCTACGACCCGTATTTCTACCTGCCGTCGCTCGGCGCGACGGCCGCCGAACTCGAGCCGGCCGTGAAGAACACGCACAGCCATCGCGCGCTGGCGCTGAAGGCGCTGCTGGCGCGGCTCGCGGAGGAAGCATGAGCACGCCCGATACCCGTTTGCCAACGGAGGCCGCATGAGCCAGGCCGCGGAAACCGGCGCGCGCGTCGTCGCGACCTTCACGTCGCCCGGCCAGGTGCGGCTCACGTCGCTGCCGCCGCTCGCGCTGTACGTGCATTTCCCGTGGTGCGTGCGCAAGTGCCCGTACTGCGATTTCAATTCGCACGAGTGGAAGGGCGAACGGTTTCCGGAAACCGAATATCTCGACGCGCTGCGCGCCGATCTCGAGCAGGCGCTGCCGCTCGTGTGGGGCCGCCAGGTGCATACGGTATTCATCGGCGGCGGCACGCCGAGCCTGCTGTCGGCGGCCGGCCTCGACCGGATGCTGTCCGACGTGCGCGCGCTGCTGCCGCTCGACGCCGATGCCGAGATCACGCTCGAGGCGAACCCGGGCACGTTCGAGGCCGCGAAGTTCGCGCAGTTCCGCGCGAGCGGCGTGAATCGCCTGTCGGTCGGCATCCAGAGCTTCAACGAGGCGCACCTGAAGGCGCTCGGCCGGATTCACGACACCACGCAGGCACGCGCGGCCGTCGAGATCGCCGCGAAGAACTTCGACAACTTCAACCTCGACCTGATGTTCGCGCTGCCGAACCAGACGCTCGACGAATGCCGCACCGACATCGAGACCGCGTTGTCGTACGCGCCGCCGCATCTGTCGCTGTATCACCTGACGCTCGAGCCGAATACGCTGTTCGCGAAGTTCCCGCCGGTCGTGCCCGATGACGACGCGTCGGCCGACATGCAGGAATGGATTCACGCGCGCACGACCGAGGCCGGTTACGGACGCTACGAAGTGTCCGCGTATGCGAAGCCGAATCATCAGTGCAAGCACAACCTGAACTACTGGCGCTTCGGCGACTATCTGGGGATCGGCGCGGGCGCGCACACGAAGCTGTCGTTCCCGAACCGGATCCTGCGGCAGGCACGCTACAAGCATCCGGCAACCTTCATCGAGCAGGCGATGGCCGGCACGGCCGTGCAGGAAGAGCGTGAAGTCGGCGCGCGCGACCTGCCGTTCGAGTTCATGCTGAACACGCTGCGGCTCGTCGAGGGTTTCCCGGTGCACAGCTTCGCCGAACGCACGGGCCTTCCGATGAGCACGATCGAGCCGGCGCTGCAGGAAGCGGAACGGCGCGGGCTGATCGCGCGCGATTTCGCGCAGATCGCGCCGACGCCGCTGGGCCAGCGTTTCCTCAACGACCTGCAGGAATTGTTCCTGCGCGACGATTGAGGGGATGAACCACGCGGCATTTCGGTTACAATGCCGCCTCGTGTGGAAGCGTGGCCGAGCGGTTTAAGGCACCGGTCTTGAAAACCGGCGACGGGAAACTGTCCGTGAGTTCGAATCTCACCGCTTCCGCCAGAAAGTTCGCCAAACCCCGTCCATTCACCGAATGACGGGGTTTTTTGTTGGTCCGTTCACGCCCTTACGTCACGTTCCGACGCGTCACGCCGGATGCCGTTACAATCCGGCGCTCCGATTCGCGAAACGGGAAACCCACGTCATGAAGCCCTTCATCGTCTCGTCGCTCGCTGCATTGCTGGTTGCCGTCAGCACGCAGGCGACGGCCGACACCGCCGCCGGCAGCAACGCGCAATCGTCGTGCGCGATCGCCTACGTGACCGGCGTCGGCGGCTCCCCGCGCGGCCTGAGCGAATACCTCGCGAGCCCGTCGCCCTACAACTACGTGAAGGACAACGACCTTCAGTGCAAGGTGGGCGACGATGGACGCACGTCGAACTGCACCGGCGTGACGTACCTCCGGAACGAACAGGTCAGCGTGTACGACGATTCCGATCCGGCAACGCTGACCGTCGTGGCGCGCGTGGAGCTCGACCACGGCCAGAAATACCCGGTGATCATCGTCGTGCAGCGCAAGGACGCGCGCTGCAAGCAATGACGCGACGCCGCGCGCGAGCCCGTCCGCCGAAACGGCACGGGCGTTCGCGCCGGCCCTCGCCGCACGGCGCTTAAGCTGCGGACACGGCCAGCGGCCCGCCATCGCGCCGCGCCGCGTCGGAAGCCATCCTCCCGGCCGGCCGCTCGATCACCTAGAATTCGATCAACACGGCGACACGACCGCCGCCGCGTACTCGATGCCGCGCGCGCCACCCCTGCGTGCGGTACACGGAGATCGCCATGACCGAACTGTCGACACCGGCGGAACACGTCGATTACGAAGGCTTCGAGATCCATGTCGTGCCGGCCACCGTGCCCGGCAGCGACACGCGCTACACCTACACCGGTTACGTGTGCCATCCGGGTGCGAATCCCGCATTGCCCGGCCACGCGGTGCCCTTCCATGCAGACGGCGAGGAAAGCTTCGCGAGCCTCGACGAAGCCGTCCACGAAGCCGTGCACATCGGCAAGAGCATCATCGACGGCACGCACCCCGACCTGTCGATCCTGTCACTCGTGACGCACGGCTTCTGACCCGGGCGCCACGCATCGCCGAAGATGGCGCGGGCAGCCGCCGCGGTGCTGCCTGCGGCAACCCGCTGCGCTCGCGCCGGGCCATCGCCCCGCGCCTGCGTGCCGCTCGCGTTCCTCACGATTCTTTCAACCTTGCAACACGCACGCCGGGATGCATACGGCCGGCAGCCACGCGAGCGTGCCGTCACATGTCACGTCACATCGCGATGCGCGAGCGCACGTCATCTCGTCATCGGCAAACGTATCGTCCGGCATCGCCCTTTATGCGTTTCTCCCGATATCGCCTCGCGCCCGTGCGCCTATCATTTTTTTATAGTCACTTCTGGCTAGCCTCCCATGCGCCCCCTTCCCCGTTTGCATGTCGACCGGCTGCGTGCAGTTGCGCTGGCCGTCGCCGCCATGCTCGCGGCGTGCACGATCACGCCGCCTCCGTCGCTGCACTCGATCCTGACGATTCCGTCGATCACCCGCAGCGGCAATCTCGACCAGTACCGCGTGGAAGTCGCGCAGCGTGTCGCCGAACGCAATCCGTCCGGCATGCTGCACGGCACACCACAGGCGATGCTCCGCTCACTCGTCGTCGTGGCCTTCACCGTCGATGGCAGCGGCCGGCTCGTCAACGCCTCCGTCTATCGCAGCAACGGCGACAGCGAAGCGGAAGCACTCGCGCTCGCGTCGCTGCGCCGCTCGGCGCCGCTGCCGCCGCCACCGTCGCGACTGCTCGACGGCAACGGTCGGCTCGAATTGATGGAAGGCTGGCTCTTCAACGACGACGGCCACTTCCAGTTGCAAAGCACCGCGTCGGCGCAGGCGCAATCGATCGACTGACCGGTCGCCGCCCCGCGATTGCCGGTGCGAGGCGGCGCTGGCTATAATTTTCCGCAATCGCGCGGCCATCACGCCGCGCGCACGTTCGCGCGCCCCACCCGGCATGCGAGCCGACCACGCCGGCACCGGGCGGCGGCGACGTACCCGTCTCCATCGTCGACCGGCGGGTGACGCGCGCGCCACGGCGCGCGTCCACGCCGCCACCGCATCATCCGCTCGGCTGCCACCGGCAGGCATCCGCCTGCCCGTCCGCACGCCCAGCCGACCGCCCCAACGACAAAACGGAGACATCCATGTCCGCATCCCCCCCGACCGTTGCACACGCAACCGGTTCGGCCGGCGCCGTCAGCCACCGGCGCATCGTGTTCGCCAGCTTCATCGGCACCGCAATCGAGTTCTACGACTTCTACGTGTACGCAACGGCCGCCGCGCTCGTCATCGGCCCCGTGTTCTTCCCGCACGGGTCCGCGACCGCACAGGCGCTGTCCGCCTTCGTCACGTTCGGCATCGCGTTCATCGCACGCCCGATCGGGTCGTTCCTGTTCGGGCACTTCGGCGACCGCATCGGCCGCAAGTCGACGCTCGTCGCATCGCTGCTCGTGATGGGGGTGTCCACCACCGCCATCGGCTTCGTGCCCGGCTACGACGCGATCGGCGCGCTCGCGCCGGTGCTGCTGTGCGTGCTGCGCTTCGGCCAGGGGATCGGGCTCGGCGGCGAATGGGGCGGCGCCGCGCTGCTCGCGACCGAGCACGCGCCGCAGGGCAAGCGCGGCTGGTTCGGGATGTTCCCGCAGCTCGGGCCATCGGTCGGCTTCCTGATGTCGAACGGGCTGTTCTTCGCGCTCGCGCTGTCGCTGTCGGACGAGCAGTTCCGCAGTTGGGGCTGGCGCATCCCGTTCCTGGTCAGTGCGGTGCTCGTCGCGCTCGGCCTGTACGTGCGGCTCAAGATCAGCGAAACGCCCGCGTTCCAGGCCGCGCTCGATCGCAACGAGCGCGTGCGCGTGCCGGTCGCGACACTGATCACGCAACACTGGCGCCCGACGCTGCTCGGTGCGCTCGCCATGGTCGTCTGCTACACGCTGTTCTACATCTCGACGGTGTTCTCGCTGTCGTACGGCGTGTCGGCGCTGCATATTCCGCGCCAGAGCTTCCTCGGCCTGCTGTGTTTTGCAGTCGTGTTCATGGGGCTCGCGACGCCGCTGTCCGCGTGGGCATCGGACCGTTTCGGCCGCAAGCCGGTGCTCGTCGTGGGCGCGATCGCCGCGCTGCTGTCGGGTTTTGCGATGGAGCCGCTGCTCGGCAGCGGCTCGATGCCGCTCGTCGCGCTGTTCCTGACGATCGAGCTGTTCCTGATGGGCGTGACGTTCGCGCCGATGGGCGCGCTGCTGCCGGAGCTGTTCCCGACCAACGTCCGCTACACGGGCGCGGGTGTCGCGTACAACCTCGGCGGGATCCTCGGCGCGTCGATCGCGCCGTATATCGCGCAACTGCTGGCGGCGCGCGGCGGGCTGTCGTGGGTCGGCGGCTATGTATCGGTTGCGGCGGCAATCAGCCTGATCGGCGTGCTGCTGATGCGCGAGACGCGCGACGCATCGCTCGTCTGAGACTCCGGGGCGACCCGGGTTGTGCGGTGGCCGGCGCTGCCTATACTCGATCCTGGGTGCGCCGCTGCGCGCCCCCCGGGAACCCGCCCCGAAGGAGCCGCCGCCATGAACATCCGCCTCGGCAATGCCGATCTCGTCCTGATCCTCGCGCTCGCGCTGGGTGGCGCGATCCTGCTCGCGATGCGCTTCCGGCCGCAGACGTGGCGCGGCCTCGTGTTCGAGGCGCTGCTGGCGAACCTGGCGGCCGTCGCCGCCGTCGTCACCGTCGAGGCACTGCTCGCCTGAACCGCCGCGCCCGCCTCTTCAGGCGGTCAGCCGCGCGCGCAGCGCGCCGTAGGCCGGACTGACCGTATCGATCGCATCCAGCGCCTCGTCGACCGACGGCATCGTGCCCGGCTCGCCGATCGACAATGCATTCGGCGCGCCGCCGATCCCGCAATGATGGCGCGACGTCGCGACGAAAATCATCACGGTCGGCCGCTGCAGCGCGTGCGCCATGTGCACGAACCCCGTATCGACCCCCACCACGAGCGCAGCCCGGCCGAGCGCCGCGCCGAGCTCGCGCACCGTCATCGCCGGCAGCACGACCGAACCCGGCGCACGTGCGGCGATGTCCTGCGCATCGTCATGCTCGGCAGCCGATCCCCACGGCAACAGCACGCGCACGCCACGCGCCATCATCTGCGTGGCGAGCGCGGCCCAGCGGTCGGCCGGCCATTTCTTGTCGGGGTTGGACGTTGCATGGAACAGCAGCATGAATGGGGCGCCATCGGTCACGGCGGCCGGCAGGTTCACGTCCCGTGGCGGGACGATGCCGTACGTGGCAATGCCTTCGGGCACGTAGCCAAGCGCCTCGCCGGCGCTCACGCGCATCCCGTGCCACGCGTCGCAGTCCGGCCGCGGGCCGAAACGATGCGAATACGCGAAGCGTGCGCCCGTTTCGCCGAGATCCTGCGTCTGGTAGCCGATGCGGCGTGCAGCGCGTGCGAGCGCCGAAATGATCGCGCTCTTGTAGACGCCATGCAGGTCGATCACCGCGTCGTAGCGATGCGCCCGCAGCGCGCCGATCGATGCCGTGATTGCCTTCAGGTCGCCGCGATTGCGCATCTTCTTGAAGCGGCGCAGCGGCGCGCACAGGACGTTGCTGACGCCCGGATGCCAGCGCACGACCTCCGAGCACGATTCATCCACCGCCCAGTCGACCGTTACGCCCGGAAAGGCGCGATGAAGATCCGCGACGACGGGTAGCGTCTGGACAACGTCGCCGAGCGACGTCACTTTCACGATGAGGATACGTTTCACGATGTGTGGGGAAAAGCCGGCCAATTTGGCATGCTAACGATGGTTACATGCGCGAACATTACGTGAAAATTACTTTTGAAACAAAATGCAACTCCTTTCGGAAACATTCTCGCCTCCCGCCTCCATCCGGTTCTTTTTATAATCCGGTCTTTGCCTACCGGCCCGCGTCAATGCCACGCCCCGCCCTTCCCGCCCTGTTTCCCGCCCTCACCCGTCGTTCGCTTAGGATCTGGCGCCAATACGGCGTTTTCTGGCTCGGTGCGATCGTCGTCGGCCTCGCGGCTGTACTTTACGCGCGATTGATCGACTGGGGCTACGAAACTTTCCGCGCGATGCGCGACCACGCCGCGTGGCTGCCGCTACTGCTGACGCCGGCCATCGCCGCGGTGTCGGTATGGATCACGCGCCGCTTCTTCCGCGGCGCCGAGGGCAGCGGCATCCCGCAGGTGATCGCGACGCTGCATGCGCGCCCGAGTGCATTCGGCTCCCGGCTGCTGACGCTGCGCATCCTGTTCGGCAAGGTGCTGGTATCGTTCCTCGGTATCCTGGGCGGCTTCACGATCGGCCGCGAAGGGCCGACCGTGCAGGTCGGCGCGGCGCTGATGTTCAACCTGCGACGATTCTACCCGCGCTCGAACGCGCAGATCGAGCGCCAACTGGTGCTCGCCGGCGCGGCGGCCGGGCTGTCGGCCGCGTTCAATACGCCGCTCGCCGGGATCGTGTTCGCGATCGAGGAGCTGACGCGCAGCTTCTCCGCGCGCGCCAGCGGCGTGCTGATCACCGCGATCATTCTCGCCGGCGTCGTCGCGCTCGGGCTGAACGGCAACTACACGTATTTCGGCACGATCGATGCCGGCCCTCATTTCCCGAAACTGCTGGCGCTCGCCGTGCTGGTCACCGCGATCGTGACGGGGATCGCAGGCGGCCTGTTCTGCTGGTTGCTGCTCAACACGGGGCGCTGGCTGCCCGCGCAGCTGCTCGGCCTGTATCGCGAGCGGCCGATCGCATTCGCCGCGCTGTGCGGCTTCGCGATCGCCGTCGTCGGCCTCGTATCGGGCGGCACGACCTTCGGCAGCGGCTACGCCGAGGCGCGCGGCCTGCTCGACGGCAGCCAGCATCTGTCGGTGTTCTATCCGTTCCTGAAGATGATTTCGATGGTCGCGTCGTACCTGCCGGGCATCCCGGGCGGGATCTTCGCGCCGTCGCTGTCGATCGGCGCCGGGTTCGGCAACCTGCTGCACGTCGTGTTCAGCAACATGAGCCTGCCGATGCTGATCGCGCTCGCAATGGTCGGCTACATGGCGGCCGTCACGCAGTCGCCGATCACGTCGTTCGTGATCGTGATGGAGATGATCAACGGTCACGCGCTCGTGATTTCGCTGATGGCCACCGCGTTGGTATCGAGCCGCGTGTCGCGCTTCTTTGCGCCGCCGCTCTACGAAACGCTTGCCCTGCGCTATCTCGCACCACCCGTCACGGCTGCGGAACCGACTTCGGCAGCCGCGGCGAGCGCGACGGTGGCGACCGGCGTCACCGAGCCGCAGGATGCGGCCGCGGCGCCCGCCGATCCGCTCGACACACTGCGCGACGAAGACGGCAGGGGCGACGAAGCGCCCGCCGCCACGCTGGCCGAACGCGCATCGCATGCACCGGCGCCGCACGACGACGAGCCGGCCGCAGCCGGGACGAACGGCCACGCGCAGTCCGGGCCGCGCGACCCTCAGTAGATCACGACGGGCGCCGGCCGGTAGTACACGGGCCGCGCCGGCACGACGATGCATCCGGCCAGCGTGATCGCGACGAGCGCGATGGCGATTGCGGTTCGTTTCATCGTCCGCCTCCATCATGCCCAGTGGCCACGGGTCCAGAACCAGTTCGGACCGCGCTGGTCCCAATGGCCCGGCACCCATTGCATGCCGACGCGCTCGGCTTCCCAGTGGCCGCCGATCCACACGTAGCGGCCGTGCTCCCAGTGCCAGTGCCCGCGATCCCACACGTAGCCCACGCGCGAGGCCGGCACGACCTCGTAGCGCACCGGCGGCGGCGCATTCGGCGCGACGACCACGATTTCCTCGGTGCGCACGGCGACCGGCTCGGCGACGACCACGCGGCCCTGCGGCACGATCACGGGGGTGCCGACGAGAATCTCGTCCGCATGCGCGGCAAACGGTGCGACGACGGCTGACAGGCCCGCGGCAAACAGGGCGAGCGAAACGATACGACGTTGAACAGTAGAGACAGCCATCACAACCTCCTGGTTGAACAAGTTACGCGAGCGTATTCGTTCAATGCGGGAGGCGCGGTAACGGCCGACAGACGCCGTGTTACGGCATGCCCGAAAGTGCAACAGGGCGTAAGACGCGCACGGCGGCGAGTGCCGCCGTGCGGAGGGATACCCGCAACGGTCAGGCTTGCGGGATCTCGATCTTCACTTCGAGGACTTCGAGATCGTCCTGGCGCTCGAGGCTCACGCGGATGTCATCGTCCGAAATATGGACGTACTTCGAGATGACCGCGACGAGCTCTTTCTGCAGCGCCGGCAGGTAATCGGCTGGCGGCCGGCCGCCGACCCGCTCGTGCGCGATGATGAGCTGCAGGCGCTCCTTCGCGACCGATGCGGACTTCTTCTTCTCGCCGAGGAGAAACGAAAGGATGGACATGGTCGGCCTCCGTTACTTGCTGCCGAAGAGGCGCTGCAGCAGGCCCGGCTTCTGGTAATCGGTGAAGCGCAGCGGCTTGTCTTCGCCGAGGAAACGCGCGACGACGTCCTTGTACGCTTCCGCAACGTCGGTACCGTCGATATGCACGGCCGGCAGACCCTGATTCGATGCATGCAGCACGGCTTCCGACTCGGGCACCACGCCGATCAGCTTGATGCGCAGGATCTCGCTGATGTCCTCGAGCGACAGCATCTCGCCTTCGCTGACGCGCTTCGGGCTGTAACGCGTGATCAGCAGGTGTTCCTTGATCGGATCCTTGCCTTCGGTCGCGCGCTTCGTTTTCGACGACAGGATGCCGAGAATGCGATCCGAGTCACGCACCGACGACACTTCCGGGTTCGTGACGATCAGCGCTTCATCCGCGAAGTACATCGCGTGCAGTGCGCCCGCCTCGATACCGGCCGGCGAATCGCAGACGATGAATTCGAAATCCATCGCGACCAGGTCGTTCAGCACCTTCTCGACGCCGTCACGCGTGAGCGCATCCTTGTCGCGCGTCTGCGACGCCGGCAGGATGAACAGGTTCTCGCACTTCTTGTCCTTGATCAGCGCCTGGTTCAGGTTCGCTTCGCCCTGGATCACGTTCACGAGGTCGTACACCACGCGGCGCTCGCAGCCCATGATGAGATCGAGGTTGCGCAGGCCGACGTCGAAGTCGATCACGGCCGTCTTGTGGCCGCGCAGCGCGAGACCGGACGCAAAGCTCGCGCTCGTCGTCGTCTTGCCCACGCCGCCCTTGCCCGAGGTCACCACGATGATTTTTGCCATTTACCCAATACCCTGTGTTCGTCAATGAGAGCCGATCGACCCGGAGCGCGCCGCGTGTATTACGTCAGGCGCAGCGGTTCGATCATCAGTTTTTCCTCTTCGAGCCGGATCTGTACCGATTTGCCCAGTACGTCGGCGGGCAACGGGTTCTCGGTCGTTCGATAGATACCCGCGATCGAAATCAGTTCCGGCTCGAGACACGTGCAGAAAATGCGCGCGTCGTGATTGCCGTGCACGCCCGCGAGTGCGCGGCCGCGCAACGGCGCGTAGATGTGGATATTGCCTTCCGCGATGATCTCCGCGCCGTGACTGACCGGCGCGAGCACCACGAGGTCTCCTTTCGCGTAAATCTGCTGCCCCGAACGCAACGGCCGGTCGATCACCAGCGTCTGGCCACCGGCCTGCACGGGCGTCGGCGCGGGCTCCGACGGCTGTTCGGGCGCCGCTGCGGTTGCCGCAGCGGCGGCGGGCTCGACGGCTGGCACTGCCGCCGGTTCCGCTTCGTCGGCAGGTTTCGCGGCCGGCGCGCGGCGATCGCGCGCCTCCAGCAACGGCAGGCCGGCTTCCCCCGCCCAGCCCTGCGTTGCCAGTGCGACGACGCCCACCGGACGCATCCGCACGTCGTTCAGCATCTGGCGGATGTCCGCGAGCGCGACGCGCTCGCCGTCAGCCAGGCGGCGGACGTCGATCGCGACGACATCGTCGGCGAAAAACTCGGGAGTCGCTTCGAAGCGCTTGACCAGTTCGGTACGCAACGCATCGAGATCGGTCGTCTTCACGGTGAACAGCAACGTATCGACCGATCCGCTGCGCAGCTCGAAGAATGGCGATTTTTTAAGCGACATGGACACTCTGCAAAAATTTTTTGCGTATTTTACAGGCGTCCACGCGTGCGGCCATTATTTTTGGGGAACCGGGTGGCGGCGGCCCGGGCGGGCGCACAACCGGCAGGCAGGCAGGCAGGCAGGCAGGCAGGCCAGCGGGCGCTCGGGCTTTCGTCGCGCCGCGCGGCGGGCTGTTTCGAGGTCGCGTCAGTGCTTCACCTGCGACACGAACAGCGATTTCATCGCGCCGGGCATCCGCGCGATCGGCGCATGTTCGCCGGTGTTGCCGAAACCGGCACGCTCGTAGAAGCGGATCGCGTTGCGGTTCGCATCAGCGATCCACGCGTAGACGTCGGTGGCGCCGCGCTCGGCGAGCCATGCGGTGGCCGTCTCCAGCAGCAGCACCCCGCCGCGCAGGTGACGCACCGCATGCGCGACCCACAGCTCGCTGACGAACGCGCGCCGATCGGGCGTGTTGTCGAAATACGCGCCGATCATGCCGGCCGGGTGGCCTTCGGTGTACAGCAGGAAAGTCGTCGACTCGTCGGACACGGCGCGCTGCGCGGCAATCGCCGACGCCGCGTCCGTTTCGACGGTCAGCAATTCGGCCTCCGGCGCTTCGCCGGGCGCATAGGGCTCACGCAGCGATGCGGCGCGGAGTTCGCGATACACGCCGCCCTGGTCGGCAACGATACGACGAACGGTCAAGGTCGAACTCATGCAGGCACAGCCCCCTTCGGACAGCAAGCTAGTAGCTTCAACCGAAAGCGGGGCATGAGTCAAATCGTAATTTTCAAATGACAGCGCGAATCGAAAGGCAGCATGCACCGCCGGCGGCCGGGCGACCGGCTGGTGTGCAGGTGCAGCATCGCCACATCGATACGTGCCGCCGAAAGACGATTGCGGCGGCCTGGTTCGACGCATGACGGCGGTCGCCTTGCGACACGCGGCAGTTGCCCGTCGGACCCCGTGGATTTGAGCGCGAAAGCCGTCATGATCCGTAAGATTGGCGACCCCTGAAATAGGTATCGCGGGTACCAGCCGCCCGCCCTATATTGCATCGCAACATTTGTTGCGGACCCGTGGCGCCGACACCCTCACGCGTCGCGACGCGCCATCCGTCTGACGAACCGGTCGGCCGTGCGGGTCGATCCGGCGTTCCGCGCATGTTTCAATCAGTGTGCGCGGGCCCTTCGCTGCCTGCTCCGCCCGCGCCCCGCCCGTTTGGAGCTTCGCGCCTAGTGCCGGAGTTTGGCAAGCGTGCGCATGGGTCGTATAACAGGCAGGACCGGGTGACGATCCGGCCCGACCGCGCGTGCTTCGCGGACCAACGATAATTCGAACAACCGTACAGGCGGCCGCCCTCGGGCCGGCCGGCAGGAGGGAGACAATGGCAATGACCAACGGATCGGCTTCGGGCTGGTCGGACGGCAAGCGTTACCTGTGGCTGCTCGGCGCGCTGACGATCACGCTGCCGATCCTCGCCGCCCAGCTCGCGCTGTCGACGGGCCTGCACGTGTTCTGGTGGTTCGGCCCGCTGTTCGCGTTCGGCGTGATCCCGGTCCTCGATACGCTGATCGGCGACGATCGCGACAACCCGCCCGAGGACGTCGTACCGCAACTCGAACGGGAGCGCTACTACCGGCTGATCGTCTATCTCGCGACGCTCGTCGAATATGTCGCGTTCTTCGTGTGCGTCTGGATCGTCGGCACGCACGCGCTCGCCTGGTACGACTACGTCGGCTTCGCGCTGTCGCTCGGCGCCGCGACGGGCATCTCGATCAATACCGCGCATGAACTCGGGCACAAGACCAACCGCTTCGAGCGCTGGCTCGCGAAGATCACGCTCGCGCCGGTCGCATACGGCCACTTCTACGTCGAGCACAACCGCGGGCACCACGTGCGCGTCGCGACGGCCGAGGACCCGGCGAGTGCGCGCTACGGCGAATCGTTCTGGGCATTCCTGCCGCGCACCGTGACCGGCAGCATCCGCTCGGCGTGGCGGCTCGAGAGGGCGCGCCTCGAACGGCTCGGGCATTCGCCGTGGACCTGGCGCAACGAGGTGCTGCACGCGTGGGCGATGACCGTCGTCGTGTGGGGCATCGCGATCGCGATGGCCGGCAAGGTCGTGATCCCGTTCCTCGTGATCCAGGCCATCTACGGCGCGTCGCTGCTCGAAGTCGTGAACTACGTCGAGCATTACGGGCTCGGCCGCCGCAAGCTGCCGAACGGCCGCTACGAACGCTGCACGCCGCAGCATTCGTGGAACAGCAATCACGTCGTCACCAACCTGTTCCTGTACCAGTTGCAGCGGCACGCCGACCATCATGCGAATCCTACGCGCTCGTACCAGGCACTGCGTCACTTCGACGATGCGCCGCAACTGCCGGCCGGCTACGCGACGATGATCCTGTTCGCGTACGTGCCGCCGCTCTGGTATCGCGTGATGAATCCGCGCGTCGTCGCGCACTACGGCGGCAACATGGCGCAATCGAACATCAAGCCGTCGATCCGCGCCCGGGTGCTCGCGCAATATCCGGCCGCGGCGTGATCGCGGGGGACGGGCCGGGGTCGACTGGCGCAGGTGCGCCGCTGAAAGCCGGCACCGCGCCGGCCCCGGTTCCATCGAAGCCGGGCGCGACGGCGGCCGCCGTCACGCCATTTCCGGCAGCCTGAACACGGCCACCGCATGCCGCAGCGCGCTCGCCTGCTCGGCCAGCGCCTGCGTCGCGGCCGAGGCCTGCTCGACGAGCGCCGCGTTGCGCTGCGTCGCTTCGTCCATCTGCGTCACCGCGATGTTCACCTGCTGGATGCCGCCGCTCTGCTCCTGCGACGCGGACGAGATCTCGCCGACGATCGTCGTGACACGCTGCACCGCACCGACGATCTCGTGAATCGATTCGCCCGCTCGGCCAATCAGCACGGCGCCCTCGTCGACCCGCTTCGTCGACTGCTCGATGAGTTCCTTGATCTCCTTCGCGGCGGCCGCGCTGCGTTGCGCGAGCGTACGCACTTCCGCCGCGACGACCGCGAAGCCGCGGCCCTGTTCGCCCGCACGCGCGGCTTCGACTGCCGCGTTCAGCGCGAGGATGTTGGTCTGGAACGCGATGCCGTCGATCACCGCGATGATCTCGCCGACCTTGGCGGAGCTGTCGGCGATGCCGTTCATCGTGCCGACGGCATCCGTCATCACGCCGCCGCCCGCCGCTGCGATGTTCGACGCGTCGTGCGCCAGCTGCGCCGCGTGCTGCGCGTGCTCGGCCGACTGGCGGACGATGCCCGTGAGTTCGGTCATGCTGGCAGCCGTCTCCTCGAGCGACGCAGCCTGCGCCTCGGTCCGAGCCGACAGGTCGTGATTGCCCGATGCGATCTGTGCGCTCGCCGTCGCGACGGCTTCGGCATGCGTGCGCACTTCGAGCACGACGCCCGACAGGCTCGCCTGCATCATCTGCAACGCGCGCAGCAGATCGGCGATCTCGTCGCGGCCGGCTGCATCGACATTGCGCGTCAGGTCGCCCTCGGCGACGGCCTGCGCGCACGCCACCGCACGGTCGAGCGGACGCAGGATCGCGCGGCTGAACAGGAATGCGCCGACCATCGCGACGCCGAGCACGACCAGCATCAGCACGAGGCTCGCGGTCGTGGCGTGCTGCGCGTCGCGGCTCGCCTGTGCCGACACCGCGGCACTCTCGTCGGCGATCGACTTCGCGGCCCGCTCCAGCAACGCCGCCGGCTCGCGGTCCACGCCCGCCACCGCGGCATCGCCCGCCGACGGCTCGAAGCCGGCCGCCTTGAACGCGTCGAACCCGCGCCGGTAACCCTCGCCCATCGCCGTGTGCGCGCGCATGAACTGCTCGACGAGCGAGCGGCTCTCGCCGGGCGGCAACTGGTGAACGAGCTGCGCGGCGAGCGTGTCGACCGTCCGCTCGCGCGTCTGGAAAGCCTGCCAATACTTGTCGAGCTTGTCGGGCTGCTTGCCGCGCAACAGCGTGTCCTTCCATTCCTGAACCTGCAGCTTGAACTGCACGAGCGTGGCCGACACGAGCCGTTCATTGCCAACGTTCGTCTGCACGTCTTCGGCGAACGTATCGATCGACCGGTTGAGAATGTGGATACCGTACAGCGCGCCACCGAACATCAGTAGCAGCGCGACGGCGAATGCGAGGGGAATCTTGTAGCTCAGCTTCATGGGACCTTGAATCGACGGGGAACGATGCGGTCCGGCGCGGGCGCCGGCCGCCGCCACGTGTTAACGGCGCGGGAAGCACGGGCTTAAAGCTGAAGATTGCGGCGAAGGCTGGACGCGCATAGCGAGGCCGGCCAGTGCGCTCAGGTCGGATGCGGCGCGCGCGGCCCGATTGTCGCGCCCCTGCGCGGGCCCGCCATCCTGCGACGCACGACGACGATCGACGGCACCCCGTGTACGATCCTCGCGATCACGTGCGACAGGTAGTGGAGTGGCCACCTTGTGTCGACGTCGACACGATCATCGCGGCATTCAGCACGATCGATGCTGCGTTTGCCATTCAGCGCGGCTGTATCGAGGACGCGCCACGATCATGCATGCGGTGGGCGCCTTCGCATCCGCACGATACGAACTGCCGAAGGTCGAGCTGTTGCCACTGCAACGACTTGCGACACAACGCACGCACCGCGAACCCAAAACGAAAAACCCCTTGATCCTTCCGGATCAAGGGGCTTCGTATTTTGGCGGAGAGGGTGGGATTCGAACCCACGGTACGGGGAAACCGTACGCCTGATTTCGAGTCAGGTACATTCGACCACTCTGCCACCTCTCCTTCCTTGCTGCATCTCGCGGCTGGTCGTTTCCGCGAGAAAAAGATTATAAGACGATCGCTTCGTAGCTGACAAGCCCTTTCTGCAAATTTTTTTGCGAGGGCTTTGCAGGCCGCGTTACGACGCCTGTGCCGGCGCGTCGATACGCTCGATGCCGCCCATGTACGGACGCAGCACTTCCGGCACCGTGACCGAGCCGTCCGCGTTCTGGTAGTTCTCCAGCACCGCGACGAGCGTACGGCCGACGGCAAGCCCCGAACCGTTCAGCGTATGCACGAGCTCCGGCTTGCCTTGCGCGTTGCGGAAACGCGCCTGCATCCGGCGCGCCTGGAACGCTTCGGTGTTCGAGCAGCTCGAGATCTCGCGATAGGTGTTCTGCGCAGGCAGCCACACTTCGAGGTCGAACGTCTTCGCGGCCGAGAAACCCATGTCGCCCGTGCACAGCGTGATCACGCGGTACGGCAGGCCGAGCTTCTGCAGGATCGCTTCCGCATGGCCGACCATCTCGTCGAGCGCGGCGTACGACGTTTCCGGCGCAACGACCTGCACCATCTCGACCTTGTCGAACTGGTGCTGGCGGATCATGCCGCGCGTGTCGCGGCCGTATGAACCGGCTTCCGAGCGGAAGCACGGGGAATGCGCGGTCAGCTTGATCGGCAGCGCGGACGCGTCGACGATCGACTCGCGCACAGTGTTCGTCAGCGAGATTTCCGATGTGGAGATCAGGTATTGCGTGACCTTGTTCTCCTCGCCGCCCTTCTCGACGCGGAACATGTCGTCCGCAAACTTCGGCAGCTGGCCCGTGCCGTACAGGATCTCGGGGTTCACGATGTACGGCGTATACGCTTCGGTATAGCCGTGCTGCAGCGTGTGCGTATCGATCATGAACTGCGCGAGCGCGCGGTGCAGGCGCGCGATCGAGCCGCGCAGCATCGTGAAGCGCGCGCCGGCGAGCTTCGCACCGGTCTCGAAATCGAGGCCGAGCGGCGTGCCGACATCGACGTGATCCTTCACTTCGAAATCGAACTGGCGCGGCGTGCCCCAGCGGCGCACCTCGACGTTGTCGGCTTCGTCCTTGCCGACCGGCACGCTCTCATGCGCGACGTTCGGCATGCCCAGCATCAGGTCGGACAGGCGCGCCTGGATCTCGCCGAGCTTGGCTTCCCCCGCCTTCATTTCGTCGCCGATCCCGCCGACCTCGGCCATCACGGCCGACGTGTCCTCGCCCTTCCCCTTCATCGCGCCGATCTGCTTCGACAGGCTGTTGCGGCGCGCCTGGAGCTCTTCGGTACGGGTCTGGATCGCGCGGCGTTCCGCTTCGAGCGCGGAGAAGGCGGCGATGTCGAGGGTGTAGCCGCGATCGGCGAGGCGCTGGGCGACGCCGTCGAGGTCTTTGCGCAGCAACTGGATGTCGAGCATGGGAGGACTTGGAGAATCGTTGTGTAAGACGGGAATTCTAACGCACCACGGGGCCGCCACGGCACTGGCCGGACGGACAATGCTGCAAACGGGCGATGACCGTGGCGCGACGGCCATGGCAGTATCGCATTGCCGGTCCGCCAGTCGGCACCCGCGAAATCGCGCGGCATCGACGCGCCGCGGATCGCGAAACACCCGTGCGTGCCCGCCGCAGCGCATCGAACGAGGCACGCGCCACCCGTCACAACGACCCAAGGAACCCGATGGCCATCGAACTGGAGAAGGACGTACGCGACCGTGCGATCGCGTCGCTGCAACGCTATTTCACGGAAAACATGGATGAGCCGATCGGCAATATCCAGGCGGGTGCACTGCTGCACTTCTTCGTCGAGGAAATCGCCCCCGCCATCTACAACCTCGCGATCGCCGATGCGCAGCAGAGCCTGCACGCCCGCGTCACCGAACTCGACATCGAGTGCCATCAGGAGCCGTTCGGCTACTGGAAGCAGCAGCCGGCCCGCAAGCGCTGACGCGTTCGCGGCACCGGCACCGGCGCGGGCCGCGCCGGACGTTGCCCGGTCAGTCCTTCTTGCCGGCCTCTCGGTCGAGTTCGCGCAGCCACGCGAGCTTGTCGGCGATCTTCGCTTCGAGCCCGCGCGGCACCGGCTTGTACCAGCGCGGCTCGCGCATCCCGTCCGGCAGGTACGTCTCGCCGGCCGCATACGCATTCGGCTCGTCGTGCGCGTAACGGTACGCGTGCCCGTAGCCGAGCTCCTTCATCAGCTTGGTCGGCGCGTTGCGCAGATGCACGGGCACCTCGCGCGATTTGTCCTGCTTCACGAACGCCATCGCCTGGTTGAACGCGTTGTAGCCCGCGTTGCTCTTCGCCGCGCAAGCGAGATAGATCACCGCCTGCCCGAGCGCGAGCTCGCCTTCCGGCGAGCCGAGCCGCTCGTAGGTTTCGGCTGCGTCGTTCGCCACCTGCAGCGCGCGCGGATCGGCGAGGCCGATGTCTTCCCACGCCATCCGCACGATCCGCCGCGCGAGATACTTCGGATCCGCGCCGCCGTCGATCATCCGGCAGAACCAGTACAGCGCACCGTCCGGGCTCGAACCGCGCACCGACTTGTGCAGCGCCGAGATCTGGTCGTAGAAGTTGTCGCCGCCCTTGTCGAAGCGCCGGGCGTTCAGCGTCATCGCGCTGCTGACGAAGTCGGCATCGATCGTCGCGGTGCCGGCCGACGTAGCCGCCGTCTGCGCCTGCTCGAGCAGGTTCAGGAAGCGCCGCGCGTCGCCGTCCGCGTAGCCGACCAGCGTATCGACCGCCTTGTCGTCGAACGACAGGCCGTCGAGCGCGATTTCCTGTGCGCGCTTCAGCAACTGGCGCATCTCGTCGTCGTCCAGCGACTTCAGCACGTACACCTGCGCACGCGACAGCAAGGCCGAGTTGACCTCGAAGCTCGGGTTCTCGGTCGTCGCGCCGATGAAGGTCACGAGCCCCGACTCGACGAACGGCAGCAACGCGTCCTGCTGCCCCTTGTTGAAGCGGTGGATCTCGTCGACGAACAGGATCGTGTGGCGGCCGGTGCGGTTCAGCGTGTCCTTCGCCTGCTCCATCGACTCGCGGATGTCCTTCACGCCGCCGAGCACCGCGGACAGCGCAATGAACTCGCAGTCGAACGCGAGCGCGGTGAGCCGCGCGAGCGTCGTCTTGCCGACGCCGGGCGGCCCCCACAGAATCATCGAATGCGGCTTGCCCGATTCGAACGCAAGCCGCAGCGGCTTGCCTTCGCCCAGCAAATGCGTCTGGCCGATCACCTCGGCGAGCGTCTTCGGCCGCAGCGCCTCGGCGAGCGGGCGGCGCGGCTCGACTTGAAACAGGTCGGACATGAACCCTCGCTCCACATCAAACAATGGCGGCCGAACCAGCCGCCGGACCCGACATTATGACAGCCGCGCGAAAGCACCGCCGCGCCCGGTGCCCGGCGCCTGGTGCCCGGCGCCCACAAACAACAAGGGCCTGCCGTCGCCGGCAGGCCCTTCGGTGAAACGGCAGCGCGCGGCGCGGTCAGCCGGTAATCACGTCGGCGCCCTTCGGCACGACGAACTTGAACGTATCGCCCTTCAGCGGCGGATTCGTCTGGATGTTCGTAAACGTCAGCAGCGTGACGTTGCCGAACACGTCGTGCAGTTCCATCGCGGCCAGCGTGCCGTTCTTGAAGCCGATGCCGATCCGCTGGAACTGCGTGTCCTGCGCCTTCGGCAGCATCTCGAGCCACTCGATGCCGCCTTTCTCGCCGGCATCGCGCAGCGTGTAGTTCTTGTCGAGATCGTTGCTGCCGAACAGGATCGCGGCCGGGCTCGCGCCCAGCGCGCCGTTCAGCTTGCGCTCGGTGACCTGGTTCAGGTCGCGGTCGTACACGTAGAGCTTTTCGCCGTCGGCCTGCAGCACCTGCTGGTACGGCTTCTGGTACGTCCAGATGAACTTGCCCGGGCGCGCGAACACGAACGTGCCGCTCGAATTGTCGGTGGGCTTCGGCACGGCCTGCGCGGCGCTCGCACCCTTCGCCGGGGCCTTGACGATCTGCTGCGTGAAGTCGCCCTTCGCCGAACGCACTTGCGACACGAACGCCTTCAGTTGCTCGGTGCCGCCCGCGAACGCGTGCGTCGCCGCGAGCATCAGCGATGCGCCGGCGAGCGCCGCGCCGAGCCAGCGGCGCGTCGAACGAAGGGACATTGCGAACGAATGTTGCTGCATATTGCGGTTTTCTCCCTGGGTGGCCGGCGCGGCGAGCGCCGCGGACTCATTCCGCGTCGCGCGCCGGCACAAGAATTTCGCGGTTGCCGCTCGACGACATCGCCGACACGAGCCCCGACTGCTCCATCTGCTCGAGCAGCCGCGCCGCGCGGTTATAGCCGATCCGCAGGTGGCGCTGCACGAGCGAGATCGATGCGCGGCGGTTCTTGATGACGATCTCGACCGCCTGGTCGTACAGCGGATCAGACTCGTCGCCGCCTTCGCCGGTTCCCGCGCCGGCCGAGCCCTCGTCGCCGTCGGCCGTGCCGCCTTCGAGCAGGCCCTCGACGTAGTTCGGCTCGCCCTGCTCCTTGAGCTTCTCGACGACGCGGTGCACTTCGTCATCTCCGACGAACGCGCCGTGCACGCGCACCGGCAGCCCGGTGCCCGGCGCCAGGTACAGCATGTCGCCCATCCCGAGCAGCGATTCGGCGCCCATCTGGTCGAGAATCGTGCGCGAGTCGATCTTCGACGACACCTGGAACGCGATCCGGGTCGGCACGTTGGCCTTGATGAGGCCGGTGATCACGTCGACCGACGGACGCTGCGTCGCGAGGATCAGGTGGATGCCGGCCGCGCGCGCCTTCTGCGCGATCCGCGCGATCAGTTCCTCCACCTTCTTGCCGACGACCATCATCAGGTCGGCCAGCTCGTCGATCACGACGACGATGTTCGGCAGGCGGCCGAGCGGCTCCGGATCTTCCGGCGTCAGGCTGAACGGATTCGGCAGCTTCTCTTCGCGCTTCGCGGCCTCGTCGATCTTGTTGTTGTAGCCGGCCAGGTTGCGCACGCCGAGCTTGCTCATCAGCTTGTAGCGGCGCTCCATTTCCGCGACCGTCCAGTTCAGCGCATGGCCGGCCTGGCGCATGTCGGTGACGACCGGGCACAGCAGGTGCGGAATGCCTTCGTAGACGCTCATTTCGAGCATCTTCGGATCGATCAGGATCAGGCGCACCTGGTCAGCGGTCGCCTTGTACAGCAGCGACAGGATCATCGCGTTGATCCCGACCGACTTGCCCGAACCGGTCGTGCCGGCGACGAGCAGGTGAGGCATCTTCGCAAGATCCGCGCACACCGGCTTGCCGCCGATGTCCTTGCCGAGGCTCAGCGTGAGCGCCGACGACGCGGCCGCGTACACCTCGGAACCGATGATCTCGGACAGGTGCACCGTCTGGCGGCGCTGGTTCGGCAGCTCGAGCGCCATGTAGTTCTTGCCGGGAATCGTCTCTACGACGCGGATCGACACGAGCGACAGCGAGCGCGCGAGATCCTTCGCGAGGTTGACGATCTGGCTGCCCTTCACGCCGGTGGCCGGCTCGATCTCGTAGCGCGTAACGACCGGGCCCGGATACGCGGCGACGACGCTCGCCTCGACGCCGAAGTCCTTCAGCTTCTTCTCGATCAGGCGCGACGTGAATTCGAGCGTGTCGGCGGAAATCGATTCCTGCGCCTTCGGCGCGGGATCGAGCAGCGATACCGCGGGCAGCGTCGAATCGCCCGGCAGGTCGGTGAAGAGCGGCACCTGGCGTTCGCGTTCGACACGCTCGGACTTCGCCGGCGTGACGACCGGCGGCACGATCGTCACGGGCTCGTGATCCTCGATGCGCACGCGCTCCTCTTCGACCTTGCCTTCGCGACGCACGGCCGCGGCCTCGCCGAGCTTGCGGTCGCGCTCGGCCTCGCGGCGCAGCTTCGCGACGTTGACGGCGGACAGGATCGCGCCGCCGACGCGCTCGGCGACCGACAGCCACGAGAAGCGGAAATACAGCGACAGGCCGATCGCCAGTGCGATCAGCAGCAGCAGCGTGCCGCCCGTGAAGCCGAACGCGTGCGACATCGCGCCCGCGACGGCCTCGCCGACGACACCGCCCGGCGCACGCGGCAACTGCACCTTCAGCGACCACATGCGCAGCGCCTCGATGCCGTCGCACGCGAGCACGACGAGCACGAACGCGAGGATTTCGGTGAGCCAGCCGATCGGCCGCTCGGGTTCGTCCGCGACCGCCTCGTGGCGCGTGATGCGGCGATAGTTGACGGCGATGCGCCGCGCGAGCGGCACGATCAGCCAGTAGGCCGACAAGCCGAACAGCAGCAGGATGATGTCGGCCGTCCAGGCGCCGACGCGGCCGGCCCAGTTCGTGATGTGGTCCACCTGTGCGGCGTGCGTCCAGCTCGGATCGCGCCGGCTGTAGCTCAGCAGGGCCATCACCAGAAATGCGCAGAGCGCGACCTGGAGAATCCAGCGGATCTCCGTGAGGAGCTTCGACATCCGGTGCGGCAACGCCTGTGCCTGGGCGGAATAAGGAGCTTTTGCCATGAATCCGTATTTAGAGGACGGGCCGTGCGCCCGCCTGTCGTTCGATCCCGCTTATTGTAAACGCTGCACCGGGCCGCCAAGTGTAAATGACGGTTACATAACGGGGCCGGGGTACTGGCGGCCCGTCGGACGCGCGCCGCAGCGGCCCTTTCCCCCCGTCCGTCCGGCGCCGGCGGGCACCGCTGCCACGCTCCCCGAGCCGGCGCCAGGCCCCGCCGCCCCCGTGCGGCAACGCGCCGCCGCGCGCGTCGCCCACCCCGCGTGCGCGTCCATTGCGCTGCCCGACACTATCGCCACGATTGAAACTCTCGTTCGGCAACGCAGCAACGGGGCCTTTATAATGCGCGTCTGATACCCATCTATGACGGCATCCCGGTCAACCCGGATCGTCCGGCGAGCCCTACCCCGCCCGCCACGGCCGCCTTTTACGGATTCGCACATGTCCACGCCCAAACACGCCAAAGTCCTGATTCTCGGTTCCGGCCCCGCCGGCTACACGGCTGCCGTCTACGCGGCACGCGCCAACCTGTCCCCGGTGCTGATCACCGGCATCGCGCAGGGCGGCCAGCTGATGACCACGACCGACGTCGAAAACTGGCCGGCAGACGCGAAAGGCGTGCAGGGTCCGGAGCTGATGGCGCGCTTCCTCGAGCACGCCGAGCGCTTCAACACCGAGATCGTGTTCGATCACATCCACACCGCGAAGCTGCACGAGCAGCCGATCCGCCTGATCGGCGACTCGGGCGAATACACATGCGACTCGCTGATCATCGCGACCGGCGCGTCCGCGCAGTATCTCGGCCTGCCGTCCGAAGAAGCGTTCATGGGCAAGGGCGTGTCGGCCTGCGCGACCTGCGACGGCTTCTTCTATCGCGGTCAGGAAGTCGCGGTGATCGGCGGCGGCAACACGGCCGTCGAGGAAGCGCTCTACCTGACGGGCATCGCGAAGAAGGTCACGGTGATCCACCGCCGCGACAAGTTCCGCGCGGAGCCGATCCTGATCGACCGCCTGCTGGAGAAGGAAAAGGAAGGCGCCGTCGTGATCAAGTGGGATCACGTGCTCGACGAAGTGACGGGCGAGGAGTCGGGCGTCACCGGCCTGCGCATCAAGAACGTGAAGACCGGCGCAACGGAAGACCTGCACGTGCAGGGTGTGTTCGTGGCGATCGGCCACAAGCCGAACACCGACCTGTTCCAGGGCCAGCTCGAGATGAAGGACGGCTACATCCTGACGAAGAGCGGCCTGCACGGCAACGCAACCTCGACGAGCGTGCCGGGCGTGTTCGCCGCGGGCGACGTGCAGGACAACGTGTACCGCCAGGCGATCACCAGCGCCGGCACGGGCTGCATGGCCGCGCTCGACGCACAGCGCTACCTCGAAAGCCTGCACGACAAGAAGTAAGCCGCGAGCCTTGCCGCGCCGGGCGCTACAATGGCGTCCGCTGCCGCGAAGCGGGCTCGACCGGAAAGCCGCTGCCGCCGCGCAGCGGCTTTTTTTCTGCCCGCGCGCCCGAACGCGCTTGCCCCGTTACCGAATCATGGCGAAGAACCAGCCCCATCCGAGCGATCCCGCGAAGCGGACGATCGCTGCCCGCCCCGTGACCCCGGCGCCCGAAGCGCCGCCGCCCGCGCTCGATGCGGCCGCGTTGCGCGGCCAGGGGCTCGCGGGCCTCGGCGCATTGCGCAAGTCGCTGCAAGGCGAGGCCGATCGCCGCGAACGCGCGCGCGTCGAAACGGCCAAGGCCGAGCGCAAGGCAGAAGCCGACGCGAACCTGTTCCGCAACGAGATCGGCGCGATCCAGCCGCTGAACGCGCCGCCGCGCGCGGCGGCCGGCCGCACGCCGCCCGACCCGGTGCCGAAGCAGACGCAGCGCGACGAGGAAGCCGTGCTGAACGCGACGCTATCCGACGAATTCGATCCCGAGACGCTGCTCGACAGCGACGACTCGCTGTACTACCACCGCCCCGGCATCAGCCGCGACGTCGTGCGCAAGCTGAGGAGCGGCGCATGGATCGTGCAGGCGCAGATCGACCTGCACGGCATGCGGCGCGACGAGGCGCGCGACGCGCTCGCCGAGTTCATCCGCGAAGCCGGCAAGAAAGGGCTGCGCTGCCTGCGGGTGATCCACGGCAAGGGGCTCGGCTCGATCGGCAAGGAACCCGTGCTGAAGGGCAAGGTGCGCGCATGGCTCGTGCAGAAGGAAGAAGTGATCGCGTTCTGCGAGGCGCGCGGCAACGACGGCGGCGCGGGCGCGGTGCTGGTGCTGCTGCAGCCGTTCGCGACACCGGCCGACCGGGGGCCGCGTGCCGCATCCTAGGCTGACGCTCGCGATCGCGGTACTGGAGGCGATCGCCACGCTGGCCTTTGCGATCTCGGGCTTCATCGAGGCGCGCAAGAACCGCCTCGACTCGGTCGGCACGTTCGTCGTCGCGCTCGCCACCGCGTTCGGCGGCGGCACGCTGCGCGACATCCTGCTCGAGCGCCGGCCGTTCTACTGGGTCGTGCACGACGACTACGTGATCGCGATCTTCGTGCTCGCGCTGTTCGCGCCGTTCGTGCTGCGGATGTTGTCGCGGCTGTCGGCCGAGCGGTTGCTGCTCGTGGCCGATGCGATCGGGCTCGGGATCTTCAGCATCTCGGGCACGGCGATCGCGCTCGACGCCGAGATGCCGCGCTTCATCGCGGTGATGATGGGCGTGATCACGGGCGTGGTCGGCGGGATCGTCCGCGACGTGTTGTGCAACGACATCCCGCTGATCCTGCGCGATTCGCGGCCGTATGCGACCTGCGCGTTCGTCGGCTGCTGGTTCTACCTGCTGCTCGTGTGGCTGCAGTTCGACTCGGTGTACAGCGTGCTGCTCGCGACCGGCTTCATCCTCGTCGCGCGGCTCGCGACGTTCAAGTTCGACGTCAGGCTGCCGCATTGACGCATTGACGCCGCACCCGCATGCGCAAACGAAAGGGGCCGTCTCGAAACGGCCCCTTCTTCATTCAGCGCATGGACCGCGTCACGCGATCCGCTCCTCCGACGCCGGATCGAACAGCACCGCCTTCGACACGTCGAACAGCAGCGACAGCGTCTGGTCGGGCTGCGGGTTCGCGGCCGGATGCACGCGGCTCACGATGCGCTTGCCGTTCACCTGCGCGAACACGTGCGTGTCCGGCCCGGTCGGCTCGGTCACGTCGACGCGCACGTCGAACGGTTGCAGATGCGACGCGTCGCCGTTGTGCGCGTGGCGCACGTCGGTGATGCGCTCCGGCCGCAGGCCCAGGATCACTTCGCGGCCGACGTGCGACTTCAGCTTCGCCGCGTCGAACGGCAAGTTCAGCGCGCCGCGCTTGACGCCCGTGTCGACTTCGAGCGCGATCCCGCTGCCCTGCTCGACCAGCTTGCCGTTGATGAAGTTCATCGGCGGCGCGCCGATGAAGCCCGCGACGAACAGGTTCGACGGCGAATCGTAGATCTCCTGCGGCGCGCCGAACTGCTGGACCACGCCGTCCTTCATCACCGCGATCCGGTCGCCGAGCGTCATCGCCTCGATCTGGTCGTGCGTCACGTAGACGATCGTCGTGCCGAGGCGCTGGTGCAGCAGCTTGATTTCGGCACGCATCTCGATGCGCAGCTTCGCGTCGAGGTTCGACAGCGGTTCGTCGAACAGGAACAGCGACGGATCGCGTGCGAGCGCACGGCCCATTGCGACGCGCTGGCGCTGGCCGCCCGACAGCTGGCCCGGCTTGCGGTCGAGCAGGTGCTGGATCTGCAGCATCTGCGACACGCGGTCGACGATCTGCTGCTGCTCGCTCTTCGGCACCTTGCGGATGTTCAGGCCGAACGAGATGTTCTCGCGCACCGTCATCGACGGGTACAGTGCGTACGACTGGAACACCATCGCGATGTCGCGATCCTTCGGCGACAAGTCGTTGACGACCTTGCCGTCGATGCAGATCTCGCCGCTCGTCACGGTCTCGAGCCCGGCGATCATGTTGAGCAGCGTCGACTTCCCGCAGCCCGACCCGCCGACCAGGATCAGGAACTGTCCGTCCTCGATCTCGATGTCGACACCCTTCAGGACCGGCACCCCGTTCGGGTAGGTCTTGTACACGTCACGGATGGAAAGGCTTGCCATGCTGTGAATCCTCTGTCTCGTCTCGCGCGGCGCACTCCGGCGCCGCGTCGGGTTCGTTTCGATGCGCCGCGCGCGAGGCGCGGCCGGTTCGTCGTATCGGATGAAACCGCGCTTACCCCTTCACCGCGCCCGCCGTCAGCCCGCGCACGAAATAGCGGCCGGCGACAATGTAGACGAGCAGCGTCGGCAGCGCGGCGATGATCGCGCCCGCCATGTCGACGTTGTATTCCTTCACGCCCGTCGACGTGTTGACGAGGTTGTTCAGCGCAACCGTGATCGGCATCGAATCGACGCCGGAGAACACGATCCCGAACAGGAAGTCGTTCCAGATCTGCGTGAATTGCCAGATCAGGCACACCATGAAGATCGGCAGCGACACCGGCAGCAGGATCTTCGTGAAGATCGTGAAGAAGCCCGCGCCGTCGATGCGCGCGGCCTTCACGAGCTCGGCCGGCACGCTCACGTAGAAGTTGCGGAAGAACATCGTCGTGAACGCGATGCCGTACACGACGTGCACGAACACGAGGCCCGGAATCGTGTTGGCGAGGCCGAGCATCCCCTGCAGGCGCGCCATCGGCAGCAGGATCACCTGGAACGGGATGAAGCAGCCGACCAGCATCATCGTGAACAGCGCATCCGCGCCGCGAAAGCGCCAGTGCGTAAGCACATAGCCGTTGAACGCGCCGATCAGCGACGAGATCAGCACGGCCGGGATCACCATCTGCAGCGAGTTCAGGAAGAACGGCTTCATGCCGTCGCAGCGCACGCCGGTGCACGCGCCGCTCCATGCCTTCACCCACGGGTCGACGGTCCACGTGGTGGGCGGCGTCAGCAGGTTGCCGGTGCGCAGCTGGTCGAGATCCTTGAACGACGTCGACAGCATCACGTAGATCGGAAACAGGAAATACAGCGCGAACAGGATCAGTGCCGCATAGATCACTGCCCGGCTGATCGTCATCTTAGGCTGCATTGCGGGTGCTCCTCGATTCCATATACATCAGCGGCACCAGCACCGCGACCACGGTCGCGAGCATCATCACCGAGGACGCCGCGCCGAGCCCGAGCTGGCCGCGGTTGAACGAAAACGTGTACATGAACATGGCCGGCAGCGACGACGACGTGCCCGGGCCGCCCGCCGTCAGCGCGACGACGAGGTCGAAGGTCTTGATCGTGATGTGGCAGAGGATCAGCAGCACCGAGAAGAACACCGGGCGCATGCTCGGAATCACGATCTTGCGGTAAATGGTCGGCAGCGTCGCGCCGTCCACCTGCGCGGCCTTGAAGATCTCCGCGTCGACACCGCGCAGCCCCGCGAGAAACAGCGCCATCACGAAGCCGGTCGACTGCCACACAGCCGCGATCACCACGCAGAAGATCGCCTTGTCCGGATCGTCGAGCCAGCCGAACGAGAAGCTCGTCCAGCCCCAGTCGTGCATCACCTTCTCGAGGCCGAGGCCCGGGTTCAGGATCCACTGCCAGGCGGTGCCGGTGACGATGAACGACAGCGCCATCGGATAGAGGAAGACGGCGCGCAGCGCGCCTTCATTGCGGATCCGCTGGTCGAGCAGGATCGCGAGGAACAGCCCGAGCGCGACGCAGATCACGATGAACGGGATCCCGAACCAGCCGAGATTCGCGGCGGACGTCCACCATACGTCGTTCTGGAACAGATCCGAGTAACGGCCGAAGCCGTCGAATTCGTAGTTCGGCAACAGCCGCGAATTGGTCAGCGACAGATAGCCGGTAATCAGGATGAAGCCGTAGATGAACACCACGGCGATCGCGACGCTCGGCGCAAGCACGAGCTTCGGGATCCAGCGATCGGCGAAGGCCGACATCGGCGACGTACGCCGCGCGGCGGCAGCGCCGGATCCGTTTCCGCTAAGAGGGGCAGCCACTTGATTCGACTCCTGGAACGAGGGCGACGCAGGCCGGGCCGGCGCCGGGTACGGCACGGGCTTCGCGGGCGAGCCCGTTTGCTGCACATGCAAAAACGCCCGGCCGATGAAGCGTTTCCGGCCGGGCGCCTGTCGCGCGTTACTTGACCTTCGCGGCCTTCGCGAGCGCGGCGACCGCGCTCTTCGAATCCTGCTGCGAGTTCATGAACTTCGTCACGACGTCCGTGATCGCGCCGGCGGTCGCGTCGCTCTGCGCCATCCCGTGCGCGAGCGACGGAACGAAGCCGCCCGACTTGATCGCGGTCTGCTCGTCGGCGTACGACTTCTTCGCGCAGTCGTCGAACTTGTCCATCTTCACGCCGAGGCGTACCGGCACCGAACCCTTCAGCAGGCTGAACTGTTCCTGGAAGTCCGGCGTCATGATCGTCTTCGCGAGCGCGAGCTGGCCCGGCGTTGCCGCCTTCTCGCCCTTCTGCTGGAAGAACACGAACGAATCGACGTTGAACGTGTACGCATTCGCCGTGCCCGGCACCGCCGCGCAGATGTAGTCCTTGCCCGCCTTCTTGCCGGCGTTCTCGAACTCGCCCTTCGCCCAGTCGCCCATGAACTGCATGCCGGCCTTGCCGTTGATCACCATCGCGGTCGCGAGGTTCCAGTCGCGGCCGTTACGGCCGGTATCGAAGTAGCCCTGGATCTTGCGCACCGTGTCGAACACGGACAGCATCTGCGGCGAGGTCAGCGTCGCCTGGTCGAGGTCGACCAGTGCCTTCTTGTAGAACGCCGGGCCCTGCGACAGCACGACGTCTTCCCACAGCGTCAGGTCCTGCCACGGCTGGCCGCCCATCGCGACCGGCTGGATGCCCGCGGCCTTCAGCTTGTCGGCCACCGCGAAGAATTCAGGCCAGGTGGTGGGCACCTTCGCACCGACCTTGTCGAGCGCGGCCTTGTTGATGTACAGCCAGTTCACGCGGTGCACCGAGAACGGCGCCGCGACGGTGTGGCCCTTGTACTTGATGATCTTGTCGATTTCCGGCGGAAGGTTCTGCTTCCAGTCGCCGGCAGCGGAATCGATGTTGACGAGCACGCCCTGGTCGGCCCAGTCCTGGATCAGCGGGCCCTTGATCTGCGCGGCCGACGGTGCGTCGCCGCTGATCACCTTGGTCTTCAGCGCGGTCATGGCCGCGGCGCCAGCGCCGCCCGCGACCGCGAAGTCCTTCCACACGTAGCCCTGCTTCTGCACGTCGTCCTTCAGCACGCCGACGGCCTTCGACTCGCCACCCGAGGTCCACCAGTGCAGCACCGTCACATTCTCGGCTGCCTGCGCCGCCACGGCGCCAGCCATCAGACCTGCGGCGCAGAGCGCGCCCATGATCGAGCGAACTTTCATTACTTATCTCCTCCAGACTGAATCAACTCGTGAGGTTCCCGGACGGGGAACCGGCTTCTTGATAACGACGGGGAAATCGAGCCGCGGGACGCATGCAGCGTACGGGGCCGATGACCGGCCGGGCTCTTACAGAAAGCGTGAATCGAGATTCAACGGCGTGTCTCCTCTTTGTGTTTCTGGCCCGCCGCGATGATGCGGCGCGAGCCCGGGGCCGACGCCGCGCTGACGATGCGCGCCGTCAATGTCCGATAACATTCGGCACAAGGCGTTCCCGAAGGCGAAGCTCGCGCAGTTCATCGACCGCACTTCTTTTTTTCTTCACCCAGGTGCTACCCCTTGCGGCGGATTGTAGTTAAACTACAATTCAGTGTCAAAAATATTTTTATCGCACTACGGATCGCTTCCGGGCACCCCCAACACGGCGGAGACACATGCATACCGATTCCAGCTTTACCTTCGTACTTTTCGGCGGCACCGGCGATCTGTCGATGCGCAAGATCCTGCCTGCGCTGTTCGAAGCGCACCGTGCGAACATGCTGGCGGAGAGCGGCCGGATCGTCGCCGTGGCGCGTCATGAATCGGATCGGGCGTCCTATCTCGAATGGGTCGACACGCACGTGAAGCCGCACGCGGCCAAGGCCGCCGGCAAGGCGTTCGACGAAGCTGCGTGGAAGTCCTTCCTCGATCGCATCGAGTACGTGCACCTCGATCTCGGCCGCGCGGAAGACTACGTCGTGCTGCGCGACGCGGTGGCATCGCTGCCCGGCATCCGCGTGTTCTATCTGGCAACGGGCCCGTCGCTGTTCGTGCCGATCTGCAAGGCGCTCGCGGCGGTCGGCCTGAGCGAAGGCTCGCGCATCGTGCTCGAGAAGCCGCTCGGCTACGACCTGAAGTCGTCGAACGCGATCAACGACGCGGTCGGCGAGATCTTCGCGGAAGGCCAGATCTACCGGATCGACCACTACCTCGGCAAAGAACCCGTGCAGAACCTGCTCGCGCTGCGCTTCGGCAATGCGCTGTTCGAGCCGCTGTGGCGCCGCGAATGGGTCGAGAGCATCCAGATCACGATCGCCGAGGAGCTCGGCGTCGAGGCGCGCGGCGATTTCTACGACAATACCGGCGCGCTGCGCGACATGGTGCAGAACCACCTGCTGCAGTTGCTGTCGATCGTCGCGATGGAGCCGCCGCATTCGATGGATTCGGATTCGGTGCGCGACGAAAAGCTGCGCGTGCTGCGCGCGCTGAAGCCCGTCGATCCGCGCGACATCGGCAAGGTGGCCGTGCGCGGCCAGTATCATGCGGGCGTGATCAAGGGCGCGCAGGTGCCGGCCTACGCGACCGAGCCGGGCGTGAAGCCCGACAGCCAGACCGAAACCTTCGTCGCGCTGAAGGTCGAGATCGAGAACTGGCGCTGGGCCGGCGTGCCGTTCTTCCTGCGCACCGGCAAGCGGCTGGCCGATCGCGTCGCGGAGATCGTCGTCAATTTCCGCCCGGTGCCGCATTCGGCGCTCGGGCCGACCGCGCTGCGCCCCGGTTCGAACCGCCTCGTGATCCGGCTGCAGCCGAACGAGACGATCCGCCTGTACTGCCTCGCGAAGCAGCCCGGCGAAGGGATGAACCTCGCGAGCGTGCACCTCGACCTCGCGTTCGACCAGTTCTTCAAGGAAGGGCAGATGGAGGCGTACCAGCGCCTGCTGCTCGACGTGATCAACGGCCGTCTCGCCCTCTTCGTGCGCCGCGACGAACAGGAAGCCGCATGGCGCTGGGTCGAGCCTATCCTGAACGAATGGGCGCGCACGCTGAAGCCGCCGAAGCCCTACGCGGCAGGCACGTGGGGGCCGGCCGCGGCGAGCGCGATGCTCGCGCAGCACGACACCTGCTGGCTCGAAGAAGAGAACTGATGCAAACCGTTGCCGCGCACGCCAGCGTGCGCGGCAACGTGCTCCACGATTCGTACGATTTGAACAGACAAAGCAGTCCGGAGGAGATGTGATCGAGATTCACGCTTTCGACACCCAGGAAGCGCAAAGCGAAGCGCTCGCGCGCGCCGTCGGCGATGCGCTGCGCGCCGCGCTCGCCGGCCCCGCGCGCCCGACGCTCGCGGTGTCCGGCGGCACGAGCCCGCGCCCGTTCCTGCAAACGCTGTCGCACGCGGCGCTCGACTGGGCCGGCGTCGACGTGACGCTGGTCGACGACCGCTGGGTGCCGGAGGACGATGCCGCCAGCAACGCGCACCTCGTGCGCGACACGCTGCTGCAGCACGCAGCCGCCCCTGCCCGCTTCCTGCCGCTCGTCGACACGCGCGCCGCGCTCGACGCGCACGTCGCCGCGCTGAACGCGAACGCCGACTACCGCGTGCCGACCGTCGCGGTGCTCGGCATGGGCGAGGACGGCCATACCGCGTCGATCTTCGCCGATGCGCCCGAATGGGATCACGCGATCACGACGCCCGAGCGCTTCGTCGCCGTCCATCCCGGCGCTGCGCCGCATGCACGCGTGAGCTTCTCGCTCGATGCGCTCAAGCGCGTCGACCGGCTGTTCCTGCTGATCGCGGGCGAACGCAAACGCGCGGTGCTCGACGCCGCAGCCGCATCGCTGCAGAAGAACGCGATTTCCCAACTGGCCAACGACAAGGGGACCCAGCTCGATGTCTACTGGTGCGCAAAGTAAGGCGGCCGTCGCAGGCCAGCATGCCGACGGCCCGCGCCTGCTCGCGGACGTCGGCGGCACCAACGCGCGCTTCGCGCTGGAAACCGGCCCGGGCGAGATCACGCAGATCCGCGTCTATCCCGGCGCCGATTACCCGACGATCACCGACGCGATCCGCAAGTATCTGAAGGATGTGAAGATCAGCCGCGTGAACCACGCGGCGATCGCGATCGCGAACCCGGTCGACGGCGACCAGGTCACGATGACCAACCACGACTGGAGCTTCTCGATCGAGGCGACGCGACGCGCGCTCGGCTTCGACACGCTGCTCGTCGTCAACGATTTCACCGCGCTCGCGATGGCGCTGCCCGGCCTGACCGACGCGCAGCGCGTGCAGGTTGGCGGCGGCACGCGCCGCCAGAACAGCGTGATCGGCCTGCTCGGGCCCGGCACCGGGCTCGGCGTGTCGGGCCTGATTCCGGCCGACGACCGCTGGATCGCGCTCGGCAGCGAAGGCGGTCACGCATCGTTCGCGCCGCAGGACGAGCGCGAGGATCTCGTGCTGCAATACGCGCGCAAGAAGTTTCCGCACGTGTCGTTCGAGCGCGTGTGCGCCGGCCCCGGCATGGAGATCATCTATCGTGCGCTCGCCACGCGCGACAAGAAGCGCGTGGCCGCGTCCGTCGACACGGTCGAGATCGTCGAGCGCGCGCATGCGGGCGACGCACTCGCGCTCGAGACGGTCGAGTGCTTCTGCGGGATTCTCGGCGCGTTCGCGGGCAGCGTCGCGCTGACGCTCGGCGCGCTCGGCGGCGTGTACATCGGCGGCGGCGTCGCGCTGAAGCTGGGCGAGCTGTTCACGCGCTCGTCGTTCCGCGCGCGCTTCGAGGCGAAGGGCCGCTTCACGCACTACCTCGAGAACATCCCGACCTACCTGATCACCGCTGAATACCCGGCGTTCCTCGGCGTATCGGCGATCCTCGCGGAGCAGTTGTCGAATCGTTCGGGCGGTGCGTCGTCGGCCGTGTTCGAGCGGATCCGCCAGATGCGTGACGCACTGACGCCGGCCGAGCGCCGCGTCGCCGATCTCGCGCTGAATCATCCACGCTCGATCATCAACGATCCGATCGTCGACATCGCACGCAAGGCCGACGTGAGCCAGCCGACGGTGATCCGCTTCTGCCGCTCGCTCGGCTGCCAGGGGCTGTCCGACTTCAAGCTGAAGCTGGCGACCGGCCTCACCGGCACGATCCCGATGAGCCACAGCCAGGTGCATCTCGGCGACACGGCCACCGACTTCGGCGCGAAGGTGCTCGACAACACGGTGTCCGCGATCCTGCAGCTGCGCGAGCACCTGAATTTCGAGCACGTCGAGAACGCGATCGAGATCCTGAACAGCGCACGCCGCATCGAGTTCTACGGGCTCGGCAACTCGAACATCGTCGCGCAGGACGCGCACTACAAGTTCTTCCGCTTCGGGATTCCGACGATCGCGTACGGCGACCTGTACATGCAGGCCGCATCGGCCGCGCTGCTCGGCAAGGGCGACGTGATCGTCGCGGTGTCGAAGTCGGGGCGCGCGCCGGAGCTGCTGCGCGTGCTCGACGTCGCGATGCAGGCCGGCGCGAAGGTGATCGCGATCACGTCGAGCAACACGCCGCTCGCGAAACGCGCGACCGTCGCGCTCGAGACCGACCACATCGAGATGCGCGAATCGCAGTTGTCGATGATCTCGCGAATCCTGCATCTGCTGATGATCGACATCCTCGCGGTCGGCGTCGCGATCCGTCGCGCGTCGACCAACGGCGAACTGCCCGAGGCCGTCGCACAGGCGAGGGCACGCGCGAGCGACGACGAGACGGCCGACGTGCTCGACTGGCTGAGCCACGGTGCGTCGCCGGCGGCGAAGGACGTCGCGCGGGATTGACGCGGCGCGGCAGCAGCCGCTTGCCGCGTTCCAAACGAGAACGCCACCGGCGCAGCGCGCACGGTGGCGTTTTTCATTGTGCGGCCCGGCTGGCCACGCGGCTCAAGCGCCCGCTTTCACGGGCCGACCATGCCAGCGCAGCACGAGGTAGCGTCCGGCGAGACACAGCACGCCCGAAACACCGATCGTCACGCCCATCGCGAACGGCGTGCCGTCCGCGAGTGCGCCGATCGCGACGCTCGCGAGCGCGCCGAGCGCCAACTGCATCGCGCCGAACACGGCCGCCGACGCGCCCGCGTTGTGCGGATAGCGATGCATGAGGTCGGTCGTGCAGTTCGCGGAGAGGATCCCGACCACGCCGACGACGAAGAACAGGCACACGACGATCGACCACAGCCCGCCCCACCCGGTCAGCGCGACGAGCGCGACCGCGAGCGACGCGATGCAACTCACGAGCGACGCGGCCGCGATGATGCGCAGCGAACCGAGGCGACCGACGAGCCGCGTGTTCGCGAAGTTGCCGATCATGATGCCGACGACGTTCAGGCCGAACAGCAGCCCGTAGTGTTGCGGCGACACGTGGAAATACTCGATGTACACGAACGGCGTGGCGGTGATGTACGAGAACATCGACGCGAACGCCATCCCGCCGCACAGCATGTGCCCCCAGGCGACGGGATCGGACAGGATGCGCCCGTATGACGCGAACGACGCGAGAACGGCCGCGCTCTTGCGCCGCTCCTTCGGCCAGGTCTCGGGCACGCGCAAGTACGCGGTCGTCGCGCATATCGCACCGAACACGGCCAGCACGACGAATACGCCGCGCCAACCGGAGAAGCGCAGGATCTGACCGCCGATCAGCGGCGCGAGCAGCGGCCCGACCGCGGTGACGATCGCCACCATCGACAGCACCTTCGCCGCGTCGGTCGGCTCATGCGCGTCGCGCGCGATCGCACGCGACAGCACCGATGCCGCGCCGGCGCCAAGCGCCTGCAGGAAGCGCACGAGGATCAGCATGTCGATCGACGTCGACACGAAGCAGCCGATGCTCGCGAGCGTGAACAGCGCGATACCGCCGAGCAGCACGGGGCGTCGGCCCCACGTGTCGGACAGCGGACCGTACAGCAGCATCCCGACCGAGAAGCCGGCCATGAAGCTCGTGAGCGTGCGCTGCGCGGCGCCGGGGCTGACGGAGAAGCCGTGGGCGATCGACGGCAGGCTCGGCAGGTACATGTCGGTAGCGATCGGCCCGCAGGCGGCGAGCGCGCCGAGCAACAGGATCAGCCGGGCATCGGGCCGGCGTCGGATGACGTGAGACATGGGTATCCGGAATGGAGCCCGCGCGCATCGGGGCGCGCGTGGCGGTGAAGACGGCCGGCCGCGCCGCGAACGGCGCGCCCAGGCCCATGATTGTACGCGCAACTTTTTTGCTTGCTGGCGGCGTGAGTGCGCAGCAGGCCCGAAAGTCACTGTGCGGCACCCGCCATGCGGGATCGAGAGCATGGATTCGATTAAGCTTGCAGCGCCTCCTCTCTTCTTGTCTGACCAATACAGCGCACGACCGAACCGATGACCGCCTTCCTGTTGATCTGGAGCCCCAAGAAATGGCCATGGCCCGAGCTGCCCGACGTCGCCGCGCGCGTGAAGGCCGGCGAGGCCGTACATGACGTGTGGGGCTGCGGCTTCGCGCGCGGCATCCTCCCGGGCGACCGCGTGTTCCTGCATCGCGTCGCGAAGGAGCCCAAGGGCGTGTTCGGCTCAGGCTACGTGACGCGCGCGCCGTACGAGGTGCCCGATCCGTCGACGAAGCGCGGCTACCGGCTGTGCATCGACTTCGTGTACGACTGGCTGGTCGACGCGCACCAGGACGTCGTGATCGCGCGCGACGCGCTGCGCGTCCATCCGTATTCGGTGCAGACCTGGGATGCGCAGAGCTCCGGCACGGTGATCAAGCCGATGGTCGAAGGCCCGCTCGAGAAGCGCTGGGCCGAGCTGACCGGCAAGCGCAAGCCGCCGCCGTTGCCGGATCGATAACGGGGCCGAATCCCCCTGTTCCTTCCCGGCCCGCGCGATCCCTCGCGCGCCGATACGCCGCAGACCGCGCCGCCGGCTCGCCGCGCGCGTCTCCGGTACAATCGGACGATCGTTCCGCCCAGGCGCCGCGGCCCGTGCACAGGCTCCCGCGCCCTTCTCTCGCAGGTTTCGTCCATGTCCAACAACCAGATCCTCTTCGAACGCGCCCAGAAAACCATTCCCGGCGGCGTCAACTCGCCGGTGCGCGCATTCCGTTCGGTCGGCGGCACGCCGCGCTTCGTTGCTCGCGCACAAGGCCCGTACTTCTGGGATGCCGACGGCAAGCAGTACATCGACTACATCGGCTCGTGGGGCCCGATGATCGTCGGCCACGTCCATCCGGAAGTGCTGTCGGCCGTGCAGAACGTGCTCGCCGACGGCTTCTCGTTCGGCGCGCCGACCGAAGCCGAGATCGAGATCGCCGAGGAAATCTGCAAGCTCGTGCCGTCGATCGAGCAGGTGCGGATGGTGTCGAGCGGCACCGAAGCCACGATGAGCGCGCTGCGTCTCGCGCGCGGCTTCACGGGCCGCAGCCGCATCGTCAAGTTCGAAGGCTGCTACCACGGCCACGCGGACAGCCTGCTGGTCAAGGCCGGCTCGGGCCTGCTGACGTTCGGCAACCCGACGTCGGCCGGCGTGCCCGCCGACATCGCGAAGCACACGACCGTCCTCGAATACAACAACGTCGCCGCGCTCGAAGAAGCGTTCGGCGCGTTCGGCGACGAGATCGCCGCCGTGATCGTCGAACCGGTCGCAGGCAACATGAACCTCGTGCGCGGTACGCCCGAATTCCTGAACGCGCTGCGCGCGCTGTGCACGAAGCACGGCGCCGTGCTGATCTTCGACGAAGTGATGTGCGGGTTCCGCGTCGCGCTCGGCGGCGCGCAGGCCTACTACGGGATCACGGCCGACCTCACCTGCCTCGGCAAGGTGATCGGCGGCGGGATGCCGGCTGCCGCGTTCGGCGGCCGCCGCGACATCATGGCCCACCTCGCGCCGCTCGGCGGCGTCTACCAGGCCGGCACGCTGTCGGGCAACCCGATCGCGGTCGCGGCTGGCCTGAAGACGCTGCAACTGATTCAGGCGCCCGGCTTCTACGACGCGCTCACCGCACAGACGAAGCGTCTCGCCGACGGCCTCGCGGCCGAAGCGCGTGCGGCCGGCGTGCCGTTCGCGGCCGACTCGATCGGCGCGATGTTCGGCCTCTACTTCGCCGAACGCGTGCCGGCGAGCTTCGCCGAAGTGACGAAGAGCGACACCGAGCGCTTCAACCGCTTCTTCCACCTGATGCTGGACGAAGGCGTGTACTTCGCGCCGTCCGCGTACGAGGCCGGCTTCGTGTCGAGCACGCACGACGACGCGGTGATCGACGCGACGCTCGCGGCCGCGCGCCGCGCATTCGCGGCACTCGCCGCCTGACCCGGGGCCGCGCGCATGTTCTCGGATACCGATTTCGCCCACATGCAGCGCGCGCTCGCGCTCGCCGCGCGCGGCATGTATACGACGGCGCCGAACCCGCGTGTCGGCTGCGTGATCGTCAAGGACGGCGACGTGATCGGCGAAGGCTTCACGCAGCCGGCCGGCCAGGATCACGCGGAAGTGCAGGCGCTGAAAGACGCGCGTTCGCGCGGCTACGACGTCGCCGGTTCGACCGTCTACGTGACGCTCGAACCGTGCAGCCACTTCGGCCGCACGCCGCCGTGCGCGAACGCGCTGATCGAAGCGCGTGTCGCGAAAGTCGTCGCCGCGATGGAAGACCCGAACCCGCAGGTGTCGGGGCGCGGCCTCGGCATGCTGCGCGACGCGGGCATCGACGTGCGCTGCGGGCTGCTCGCGCACGAAGCGGGTGAACTGAACGTCGGCTTCGTGTCGCGGATGACACGCGGCCGCCCGTGGGTGCGGATGAAGACCGCCGCGTCGCTCGACGGCCGCACCGCGCTGCCGTCCGGCGAAAGCCAGTGGATCACCGGCGAGGCCGCGCGCCTCGACGGGCATGCATGGCGTGCGCGCGCCTGCGCGATCCTCACCGGCATCGGTACCGTGCGTGAAGACAACCCGCTGCTGACCGTGCGCGGCATCGACACGCCGCGCCAGCCGCAGCGCATCCTGGTGGACAGCCGCCTCGACCTGCCGCTCGATGCGCGGCTGCTCGAGGGTGCGCCGCTGCTGATCTTCTGCGGCCGGCTCGACGCCGCCGGCGAAGTGCGCGCGAACGTGCTGAAGGCGCGTGGCGCGGAAATCGTGCCGATCGCGAACGCGCAAGGCAAGGTCGACCTGCCCGCGATGCTCGCGGCGCTTGGCGCGCGCGGCGTCAACGAGCTGCACGTCGAGGCCGGCCACAAGCTGAACGGCTCGCTGCTGCGCGAGCAGTGCGTCGACGAATTGCTCGTCTACCTCGCGCCGAGCCTGCTGGGCGCCGATGCGGCCGGCATGTTCGACCTCGCCGCGCCGGCGAACCTCGACGCGCGTACGCGGCTGTCGTTCCACGGAATCGAGCGGGTCGGCGACGACCTGCGGATCCTCGCGCGCTTCGCACCGCCCGACGCCACGCACTGAACGGGTCGATCACGGTCAACGGCGTGAGCCCGACCGTCAACGCGGTCGACGATCGCGCGGGCGGCTGCGCGTTCTCGATCAACCGGATCTCTCACCCCATTTCGCGCCGCGCGTCGCCGGTCGAAGCCACGATGCCTGCGCTCGACGCTCGCCTGCCCGCGCCGACATCTGGCCGAATGGCCAACGACGCGCACGGGTCATGCCGCCGCGCTAAGATGCGTCGACAGCGGTTCCGGCGCCGCAACGCGCGGCGCGGCCGCGTATTGGTCACCCTCTTCCTCAAGGAGTCGTCCCCATGTCCATTTCGATGTATCAGGCCTCGGTGCCTGTCCTGATCCGTGGCCTGACCAATCTTCAGCACATTCTCGGCAAGGCGCAGGCGCATGCGGCCGAAAAGCAGATCGATCCGTCGGTGTTCATCGGCGCCCGCCTGTACCCGGACATGCTGCCGCTCGTCCGCCAGGTCTATATCGCGACCGACACGGCCAAGGGCTGCGCCGCGCGCCTCGCCGATGCCGAGATCCCCAGCTACCCGGACGTCGAGCAGACCTTCGACGAACTGCACGCCCGCATCCAGAAGACGATCGACTACCTGAAAAGCTTCGACGCCGCGCAGATCGACGGCAGCGAGACGCGCCAGATCGTGCTGAAGATGCGCGTCGGCCCGATCGAGTTCACCGGCCAGTCGTACCTGCTGAACTTCGTGCTGCCCAATTTCTTCTTCCACGTGACGACCGCGTACGACATCCTGCGCCACGGCGGCGTCGAGCTCGGCAAGCTCGACTACCTGGGCGGGCGCGACCAGCACGCCTGACGCGCGGCCGGGCAAAGCCCGGGCCGCCACCGTCCGCACGCGCATGCAGCCAATGCGCGGCGGCCACGCCAGGCCTGCCGCGCAGGCCGGCCGCGGCGCTTTCCGGGGCGCTCGGCGGTCGAGCGCGGTCCACGCCAGCCGAAACGTCGTCCGGCTGGCGTAAAATACGCACTTTCCTCTTTCACGCCCCCTTATGACGCTCGCCTCCACGCTCGACATCATCGCCGAGCTGAAAGCCGGCCGGATGGTGATCCTGGTCGACGAAGAAGACCGCGAAAACGAGGGCGACCTCGTGATCGCCGCCGAATTCGTCACGCCGGAAGCGATCAACTTCATGGCCAAGTACGGCCGCGGCCTGGTTTGTCTGACATTGACGCAGGAACGCTGCAAGCAGCTGCACCTGCCGCTGATGACCTACCGCAACGGCACGCAGTACGGCACTGCCTTCACGGTCAGCATCGAAGCGGCCGAAGGCGTGACGACGGGCATCTCGGCCGCCGACCGTGCGCACACGATCGCCACGGCGGTCGCGCACGACGTGCGCCCCGAGCACATCGTGCAGCCGGGCCACGTGTTCCCGATCATGGCGCAGCCGGGCGGCGTGCTCGTGCGCGCGGGCCACACCGAGGCCGGTTGCGACTTCACCGCGCTGGCGGGCCTCACGCCGGCCGCGGTGATCTGCGAGATCATCAAGGACGACGGCACGATGGCGCGCCTGCCCGACCTGATCGAGTTCGCGCAGGAACACAACCTGAAGATCGGCACGATCGCCGACCTGATCCAGTACCGCAGCCGCACCGAATCGATCATCGAGCGGATCGCCGAGCGTACGATGCAGACCGCGCACGGCACGTTCCGCGCGGTGCTGTACCGCGACCAGCCGAGCGGCTCGCCGCACATCGCGCTGGTGCGCGGCACGCCGTCGCCGGACGTCGATACGCCGGCGCGCGTGCACGAGCCGCTGTCGGTGCTCGACCTGCTCGAGACGGGCGT
Organism: Burkholderia sp. 4NA327C6; assembly: GCF_005502655.1. NCBI lineage: Bacteria > Pseudomonadati > Pseudomonadota > Betaproteobacteria > Burkholderiales > Burkholderiaceae > Burkholderia > Burkholderia sp. 4NA327C6. The sequence continues at coordinate 1,393 of NZ_SCNZ01000007.1, read as the reverse complement.
GTCGACGCACTCGTGGACACTCGACGCCGCGATGCGCGAGATCGCGGAGCGCGACCTCGGCGTGATCGTGCTGCTCAACTGCGGCGATACGAAGGAACACCTGATCGACGTCTTCAAGGCGTTCGACGAGGAAGAAAAGGCCGCTGCGCTCAAGCGCCGGCCGGTCGATTTCAAGACGTTCGGCATCGGCGCGCAGATCCTGCGCGATGTCGGCGTCGGCAAGATGCAGGTGCTGTCGAATCCGCGCAAGCTGGGCAGCATGTCCGGCTACGGCCTCGAAGTCACGGGCTTCATTCCGATGCCCGGCGGCGAAGCCACGTCCTGCCCGGCGTCCCACGCGTAACCCGCCACGGCGCTTTCGCCCTATAACCGTTCATCCACACCACGGACCAGATCATGGAAATCGGACAATACCAACCGAATCTCGAAGGCGACGGCCTGCGTATCGGCATCGTGCAATCGCGCTTCAACGAACCCGTGTGCAACGGCCTCGCCGACGCGTGCGTCGAGGAACTGGAACGCCTCGGCGTCACCGGTGAAGACGTGCTGCTCGTGTCGGTGCCCGGCGCGCTGGAAATCCCGCTCGCGCTGCAGAAGCTCGCGGAAAGCGGCCAGTTCGACGCGCTGATCGCGCTCGGCGCGGTGATCCGCGGCGAGACCTACCACTTCGAACTCGTGTCGAACGAGAGCGGCGCGGGCATCACCCGCATCGGCCTCGACTTCAACCTGCCGATCGCGAACGCGGTCCTGACGACCGAAAACGACGAACAGGCCGTCGCGCGCATGACCGAAAAAGGTCGTGACGCCGCACGCGTCGCCGTCGAGATGGCCAACCTGACGATGGCCCTCGACCAGCTCGGCGACGACGACGAGGACGAGGACGAAGAGGAAGAAGACGACGAAGAGGAGCGCGCATGAAGAAGAGCGCCCGCCGACAATCGCGCGAGCTGGCGACGCAGGGGCTGTACCAGTGGCTGCTGTCGAACGCGTCCTCCGGTGAGATCGACGCGCAACTGCGCGGCGCGCTCGGGTACGACAAGGCCGACAAGGAACTGCTCGACGCGATCCTGCACGGCGTGATCCGCGAGCACGCCACGCTCGTCGAAGCGCTGACGCCGTCGCTCGACCGCCCGATCGACCAGCTGTCGCCGGTCGAACGCGCCGTGCTGCTGATCGCCACGTTCGAGCTCACGCACCACGTCGAAACGCCGTACCGCGTGATCATCAATGAAGCTGTCGAACTCGCGAAGACGTTCGGCGGCTCCGACGGCTACAAGTACGTGAACGGCGTGCTCGACAAGCTCGCCGCGAAGCTGCGCCCCGCCGAAACGCAGGCGCGCCGCAACGGCTGAACCCGTTGGTCCGGAACGGGCGCGCATGCGCCCGTTTTTTC